>JBPPMG010000171.1:0-3478 GCA_051305935.1 Thermoanaerobaculia bacterium
ATGGAGGGGATGCTCGATCCTCTGGCTCTCATTCTCCTGGCAGCAGTCCTGGCGGCCGCGGCCGCAGCTCTCTACTTTGCACTTTCGGGCTCGCGCAGCCGCGCGGTCGCCGAGCGGGCTCTGGGCGAACGAGACGCCGCGCGGCTCGAACGGGAGCGGCTCGATCGTTCCGTGGAAGAGCTTCGCGAGCGGTCGGCCAGCGAGTTGGCCGCGCTCCGCACGCGGCTCGAGGGAGAGCAGCATGCGCGGGTGACGGCGGAGACGCGCTGCAAGGAACTGCAGGAGCGCGCCGAGGAGACGATCCAGTTCGTCGAACAGACGCGGAGGCAGCTCGAGGGGACGTACGCGCAACTTTCGCAGACGGCGCTCAAGGGAGCGGTCGAGCAGCTGCTCGACGTCGTCAAGCCCCATCTCGACGGCAACCGCGACAACATCGTATCGACCGTCGATCAGAAAAAATCAGAGATCGAGGGCCTCCTCACGCCGGTCAGGAAAATGCTGGATGACTATCAGGCGCAGCTTCACCGCTCCGAGAAGGAGCGCGTCGAGGCCTTCAGCGGCCTGACCGAAACAATCCGACAGATGAACGAGACGAGCGCGTCGGCGCAGCGCGAAGCCTCGCGTCTCGCGACCGCACTCCGCGCTCCGCAGGTGCGCGGAAGCTGGGGAGAGAACACGCTCCGCAACTGCGTCGAGCTCGCCGGAATGAGCAGCTTCTGCGACTTCGAGTGGCAATACTCGATCGAGGGGGAGGACAATCGCCGCCTTCGCCCCGACATGGTCGTGCGGCTTCCCGAGAACCGCGTGATCGCGGTCGACTCGAAGTCGCCCATCGACGCCTACCTGGCGGCCGCCGAAGAGCCGGACGAGAAGAGAAGGCGGGACTTTCTCACTCAGCACGCGGCCAACCTCCGGCGGCACATCGACTCGCTCAGCCGGAAGGAATACCAGGAGTACGTGCAGAAGTCTCTCGGCAAGAGCCTTAGCTTCACGATCCTCTTCATCTCGGGCGAGCACTTCCTCTCGTCGGCGATGATCACCGATCCCGGGATCTTCGAGTACGCGGCTTCGAAGAACATCGTGCTCGCGTCGCCGACGATCCTGGTTCCGTTGCTGAAGGCGCTGAATTCAGGGTGGAAGGCGGAGGAGCTCGAGGAGAACGCGCAGAAGTCGATCGAGCTGGCGGCCGAGCTCTACTCCCGGTTTCTCAAGGTGTTCGAGCACATTCAGGGAGTCGGAAAGTCGCTCAACCAGGCGGTCTCGAGGTACAACGAGGCGATGCGCTCGATCGACTCGCGGCTGGTCCCCGCCGCACGGCAGATCGAGGAGCGGATCGACGCGCGGCGCACGATGGAAGAGACCCAGAAGATCGACCGGCTTGCGCTCGAGGCCGCCAAGGTCGAGGTGCTCGAAAGCCTGAGCCGTCTCGCTGCCGAAAGCGACGACGACGGGTCGGGAGAAGAAACCTCGTAAGAATTTCTCCTCCGGGGGCTCCGTTCGATCGATCATGAAGAACAACCGCGCATGGATCGTGGTGGCGATCGCGATCGTTCTGATGCTCGCGGGACTGGTCGCGACCGGCAGATGGATGGTGCGCACGACCTCGCGCGCTGCCAACGCCGCAATCGACCGGATCATCGAGCCGCGCGAGAAGCAGATCGATCTCGGCGCTCTCGTCATGCGCGTCCGTGAGCTGAGCCGCCTCGAGACGGCCTCGATGCGCGTCATGCACGTGTCGACCATCCGTCAGTCGCGCGGGATGATCCCCGACACGTTCGCCGGCGACGAGATGACGTTCCTCGCGGTGGGTGACGTCGTCGCCGGAATCGATCTTTCCCGCCTGACCAGGGACGACGTCCGCGTCGATGCCGACGGCACGCTGGTTCTTCGCCTCCCGGCTTCCGAGCTTCTGATCAGCCGTCTCGACAACGACCAGTCGCGGGTCATGACCCGGGAGACTGGCTTCCTCCGCCGGAGCGATCCTCAGCTCGAAGGGCGCGTGCGCGCACACGCCGAGCGCTCGATCCGCAAGGAGGCGCTCGACAAGGGGATCCTTCGCCTCGCCGACACCAACGCTCAGAGCAAGCTCGGGGAGTTCCTCATCACCCTCGGATTCGAAAAAGTCCGCTTCGAGCAGTCCCGCACCGGCTTCCGCGGCTGAAAGTGGCCGGAGCTTTCCAGCTCCGCCAGCCGTGCCACGAAGCGGAGAGTCGGGAGCCCCCAGGAAACGAGGTTCCTGCGCATCGAACACGAATCGGTCTCGGTGAGGACGCTTCAGGCCTGCCTGCATGAACCCGCTTCGTGGCACGAGCCGGAGCTGGAAAGCTCCGGCCACCTGGAACGCTCCGGCCACTCACGCCACTCCGTGGTCCCGCCGCAGGCGCCACGACTGATCGATGTCATCCATGAGCTCGGACTTTCCGTCCGCCAGCCACTCCTCGACCGCCTCGGCGATCATCGGCTCGAGCGGCTCGATGATAGCCAGGCTCGCCGCCGCCGCGATCCGCCGGATCGGCGTTCCGAGAGCCGCGATGGTGCGCGAGGCGCGGAGGATCTCCCAGCCGAACTCCACGTCGCGATTCATCCGGATCATCCGGTTGCCGGTCGACGCCAGTGCCGCCGACACCGACCAGTTCGAACCCGGTTCCATTCCAGGGACCGGAACGAGATCCGCCATCTTTCGATCCGCCGCGAGCGCCGCGACGTGCCGTTCGGTCGCGACGGTCAGCAACTCGAGATCGGTCTCGAACAGGAGTGACAGCGTCTCCTGGTCAACATCTTTTCGCTCTGCGAGCGCGCGCCTGGCGGTCGGATCGACGTCGATCGGAACGGCAGCGAGAAACGCCGCCCCGCCTCGCGCCGCCGCGTCCGCGATTTCCTCGAGCAGCGGAAGCTCGGTCGTTTCGGGCGGGATGATCGGGACCACGACGCCGTGATCGTGTCCGCGGCTCGTCGCGAGCTTCCCGAGCGGCTCGATTCCCGCGATCGTCTCCGACGGCCACGCGGCGATCGCGATCGTGAGCCGGTCGTGTTTTCGCTCGGGGATCGCCCCTTCGGTGGAGACGAGCAGCAGCGTATCGAGCCCCGCCTCGGCCGCCGCCAGCGCCGCTTCCGCTCCGCGCGCGTAGACCGCCTCGGCCGGCCCGGTCGCGTCGACCAGAAGAGGAGGACGGAGATAATTCGAGCGCCGGATCGTCTCCGTGACCGCCGATGCCACCTCGACCTCTTCGTACTCGCTCCGGCTCGCGACCAGGTTGATCCAATCCACGACGACCGGGCTCGTGCGGCGCGCCGAGTAAGGGAGGGCCGTCCCTGCCGCCCAGAATGGGGGATCGGGTGCCGTGTGGCGCAGCAGGCGGATCAAGCCGCCTTTTCGATAGACGATCAAAGGTCTCTCGTGGGGAGGTACCGGAGGAAGAGATTCTGCGCGTATTTCGCCATGACGTCGAACTCGAGGTTCGAGAGGTCGCCGATCTTC
>JBPPMG010000197.1:0-3214 GCA_051305935.1 Thermoanaerobaculia bacterium
AGACAGCCTTTCCGCCGGGCCAATGCGCTCGACCCTTGCTCCTCTCCGGCAAACTCTTTGGTAGAACCCCGGCGAAGTGACCCCCGACGGTGAAGGACACATCCTCACCGCGACGGACACCACCCAGGGCATCCAGTTGACCGAAGGGACGGCGGCGGCGATGATCGGCGGCGAGCCGCGCGAAGCGGCAAGGCGATCGATCGAGGCGATCTTTCGCTTCGCAACGCTCGAGTGGCTGCCCAACAGCGACGCCGAGGCGCAACTACTCGAGCAGCGGATCCTCGCGGGGAGCGTGGAGTGAATCCTTCTCCCGCGAAGCTTCATCTCGCACACGGTGGCCGACCGCGTCGTCGCGGCCTGCAAGGCGTCCGGCGTGCCGTTCGTGCTGATCGAACAGGGATACGGAACGGCGCGAATCGCGGAAGCGTTCCGGGCGCGACTGCGCGCGACGCGGGTCGTGCTGTAGCGCGCATGCTACGGTGACCGCCCTCGCGTCACGCACCCGGTGAGACTGACCTCTCCGCGCCTTTCCCCTGTGTCGGTCAGCGTGAAGTCGATCCGGGCATTGGATCCACCTCCCCCGTTGTCGTTTTCAGCTACTACTTTTGCGTCCGGGTCCACGAGGAAAAGATAGCTGTCGACCGATGTCGATCGCATGCTGGCGACGATCCGCTGGCCGGCCGTTGCTGAGAAGCGCCAGAACTCCGTGTAGGTTCCATCGTCGAGGGTGCAGTCGGCGGAGTTGAGCCGGTCTCGTTTCAATTGCAAGCCGTCTGCGTGAACGAGCAGGTTCCGGCCTGAGGCTCGATGCCGTCCCGCCGCACGCCTTGCGAGGAAAGAAGTTCCCGCACGGAGGCAACGCGCCCTTCATCCGTGCCCCGGACGATCCGCTTGTCGGCACGGGCTGCGCTCAAGCCGAGGGACTTGGCCGTCATAGATGGAAGGTCCGGTTCCGGAGAGAGGAAGACCGGCTGTGCGGCGGCGATTGAGGTGACGAGGAGGAGAGTGAGAATCGAAGCGAGGCGTTTCGTCATGGGCAGGCTCCTTTGGTTGGCGGGCGGTTCGAGACGGGCGACTTCGACGGGGATCGTCTCAGAGAGGAATGACAGGAGCTGTCAGTGGGGAGACGGCAGCTGTGTTGGCCGGTGCGAGGAGAAGGGCGCAGGTGGCGGGATCCTGCAGGCCTTCGGTTGCGCGCGGAGTTTTCGCCGAGAGATCGGTCAGCGCGGCGCTATCACTGCGGGCCGGGTGGCTTGATGCTCGTCTCGCCGTGGCCGGGGCCGCCGGAAAGCCGCGGCCACCTGGTTTTCGGCGACTTCTAACCAGTCGTCTGGGCGATCGCCTCCAGGCGGGCGCGGAGGAGCGATGTGTCGATGGCGGGGTAGCGGTGGAACGTCGGTTCGATCCAGTTGAAGAGGCCGAGAAGGTGCGGCGGGTCGAAAAGCCCGCGATGGATCATCTCAACGACATCGCGGATGTCGGTCTCCTGGTTGCACTCGATCCGCTCGAGCGCCTGGGCGTGGAAGTCGTAGTGGTGGAAGTCGAGGCAGCCGGCCGTGCGGATGAAAGGGCTTCGCCGGCGCCAGCCGGGGAGCTCGGGGAGATGATCGGTCGGCGCGGCGATCCGGATCGGAGTCCAGAGGCGGACGCCGAGCGCGGGGAGAGCGCGGAGGAGTTGTTCCTCCTCCGGCTCGAATCGCAGATCGATCGATGTCGCGACTTTGCGCCAGCCGACGAAGACCGCACTCGCTTCGCCGCTGAGATAGACGCGCGCCGGGACGCAGGCGAGTGCGCCGATCTCACGGAGAACGGCACCGAGGTGAGCGGCATCGATCGGGTCGCTCATGACGGGAGTTGTGCGTGGTCGTGGGAAACGCGATCGGGATTGAGGGAGCGTAGGCTCAAGGGTCACTTCTCCTCCTGGCGTTTGGCTTCGCGGAGTTCGCGGGAGGAGATCGTCTCAAGAGGGGATGACAGAAGCTGTCAGTGGAGCGAGGCGGGAGAAACGGGCAGGTGGCGGAATCCTGCCATTTTGAGTTCCTTCGGTCGCGCTCAACGGTTTTCGTCGAGCGTCCTTCCCCCAATCCCCCTCACCGTCGCTTCGCGACCGGACCGGCGCAGCCGGTCCCTACGCGAGGAACCTCAGCCACTACTTCTTCGCGGTCTTCGCGGCGAGCTTTAGGGGAGCGGCATGCTCGCGTACTACGCCTTCTCCAAGCTCGCGCACTTTGGCGACGAGCTCCGGAGGGCTGGTCGCGATGGCGTGGCCGCCGAAGCCGGCGATCCAGCGGGCGATCTCGTCGAGGTTGCGGAGCTCGACCCGGTACTCGAGGTCGCCGTCGGCTAGGCGCTCGATGCGCTCTCCCTCATGGTGTCGCGCGTTGGCGATGAGCGGGGCGAGCGAGGCATCGAAACGGATCACGACCTCGCGCAGCTCCCCTCCGTGGCCGTGATAGAGGCTCCACGCGCCGCCGAGGAAGCTCTCGAGATCGAAGTCGGCCGGGCGCTCGAAGGGCGTGCCGACCTGGCGCACCGAGGCTATGCGGTCGAGGCGAAACATCCTCGCCTCGTCGTGCCGCTGGCACCGTCCGACGAAGTACCACGCCTCGGAACGATGGAAGATCGCCCACGGCTCCACGGCGCGCCTCGACCTCGCCCCCGACCGCAGCGAGGCGTAATCCATCTCGATCGCCTCACCGCGCTCGATGGCGCCTTCGATCGCTTCGATGACCCCCGGCTGGATCGGGCTGGAGCGGTCGATGCCGGCGAGAACGAGCTTCGAAGGGCCGGAGGGAGGCGCGATCCGATCGAGCTTCGCGGCGAGGATCTCCAGACGCCGCGCGAGCGCCGGAGGCTTGCGGACCGAGGGATTCTCGACGAGGAGACGGAGCAGCGCGCGCTCGCCGGCGTCGAGATGGAGCGGCCGCATGGTCGCCCCATCCATGATTCGATAGCCGTGCTCGTCGCTGGTCAGGGGAAAGCCGAGCTCCTCGAGATCGGCCAGATCGCGGAAGATCGTCCGCTCGGTCGTCTCGAAATGCGCGGCGAGCTCGCGAACGGGCCGCGAGCGGCGCCCTTCGAGCAGCGCCATCATGTCGAGGAGGCGGGTGATCTTTTTCATGAGGAGGGACGAGGGGCGAGGGATGAGGGGCGAGACCACCTCCCATCGCCTGATTCCGAAGAGGCTAGCCGTGGCGGCTGGTGAATGCAAGGG
>JBPPMG010000205.1:0-8649 GCA_051305935.1 Thermoanaerobaculia bacterium
ATCGCCTCATCGCCTCATCGCCTCATCGCCTCATCGCCTCATCGCCTCTCGCCTCATCGCCTCTCGCCTTGCTTCTGATACTCTTCGCCTCGCTGCAACCGCGCCCCGCTCTCGCGGTGGCCGGGACAGAAAGGAAAAACTGCCGATGCGCCGAACGGCGTTCGCCGCGCTGATCTTCCTCACGAGTGGTTTGCTGCTCTCATGCCAGCAGCAGTCCGCGCTTCCGGTTCTCTTCAGCGTTCCGGCCGAGACGCTGACGGATGACAGCGGAAGAACGCGTTCGCTCTCCGAGTTCAACCAGAGCGTCGCGGTTTACGCGTTCATCTTCACGCGCTGCGCCGGCGTCTGCCCGACGATGATGGAGGCGATGAAGCGGCTCGCTTCCGAGGTCCCGCCCGACATCGCGGTGCGATACGTTCTGATCTCCGTCGATCCCGGGCACGACACGCCCGAGATCCTGCGCGCCTACAGGCAGAAGCACGACGTCGGAGACCGCTGGGTCTTTCTAACGGGATCGCGCGACACGATCTCGAAGCTGTCGATCGAAGGGTTCAAGCTCGCGGCGCCGAAGGACGGAGGCACGCCGAACGAGCCGATCGTCCACAGCACGAAGTTCGTCCTCGTCGACAAGACGGGACAGATCCGCGCCTACTACGATTCGTTCGATGCGGAGCAGCTCGAGATCATGCGCGAAAACGTCGTCGCGCTCTCGAAGGAGTGACGACGGTGGAGTGGATCAACTCGCTTCCCGCGGTCAACGCCTCTCTCAACGGGTTGAGCGCGCTCCTTCTCGTCTCGGCGTACCTGCAGATCCGGCGGGGAAACCGCGAGGCGCACAAAAAGCTGATGCTCTCGGCGTGCGCGTCGTCCACGCTCTTTCTCGTCTCGTACCTGATCTACCACAACAACTCCGGCATGACGAAGTTCCTGGGAGAAGGGTGGGCGCGCACGGCGTACTTCTTCATCCTCTTCACGCATATCCCGCTCGCCACAATCGTCGTTCCCCTGGCAATCGTGACGCTGACGTTAGGCCTGCGCGAGAAGTTCGACAAGCATCGCAGAATCGCCCGCATCACCCTTCCGATCTGGCTCTACGTCTCGGTCACCGGCGTGCTCGTCTACTTCTTCCTCTACCACTGGTTCCCATCGTCGCGTTGACCGCACGGTCGCATTCGACGCCGCCACCGACCCATGGAGGTCGATGACCGGGTAGTCGCGGTCGCGATCGCTGGCGCGCTGTGCGCGCTTCAGCTGACCAGCGACTTGCTCTGGGACATGCGGTCGGCGAGCGAGCGGCCGCCAGGCAACAGCGCGACGAAAAATCCGAGGCCGCAGGTCGCGATCGATGCGAGCATCCACGCCCAGCGGCGCGCCGAGCTCTTGAAATCGATCGGCCCGCCGTCGACGGCCGCAACCCGCGTATCGAAGATCGATCCGCCCACGGTGCGTCCCCACACGGCCCAGCTCACCACGAAGTAGTGGAACGAAAGCAGCAGGATGAACGCCGAGAACGACACCAGGGCGGGCCACTCGGCGCGCACGGTCGCCTCGAAGGTGGTGCGCATCTCCAGCAGGGGGCTCATCGCGAGCGCGAGCGCGAGAAACAGCGACGCATCGGTCGCGAAGGCGAGCGTTCGTCGCCACCGAGGCGCCGGTACGGCCGCCGCAGGTGGCGACGGCTCCTCCGTCTCCATCGTCACGGCGCGAAGCCCCTGCGGCACCTCGTCCGGCCCCTTGAAGAGCTCGAGCTCATCGAATTTCACCGTCATCCCGACCTCCCTTCCCCCCGGCGGCAGAACTCAGCGGAGTGGCAGGTACTTCACGAAGATCCTGTACAGCAGGTCCTTTGGCTTGTCGTCGTAGCGAACCGCAAAATCGCGCGCGCGCTGCGCCAACTCGTCCTGAGCATTGTATTCGAGCGCTTTGCCGAACTGCTCGGCGGCCTGTCCGAGCTGCTCGGTCTCGAGCAGCGAACGGCCCAGGTTGAAGTGCGCGCCGGCCATCAGCAGCCGCACGGAGACATTCTCCGGATCCTCGGCCAGGAGCTGCTCGAGCGCGCCGATCGACTCGACGTAGCGGCCTTCCTTGAAGAGGACCTGCGCCGCGTCGAGCTTCGCCGCCTGCTGGCCCGCTATCTGGTAGTTCGCCTGATCTTCAGGCGGCAGCGGCTTGATCGCGGACGCCGATTCGTACTGCGACTTGGCCTCGAGATAGTTCTTGATGGCGAACGCCTCGCGCGCCTTCGTCAGGCGTGCCTGGTAGTCGACCTGTGCCGCCTTGTCCCGAGCCTGGGACTTCTGTGCCTGGAAATCGGCAATGAGCTCGAGCGCGCGGTTGTGCATCGGGTCGGTGCTGTCGATCGCCTTGAGGACTTCGATGGCCCGGTCGTACTCGCCGAGGCTCGCGAAGTTCACCGCGCGATCGAGCTCCTTTTGTGTGAGCGCCGGATCGAACTTCGGACCTTTCGGTCCGAACATGAACCAGCCACCGGCCGCGAGGACGGCAAGAAGCGCGATGAGTCCCCCGATGATCGCGACTTTCGGGATGCCTTTCTTCGGTTTCGCCGAGGGTGCGGGCGCCGTGCGGACGCGGCCCGTGGTCGGCGCCGCGAACGCGTCTTCGTCGCCAGGCGTGCCGGATTCTTCATTCGACTGGTAGTCGTCGTACAGATCGTCGAGCGGCGCCACGGTGGCCGGGTGCGGCGGCCGTGCAGGCTCGCTGATCGCGACTCCCGACTGCGCGTCGTTGAGCTTCTCGAGGTACTCGCTCGCGTTGAAATGCGTCGGATCGAGCCGCAGCACCTCCTCGAATCTCTCGCGGGCCGAGCCGAAGTCTCTCTTTTCGAAGGCCAGCGTTCCGGCGACTACCAGGTCGTCGATCTGCTGGTCGACCTCGAGCCGCTTCTTGCGCGCGAGCTCGATGCGCTGTGACGCCTCGTCGTTGGTGACGTCGATGAGGAAGATGCGCGACCAGAGATCGATCGCCTTCTGAAAGTCCTGCTGCCCGTAAGCCGCGTCGCCTTCGGAGAGATACTGCTTGATCTTCGAGGCGTCGTCGGGAGACAGGTCGACCGCCGCGGTCGTGAAGTCGAATTCCGCGGGTCCTCCGGAATCGACCGGGGCGGCGAACGGAGTGTCGAAGGGCTCCGGTTCCGGTTCCGCAGCAGCTGCTTTCTGCTCCTCCTCAAAGGTGAAGCCGAAGTCCGCCGCGGGAGTTCCGCTCGCCGAGGGCGCGGCGGGCGCTGGTTCCGGCGGCGGAGAGTCGACCACGAAGGCCGAAGAGAAATCGAATCCGCCCGGCGAGGCGGCCTCGGGCTCCGCCGGCGCGTCGAACGCACCCGCCGCCGCGTCAAACGACGGAATGACGTTGCCGCCAGCCTGCGCCGCCGCCCAGCTCGCGAGCGTTGCCTTCACGGCCGGATGGTCTTCGTCGAGGGATCGCGCCTTGTCGATGGCTGCGTTCGCGGCATCGAGCCGCCCGGCGGCGATCTCGTTGCGTGCCTTGTCGACGAACTGGAGAACGAACGGCTCGGCCTCCAGTTTTTCGCTCGCCGCGGATCCGAGCTCCTGTGCCGCTGCATTCGTCGGATCGGATCCGAGAATGCTCGAGCAGAGCTCCGTCACGCGACGAAAGTCGCGCGCCTCGAGCGCGCTCCGCGCCTCGGCAACCGCTCCCGACTCGCCAGGGTCGACCGACGCGAGTAGCGCATCGACGTCGATCTGGGCCATCGGGTTGCTGAGCTTCTCGAGCAGCCGCTTCGCCGGGGCAAAATGCGGATCCATTTTGATGATCAGCTCGCAACCGGCGCGCACTTCGTCCGCACGTCCCTCTTTGAAGAGGGCAACCGACTGATGGAACGTCTGCGCCACGCGATTCCGAACTTCGGATGGCAGGGAGGAGTTGCCTGGATATGTCACATCATCACCTTGCTGCCGTAGTCAGAGATGAACGAAGTATATCAGGGCGGCAGGGCCTTGCCCGGCGATATACTCCGGGTCCTGCGGTCCCCGCGGCGGGGACGACGGAGGCATGATGAACTATCACTCGACCGACAAGGCTCCGAAGGCGATCGGCCCCTATTCTCAGGCCGTCAGCGTGGGCGCAACGTACTACCTCTCCGGGCAGACTCCGCTCGACCCGGCGACCGGAAAGCTCGTCGAAGGGGGCTTCGAAGCCTCGGCCCGGCAGGTGTTCGACAACCTGGGCGCGGTACTCGCCGAGGCCGGCCTGTCGTTTCGCAACGTCGTCAAGGCATCGGTGTTCCTGATCGATTTCGCCGACTTTCAGGCGATGAACGCGATCTACGCGGAGTACTTCGGCGATCACAAACCGGCGCGCAGCACCATCCAGGTCGCAAAACTCCCGCTCGGCGCCCCGATCGAAATCGATTTCATAGCAGTCAAGGAGTAGGCAAAAAGGCGAGAGGCGAGAGGCGAAAGTAGGCGAGAGACGAAAGGCGGAGGGCGATTGGCCGGCAGGCGCGACAGCCGCCTGCTCCGTCACGATGACAGACTCTCGTTCGTCGACGCGAGTCTGCCACGGGTGGTCAACGGTGACTGCGCCTACTCATCGCCTCTCGCCTCATCGCCTGTCGCCTGCATTACCGCCGTCCCCAGCGTGTCGAACTGCTCGAGTGACAGCGCCTCGGCGCGGATGCGGGGGTCGAGCCCTGCGGCGACGATCGTCGCCTCGGCGTCTGCCTTCGCGAGATCCCGGAAGCCTGTGAGATTGTTGACGAGGGTCTTCCGTCGCATCCGGAACGACTGCGACACGAGCGCGACGAGCTCGTCCTTCGGGTTCGCGAGCGCCCGCTCGACCGGGTTGAGAACGACGACGGCGCTCCAGACTTTCGGCCGCGGGAAGAACGAGTTCGGCGGGAGCGTGAAGAGGAGGCGCGAATCGGCCCAGATCCTCACGAAGAGGCTCAGATAGCCATATTCCTCGTCCGACGGCTTCGCCAGAATCTTGTCGACGACTTCCTTCTGCAGCATGAAGACCGCGCGACGGCAGAGCGGATGGGTGATCACGCGGCGGACGATCGGCGTCGCGACGTTGTAGGGGAGATTGCCCGCGACACGGAACGGAATCTCCGGCAGGGGGGCATCCGTCGCGTCGCCCTCGATGAGCTCGAGGGTGT
This sequence comes from Thermoanaerobaculia bacterium, assembly GCA_051305935.1. GTDB lineage: Bacteria > Acidobacteriota > Thermoanaerobaculia > Gp7-AA8 > Gp7-AA8 > JACPDH01. The sequence goes on from JBPPMG010000205.1 coordinate 5,138, forward strand.
CGGGGAAGGCCCGGCGCAGGCGCGCGGCGAGCTCTGGGTCGATCTCGATTGCCCGGACCGGACTGCCGAGCGCGAGCAGTTCGCGCGTAAGCGCACCGTCCCCGGGGCCGATCTCGAGCACCAGCTCGCCAGCCGCAGGTTCGAGGGCCGCCGCGATGTCGCGCGCCGCCCTAGGGTTGCGGAGGAAGTTCTGTCCCCACTTCTTTTTTGGCTTTAGCAACAGTAGCTCCGTTGTCCCCTCGGCAAGCTGGACTGTAAAATCGCCGGGTCGCGGCCCTCCCGGGCCACGCCGACATGAGAGAGGATACCGAACCGATGCACGAGCTGAGTGAAAACGAGTTTGACGAGGCGATCGCTCAGGGCTTTAGCCTGGTCGATTTCAGCGCCGAATGGTGCGGGCCCTGCAAGGCGCTGCTCCCGACGATCAAGAAACTTGCAACCGAGTACGAGGGGAGAATGGCCGTCTACGAAATCGACATCGACAAGACACAGTCGGTCGCGATGAAGTGCGGCGTGATGAGCGTGCCGACGCTGATCCTCTTCAAGGAGGGCAAGCCGGTCGAGCGCATCGTCGGTATGGTCTCGGAGCGCGATCTGCGGAAGAAGATCGACGCCCAGCTCTCGTGAGCGATCCGGCGCGTCCCACGCTCGGCGTCGAGGAGATCGCGAAGGGACACGAGGCGATCGCGCGCCTTCGCACGGAAGTGGCGCGCGCCGTCGTCGGACAGCAACTGCTGGTCGACCGGCTGCTCGTCGCGCTGCTGGTTCGAGGACACGTTCTGCTCGAGGGCGTCCCCGGCCTTGCCAAGACGCTCGTCGCCAGGACGATGGCACGCGCGATCGAGGCGTCGTTCAAGCGTGTGCAGTTCACTCCCGATCTGCTTCCCGCGGACATCACCGGTACGCTGATCTTCGACCCCGCGGGCGGGAAGTTCAACGCGCGCCCCGGGCCGGTGTTCGCGAACTTCCTCCTCGCCGACGAGATCAACCGCGCTCCCGCAAAGGTGCAGAGCGCGCTGCTCGAGGCGATGCAGGAGCGCCAGGTGACCATCGGCGACCGCTCGTACGCGCTTCCCGAACCGTTCGTCGTCGTCGCGACACAGAACCCGATCGAGCACGAAGGCACGTACGCGCTCCCCGAAGCGCAGGTCGACCGCTTCGTGATGAAGCTGCTGGTCGGCTACCCGACGAAAGAGGAAGAGCTGAAGATGCTGGGGCTCTACCTCGACCCGTCGCAGGGTGAAGTGCCGGTGGCGCGTGTGATGCCGCGCGAGACGCTGCAGCAACTGACCTCGATGGTGGCGCGCGTCCACCTCGACGACAGGATCGCCCGCTACATCGTCGAACTCGTCGGCGCGACGAGGCGTCCATCGGAACACCGGCTGCCGCACCTCGCCGCGCTCCTCGAGTTCGGCGCGAGTCCGCGCGCGACGATCGCGCTCGCGCACGTTGCGAAGGGGCACGCGTTTCTTCGCGGCCGCGAATACGTCGTGCCCGAAGACGTGAAGGAAGTCGCCGCGGACGTGATGCGTCACCGGATCATCCTCACGTACGAGGCGGCTGCCGAGCGCGTGTCTCCCGACGAGATTCTTCGCCAGGTGCTCGCCGCGGTGCCGGTGCCGTGAGGCTCAACGTCTTCCGCTCGACCCCGCCCGCGGAGTCGAAGGTCCCTGCCGCGCGCCGCATGCGCGAGCTCGAGATCGTGACCGCGCGACTCGTGCGCGCCGGTTTCGCGGGGCAGTACCACAGCGCGATCCACGGGAGCGGCGTCGAGTTCTCACAGGTCCGCGAGTACCAGCCGGGCGACGACATCCGGACGATCGACTGGAACGTCACGGCGCGCAGCGGCGTGCCGCACGTGAAGGAGTTCGTCGAGGAGCGGGACCTCTCGATCCTCATCGCGCTCGACGTCTCCGGGTCGATGACCTTCGGCTCGGTCGACCGGCGGAAGATCGACCTCGCGGTCGAGATCGCCGCGGTCCTCGCCTTCAGCGCTCTCGAGAACGGCGACCGCGTCGGGCTCGCCCTCGTCGGTGACGGCGTGCGTCGGATGATCCCTCCACGCCGCGGCCGGATGCACGCACAGGCGGTGATCCGCACGGCGCTCGGCGCGTCGCGAGGCTCCGAAGGCAGAGGCGACCTCGAGAAGGCGCTGGGATTTCTCTCCCGCGCGCTGCGCAAGAAGACCGTGATCGTTCTGCTTTCGGACTTTCTCGGCGACGGTCGCTACGCGAGTGCGTTGCGACGCCTTGCAACGCGACACGACGTCATCGCGATACGCCTCAGCGATCCGCGCGAGGCTCACTTCCCGCGCAACGGTCTCGTCACGCTCGTCGACGCGGAGAGCGGAGAGAGACGGCTGGTCGACCTTCGCTCGAACGCCCCAGCGCGCGCCGCGGCGACGCTGCGGCGCACCACGGACGAGGCGCTCACCTCGAGCGGCGTCGATTTCGTCGACGTGTCGACCGCGGTGCCCTACGAGCGCGCGCTCGTCCGGTTCTTCGAGCGACGAAGCGGGAGAAAGCGGTGATCCTCGCGCTGCTCATCGCGCTCGTGGCGTCGCAACTCTCCGTCTCGCCGGCGACGCCGACGGTCGGAGACGCGATCACGCTCCGGATGCGCGGGGAACCGTTCGAGGTTCGTCCCTCGGCCGAGTTCGAGATCGTTTCGGCCTCACCGAACGAAGTCGTGATTCGCTCGTTCCGGCCCGGGCCGCTCCGCGTCGAGTACGCGGTGCGCGTGCCGGGCGAGTTGCCCGCTTCGGGCGCCGCGGAGATCGAGATCGTTTCCGTGCTCGCGCCCGACGACAAACTCGAGCCCGCGCCGCTGCGTCCTCCGAAGCCGCTGCCCCGCGACGACCGGGCGTGGATCGCGATCGCCGTCGCGGCAGGTGTCGCGGCCCTGCTCTGGCTGGCGCTCGCGCTGCTTCTCCGAAGCCGCGCCACGGCCGTGCTTCCCGGCGTTCCCGCGTTCGAAGATCCTGCCGACACGTTCCGCGCGGCGCTCGAGCGGATTCGCTCCCTTCGCGACGGCGAGGCGAAGTGGGTCGCGCTCTCGGGAGCCACGCGTGTCTACCTCGCCGCGACTGACCCGTCGCTCGGCGTCGAGCTCACGAGCTCGGAGCTGCTCGTCGCGATGCGTCGCTCGGGCAGGCCTAACGAGGAGACCGCCGCGATCGAATCGATCCTCCGTGGAGGCGACTGGACGAAGTTCTCGCCCTTCGGGCCGCCCCGTGTCGAGATCGCGTCACTCGTCGAGGACGCGCTCGCGCTGGTTCCCGCGCGAGTCGAGCGGGAGGTGGCGGCATGATGCGCCTCGCCGCCCCCGAGTGGCTCGCCGCCCTCGCGATTCTCGCCCTCTGGTGCGTCTGGGCGATCCAAACGCACCGCGCCGCCACCGCCGCGTTTCGAATCTCGTCGCTCGAGCTCGCAGGCGATGGCGCGCGAGGCCTGCGAGTCCGGCTCGCATGGCTTCCGTCGCTTCTCGCCGTTGCCGGACTCGCGCTGCTCGTC
>JBPPMG010000364.1:0-13735 GCA_051305935.1 Thermoanaerobaculia bacterium
CAAGACAGAAATCCAAGGGCTGAAGACTTCGTATGTAGAACCCTGCGAGGTCCTTCGCTGCGCTCAGGACGACAAATCGAGCGCGCCTCGCGTCAAACATTCAGTATTCATTTTTTTCCTTCCGCATCTCACACCCGACTGTGACGAAAGTCCCGTCCGATCCGAGGCGGCGAACCGATAATGTCCGCCACATGTCAGGCTTGCCGAAGATCATTCAGGGCGGTATGGGAGCGGGTGTCTCCTCGTGGAAGCTCGCACGCGCGGTGTCGTCGCTCGGGGAACTGGGCGTCGTTTCGGGCATCGCGCTCGACACTCTCCTTGCGAGACGCCTCCAGGACGGGGACGGCGACGGCAGCATCCGTCGCGCGCTCGACAACTTCCCCGGCCGCGACATGGCCGAGCGGATCTGGCAGAAGTACTTCACCGCTGAAGCGAAAAGCCCCGAGGAACCGTATCAGCCGGTAGCGATGCACTCGGTGCAGGACAGCCGCTCGCTCTCAGAGCTCTGCATCGTCGGCAACTTCGTCGAGGTGTTCCTCGCACGCGAAGGGCACGACGAGCCGGTCGGCATCAACTACCTGGAGAAGATCCAGCTCCCCCACCTGCCGTCGATCTACGGAGCGATGCTCGCCGGGGTCACCTGCGTCCTGATGGGAGCGGGAATCGCAACCCGCATTCCGGGAGTGCTCGACCGCCTGGCCAACCATCAGCCTGTGAGCTACGAGCTGCAGGTCACCGGCAACGAAGGGCACGATGCGGTCGTCGCGCTGTTCGACCCCGCCGACTTTTTCGACAACCTGTCGCCGCTTCCCCGGCCGCAGTTCCTGCCGATCATTTCCTCCAACGTGCTCGCCACGACGATGATCAAGCGCTCCAACGGGCGTGTCGATGGCTTCATCGTCGAGGGACCGACGGCGGGCGGGCACAATGCGCCTCCGCGCGGACAGCTCCGGCTCAACGACGCCGGCGAGCCGCAGTACGGTGAGAAGGACGAGGTCGATCTCGACAAGCTCAAGGCGCTTGGGCTCCCCTTTTGGCTCGCCGGGGGTCAGGCGACGAGAGAGAAGCTGCGCGAAGCGCTCGCGCTCGGCGCCGCCGGGGTTCAGGTCGGCACCGCGTTCGCCTTCTGCGAAGAGTCAGGTCTCCGCAAGGACCTGCGCGAATCGATTCTCCGCGAAGCAGCATCCGGGCATGCCGGCGTCCTCACCGACCGGCTCGCGTCGCCGACCGGATTCCCGTTCAAGGTCGCACAACTCGCAGGCACGCTGAGCGATCCCGCCGTCTACGAGTCGCGCGAACGGACCTGCGACCTCGGGTTTCTGCGCGAGCTCTACCGCAAGCCCGACGGGCGGATCGGCTACCGCTGCGCCGCGGAACCGGTGGACGCCTATGTCGCGAAGGGCGGCGAGGTCGCAGCGACCGAGGGCCGCAAGTGCCTGTGCAATGCGCTGCTCGCGAATGTCGGGCATCCGCAGATCCGTCACGGCGCCGTCGAGAAGCCGCTCGTCACCGCCGGCGACGACCTCCGCGAGATCGCACGCTTCATCCGTCCGGGGGAGTCGACGTACACGGCGAAGGATGTGATTGAAGCGCTGACTTGAGCGACTTCAGGCCAAAGGCCAGAGGCCAGAGGCCAAAGCAAGAAAGAGCTGAAGCTCCGCTCCGCGATGCTTCCTCCGATTGCTGTGTGTGGCGCCCTCTCTCCGGCTCCTCGTCTCTTCCTTCGCCTCCCGCCTGCTCTGGCCTATGGCCTTTGGCCTCTGGCCTCCCGATAGCACCTCACGATCGATTCGACCGTCATCTCGATATCGCGCTCCGTGGTCGACCAGTTCGACACCGAGAAGCGCATCGCCTCCAGCTCGTGCCAGCGGGTGCCGGAGAGCCAGCAGACGCGGTCCTCCTGAACGCGCGTGATGACCTCGCGCGTGAGGCGGTCGTCGTCCGCGGGATCGTCGCCGTGAAAGCGGATGAGCGTCTGGTTGACCACCACGTCGTTGAGGACCTCGATCCCGGGCTCCTTCCGCAGTAGCTCAGCGGTCAGCGCGGAGAGATCGCAGCAGCGATCGATCATCTCCGTTAGGCCGCGCCGGCCAAGACTCCGCAGGCCGGCCCAGAGCGCGAAGCCGCGCGCGCGACGCGAAAACTCCGGCACCCAGTCGAGCGGCTCGCGCAGCGCGGTTGCCGTCTTCTCCAGATACTCGGCCTTCAGGCTCATCGCGCCGAAGTGATCCTCGGGGTGCGCCACGATCGCGAGCCCGCTGTCGTACGGCACGTTGAGCCACTTGTGGGCGTCAGTGGCCCACGAATCGGCAGTTTCGGCGCCCTTCACGAGATGCGCGCGCGTCGCGGAGACCGCTGCCCATAGGCCGAACGCCCCGTCGACGTGGACCCACGCGTTCTTCGCGTGCGCCGCCTCGACGATCTCGGCGATCGGGTCGAACGACCCGGTGTTCACGTTGCCCGCCTGCGTACAGACGATCGTCGGTCCGTCGACTCCTCTCAGGACATCGCGTAGCTTCGACGCGATCATTCTTCCCTGCGCGTCGGCTTCGACCGGGAGGATCGATGCGGTGCCGAGCCCCAGCATCTTCAGCGCGCCATGAATCGTCACATGGGCCTCGGCGCTCGCGACTACGCGCACGCGCGGAGCCCCCTGCAAGCCGTCGGTCTCGACGTTCCAGCCCGCGCGACGCAGCACCGCGTGCCGTGCCGCCGCGAGGCAGGTGAAGTTCGCCATCTGGCATCCGGTCACGAAGCCGACGCTCGACGCGGCCGGCAGGCCGAGCAGATCGACGATCCATCCCGCGACGGCCTGCTCCGCAGCCGAGGCCGCGGGCGTCGCCGACCAGAGCCCCCCGTTCTGGTCCCACGCCGAGGTGAGCCAGTCGGCGGCAATTGAAGCGGGCAGCGTGCCCCCGATGACATAGCCGAAGTAACGCGGGCTCGTCGACGCGACAGCAGCGAGCTCACCGGCGCGAGCGAGCGCTTCGATTACAGCGTTCGCGGGCTCGCCCTCGTCGGGGAGCGGTGCCGAAAACGCCGCGAGCGCCTCCTCGAACGACGCGCGCGGAAAGACGGGGCGCTCGGGAAGGCTGTCGAAGTATTTGCGGGACCGATCGTGTGCGATCCGCAGGATCTCGGTGAGGTCGGACGTGGAAGGGCGGGACATTAGGCCTCCGGGCGACTGTGGTTTGCCAATGATGCTAGCTCCACGATGGCGACGACACAACGCTAGCGACGGGGGGCGATGTCGGAGCAGGGTCGAGAGCCAGATCGAGAGCAGAGAAACCGAAATGAAGAATGTCGAATGGAGAATGGAGAATGCGATTCATCGACGAATACGGCGGTACGCGCGGGGAGTCCACGTCGTCGACTTCTGCATCCCTCATTCGACATTCGACATTTTTCATTTCGGTTTCCTTTTTTTTCGCCTCTCGCCTTTCGCCTTTCGCCCTTCGCCTCCCATCGCGCTATCCTCACTCCCATGACCTTCTTCGAGACCCTCAACGCGCTGATCGCCGAGGGGACGCCGATTGTCGCGGTGACGGTGGTCGACGTCGTGGGCAGCGTGCCGAACGACCGCGGGTCGAAAATGATCGTCACCTGCGACGGCCTCCACTCGGGAACCGTGGGCGGCGGACGCATCGAGAAGAAGGCGATCGACGAAGCGCTGCGGATGCTGAGTGAAGGCTCCGAGAGCACGCACTTCGTCAACTGGCAGCTCAACCGCGACGTCGGGATGACGTGCGGCGGCGCGGTGAAAGTCTTCTTCGAGGCGTTCAACGTGGCAACCTGGAACGTCGCCGTCTTCGGCGCCGGCCATATCGCGCAGGCGCTCGTCCCGCTTCTCGCATCGCTCGACTGCCGCCTCACCTGCCTCGATACGCGCGCCGAATGGCTCGACCGGATCCCCGCGAGCCCTCGCCTCACGAAGGTCCTGTCGACGAATCTCGCAGGCGAGGTCGCCTCGATCCCCGACGACGCCTTCGTCGTGCTGATGACGATGGGCCACGCGACCGACAAGCCGATCCTGCTCGAGATCCTCCGCACGCGCCGTTTCCCATTCCTCGGCGTCATCGGCAGCCGCGCGAAAGCGAACACGCTGAAGCAGGACATCGACGAGGCCGGGCTGCCCGCGGAGGCAAAAGACGCGTTCTTCTGCCCCGTCGGTCTCTCCATCGGCTCGAACCACCCCAGCGAGATCGCGATCGCGATCGCCGCGCAGTTGCTCCAGGTCCGCGATCAGCGGCGAGCGAGCGATTGAGACCAATCGGCGCGGCGACTCTCCTCCGACGCGCAGCGGCGAGACATCTCTAGCCCCCGGCTTCAGCCGGAGGGAAACGATCACGACAACATTCGATGCGCCGCTTCAGCGGCGCGACATCCGCGCGCGGTGGCGCCGCTGAAGCGGCGCGCGCAGCGCGATCGGTACGGGTCCCCCGGCTGAAGCCGGGGGCTACCGATGTTTCGGCGCTGCGCGCCGCAATCGCGTTCTCATGATTCATCGTTCTTCATTCGTCATCCTCCATTCGACATTCTTCATTTCGGTTTCGGTGCGGTCACGAAAACCGGAAGGGAGAAGGTGGAATGTAGAAGAATCGGCGAGGAAGGCCATTCCGCTTGCGACGCTTCTCCCCCGTGACTATGCTGTCAACGAGGTGCCCCCGCGTGGGCGTGAGGGCGCAACGTCATGCCAGTCGACTTTCTCCTCAACGGACAGCCTCGCAGCATCACTCCGGACGAAGGAGAGAGTCTTCTCGACGCCCTGCGCAACCGCTGCGGGATTTACTCGACCAAGGACGGATGCCAGCCGCAGGGACAGTGTGGCTGCTGCCTCGTCCTGATGAACGCGCGGCCCCAGCTCACCTGCTGCATCCCGGCGACGCGGGCGCAGGGCGCGGAGATCATCACGCTGGAAGGGCTCTCCGACGAGGAACGCAAGATCCTCGCCGACAGCTTCGTCACCGCGGCGGGACTCCAGTGCGGCTTCTGCATCCCGGGCTTCGCGATGCGCGCGAAGCACATCACGGACCACAACCCGAGCCCGACGCGGGAGGAGATCACCAACGCGCTCGACGTACACCTCTGCCGCTGCACGGGCTACGTCAAGATCATCGACGCGATCGAGCTCGTCGCGAAGGCGAAGCGCGGCGAGGGCATGCCCGAGCCGTGTGAGGAAGGCCGCATCGGCGCGCGCCTTCGCAAGTTCAGCGGTTCCGAGCTCGCGCTCGGCGACCAGAAGTTCGTCGACGACATGACGCGGCCCGGAATGCTGCATGGCGCGCTCGTCCTTTCGCCTCATGCGCGCGCGCGCGTCCTGAAAGTCGACACGAGCGCGGCCGAACAGCATCCCGGCGTGGTGCGCGTCGCGACCGCACGGGACGTTCCGGGCAAACGCTGGTACGGCCTCCTGCACGACGACTGGCCCGGCATCGTCGCCGAGGGCGAGGAAGTCCGCTGCGTCGGTGACGTCGTCGCGGTCGTCGCGGCCGAGGATCGGGCAAAGGCGCGCGCAGCCGCAAAGCTGGTCAAGGTCGCGTACGAAATCCTGCCTCCGGTGCTCGATCCGTTCGACGCGATGAAAGACGCCGCGCCTCGCGTGAATCCCGACTACCCGAACGTGCTTTCACAGACGGTCGTGAAACGCGGCGACGCCGACGAGGCGCTCGCCGCGAGCGCGTACGTGGTCAGCGGAACATGGAAGACGCAGCGCATCGAGCACCTCTACCTCGAGCCCGAGAGCGCCCTCGTCGAACCGATGGAAGACGGCCGGTTTCGACTCTTCTCGCAGGGTCAGGGAATCTTCGACGACCGCCGCCAGGTGGCGAGCTTCCTGGGAATCCCCGAAGACGAGATCCATGCCGTGCTCGTGCCGAACGGCGGCGCATTCGGCGGCAAGGAAGACATGTCGGTCCAGGCCCAGACGGCGCTCATGTGCATGCTCACGAAGCGGCCGGTGAAGATCACGCTGAGCCGCGAGGAGTCGATTCGCATCCATCCGAAGCGCCACCCGATCACGATGGAGTACGCGGTGGGTTGTGATGGGGAGGGGCGGCTCACCGCCGTGAGGGCGCGGATGGTCGGCGATACGGGCGCCTACGCGTCGGTCGGCTCGAAAGTGCTCGAGCGCGCGGCCGGACACTCCTGCGGCCCGTATCGTGTGCCTAACGTCGACGTCGAGGCCCGGGCGGTGGCGACGAACAACCCGCCGTGCGGGGCGATGCGCGGCTTCGGCGCGCCGCAGGCGCACTTCGCGATGGACGGCTGCCTCGACATGCTCGCGGAGAGGGTCGGCATCGACGGATGGGAGATCCGCTGGCGCAACGTCGTCGACGTCGGAGACATGTTCGCGACGGGCCAGGTCTTCGAAAAGTCGGTCGGCATTCGGAAGACGCTGCTCGCGGTTCGGGATCGCTATTACGGGGCGCGTGCCGCGGGACGCGCGGTGGGAATCGGCTGCGGCATCAAGAATTCCGGGATCGGCAACGGCGCGAAGGAGTTTGGCAAGGTCAGGCTCGTCGTCGAGAGCGACGGCACGATCTCGCTCTTCAACGGCTTCACGGAGATGGGGCAGGGGCTCCTCACGGTGCTCGTGCAGTGTGCGGTCGAAGTCACGGGACTGCCTCCGGAAACGTTCCACCCACTGGTCGACTCGACGTACGAGCTCGGCTGCGGACAGACGACCGGCTCCCGCGCGACTCTGCTCGGCGGGCGCGCCGTGATCGCCGCGGCGGAAAAGCTGAGAATCGACCTCGCCGTGCATGGATCGCTCGCTGCGCTGAAGGGAACGATCTACACCGGCGAAGTGCTCGTCGACGACACGACGGCGCCTGGCGCGAAGACGGAGAAGATCAAGACACACACGTCGTACGGCTTCGCGACGCAGCTCTGCATTCTTGACGAAGACGGAAAACTCGACACGTTCGTCGCCGCGCACGACGTCGGGCGCGCGATCAATCCCGCGCTCTGCGAGGGGCAGGTCGAAGGCTCGATCCACATGGGGCTCGGCTACGCACTGACCGAGGACCTGCCCTGTCCCGACGGGATGCCGCAGAGCTTTCGGCTGCGTGACGCGGGTGCGTTGCGCGCGCGACACATGCCGAAAACCGAGGTGATCCTGGTCGAGGAGACCGAGCCCGAAGGCCCATTCGGCGCGAAGGGAATCGGCGAGATCGGCCTCGTTCCGACGGCCGCCGCCGTCGCGGGAGCGCTCCACGCGTTCGACGGCATCCGCCGATTCGAGCTGCCGATGCGCGAGTCGCCCGCGGCGCGCGCGCTCGGCATCGGGCTCCGGAAGGCAGCGAACGTGCCCGGCGCCGCGGAGGGGTGATGGCGCGCTCCTCCGGCAACGCGCGCGTCAACTGCCACACCCACATCTACAGCGGTTTCGCCCCGCTGGGAATGCCACCGCCGCTCGTCAAGCCGGAGAATTTCGTACAGATCCTCGAGCGCGTCTGGTGGAGGCTCGACCGCGCGCTCGACGAAGCCTCGCTACGCGCCTCGGCGCGCTACTACGTCGCGGAAGCGCTGCTCGCGGGGACCTCGACGCTGATCGATCATCACGAGTCACCGAACCTGATCGAAGGCTCGCTCGACATTCTCGCCGACGCCTGCGACGAGCTCGGCGCAAGGGCTCTGCTCTGTTACGGCGCGACCGAGCGCAACGGCGGTCGCGAGGAGGCACGACGCGGCCTGGGAGAGTGCCGCCGCTTCATCGCCGCGAATCGAAGAACGGCGATCGTCGGCGCGGTGGCGCTGCACGCGTCGTTCACGGTGTCGGATGAGACGGTCCGCGAGGCGGGCGATCTCTGCCGGGAGCTCGGCGCGATCCTGCACGTGCATGTCGCCGAGGATCGCGCCGACGTCGATGATGCGATCGCGCGCGGCTACGCGGGCCCGCTCGAGCGACTGTTCGAGCTCGGCGCGCTGCCGCGCGGCTCGATCCTCGCGCACGGGGTGCGTCTCAACGAGTTCCAGGTGAAGGAAGCGTCGGACGCCGGCCTCTGGCTCGTACAGAACCCGCGATCGAACAAGGGCAACGGCGTCGGATATCCGCGCTCACTCCTGCATTCCGATCGCGTCGCGTTAGGCACCGACGGCTATCCGGCAACGATGCACGACGAGATCGCCGCCCTGCTGGACGAGGCGCCGTTCCAGGGCGACCGCCCGGCGACGGTGCTCCGGCGCATCGACGCGGGGTACGAGCTGGTGAACGAACTCTTCCGTCTCCCCGACGACTCACGCGATGCTGCGGAGTGGGAAGACGGCGCCCTCGTGTCGATGCGTGTCGCCGATCGCGAAGTCGTGCGCGACGGCCGTCTCGTGGCAGGCGACATCGATTCGATCCGGGCGGAAGCCGCAGAGCAGGCGGCAAAGTTGTGGGAACGGATGGAAAGGCCGAATTGAGAATTGATCAGCGAATCACTTTGGGAATCGGCACCCCTCGCCGTCATCCCGAGCGAAGCGAGGGATCTGCAAAACGATCTCCTGATCGATTCCTCTGCGCGCAAGCGGTGATTGGCTGTCGCAGAGGGCTCCGGCTGAGGAATCGGTCATTAGCTATCTTTTGCAGATCTCTCGCTGCGCTCGGGATGACAGCATCGCTCATGCAGCACAGACGGGTCATATCACTATGAATTTCAATTCGCGGAGCAACCAATGCCCCATCTAGGACTCGGAACCGAAATCGTCGACCAGGCCACTTACGCGAACACCGTCCGCCGCTTCAGCGAGGCGAAGATCGCGCTGCCGAAGTTCTCCCAGCTCGCCGACCCGTCGACGATCCCCGCGGAGATCACGGCGCAGCTGGCGGGCATCGATCCGCAGAGCGCGCACCCGTTAAACCTCTTTCGGGTTCACTGGTTCAACGACCGCAACGGACCCGAGCGCGTGGCGCTCCCCATGCACGTCGTGCTTCCCGAGTCGCTCACCGGCGTGAAGGCGAAGATCGTCGTCCTCTTCGGCAAGCCGTTCCCGATGATCACCGCGCACAAGGTGCTCGCGGCGTATGGATGTCTCGCGCCGCGCATCGTCACCGGGCAGTTCGACCCGACGCGCCACCGCGCGGTCTGGCCCTCCACCGGCAACTACTGCCGCGGAGGCGTCGCGATCTCGCGGATCATGCAGTGCCGCGGCGTCGCGGTGCTGCCTGCTGGAATGAGCCGCGAGCGCTTCGCCTGGCTCGAGCGATGGGTCACCGACCCTTCCGACATCATTCGCACGCCGGGCACCGAGAGCAACGTCAAGGAAATCTACGACAAGTGCCATGAGCTCGACACCGACCCGGCGAACATCATCTTCAACCAGTTCTCCGAGTTCGCGAACTACCTCGCGCACTACGCCTGCACCGGGCGCGCGGGGGCGACTGTCTTCGAGGCGATGCAGCGAGGAAACGCCGGCCTCCGGCTCCGCGCCTTCGTCTCGGCGACCGGCTCTGCCGGGACGATCGCCGCGGGCGACTACCTGAAAGACAAGCACGGAGCGGCAATCGTCGCGGCCGAGGCGCTCGAGTGCCCGACGATGCTCGCGAACGGCTTCGGCGAACACAATATCCAGGGGATCGGCGACAAACACATCCCGCTCATCCACAACGTGATGAACACCGACTACGTCGTCGCGATCTCCGACCGGAGCACCGACTCGCTCAACGCTCTCTTCAACACGAGCGAAGGGAAACGCTACCTCGACGGACGCCGCGGCGTTCCCGCGGAGATCGTCCAGCAGCTCCCCGACATGGGTTTCTCGTCAATCTGCAACGTGCTCGGCGCGATCAAGGTGGCGAAGTACGCGGAAATGGGCCCGGACGACGTGATCGTCACCGTCGCCACCGACGGCGCCGAGCTCTACGCGACAGAGCTCGACAAGTGCCTCGCGCGCGACTTCCCCGGAGGCTTCGATGCGGTGAGCGCCGGCGAGACGTTCGGCGAGCACATGCTCGGCACCGGCACCGACAACATGCTCGAGCTCTCGCACCAGGATCGCCGCCGCATCTTCGATCTCGGCTACTACACCTGGGTCGAGCAGCAGGGAGTCTCGTTCCACGACTTCGTCGAGCGCCGCGACCAGAAGTTCTGGCGCAACCTGCAGCATCTCATCCCCGCGTGGGACGCGATGATCGAGGAGTTCAATGCCAGCAGCGGAGCGCTGAAGAGTTGAGAATCGGAGAACTGAGAATTGAGAGCGGGCGCGAGGCATGTGGCGCAGGCACTCCTGCCTGCGCGCGGCGCGAAGCGCCGCCTGATCTCCAATCTCGCACCTCTTCCTCCGTAACGCTCAACCTGATGTCGCCTTCGGCGACGCGCAGGCAGGAGTGCCTGCACCACACGCAAGCGCACTCCACATGACACCCGACATCACGACTCGCCTCGTCTGCTCCGGTTGCGGCGCGTCGCCCGATGCGGACGATCCCTATCCCTTTCGCTGCCCGGGGACGGCAGAGGGGGATGACGTCGACCACGTGCTCCGGCGCGAGATGTCGTGCGACTCGGCGCAGATGCACGCGTGGCGCCGCGTCTTTCTCGACGATTCAGCGAACCCGTTCGTCCGCTACCGCGAGCTTTCTCACAGCTATCGGACCGCGACTCGACGAGGGATGTCAGACGCGGGCTTCATCGAGATCGTCGAAGCGCTCGACGATGCGGTAGCGGCAGTCGACGGCATCGGCTTTCGCGAAACGCCCTTCGCCCCGCACCCCGCGTTGAACGGCGCGCTCGGTCGTGACGCGGGCGCGATCTGGATCAAGGACGAGACAGGCAACGTTTCGGGATCGCACAAGGCGCGACACCTGATGGGGCTCGCGATCTGGCTCGAGGTCGCGCGTCGCACGGGAATGATCCCCTCGGACGCACCCGTGCCGCCGCTCTCGATCGCGAGCTGCGGAAACGCCGCGCTCGCGGCCGCCGTAGTCGCGAAGGCGGCGCACCGGCAACTCGACGTCTTCATCCCGACCGACGCACACCCGAACGTCACGCATCGGCTCGAAGAGCTCGGCTCGCGGCTGACGATCTGCAGGCGTGAGGGCTCGACCCCGGGCGACCCGTGCGTCGTCGGATTCCGTGAGAGCCTCACGCGCGGCGCGCTCCCCTTCTCCGTCCAGGGCAACGAGAACGGGCTCGCGATCGAAGGAGGTCTCACGCTCGGTTACGAGATCGTATCGTCTCTCCTTCGCGCGGGCGCCTCGATCGACCGGCTTTTCGTCCAGGTCGGCGGCGGCGCGCTCGCGAGCTCCTGCGTTCAGGCCCTCGGCGACGCGGTGAACCTCGGGCTCATCGAACGGATGCCGAGAATTCACGCGGTCCAGACCCAGGGCGCCTATCCCCTTCGCCGCGCGTGGGAGCGACTCGTCGCGCAAGTCCTCGGCGGCCGCCTCACCTTCCGAATCGAAGCGCGCGACTCCGCCGCCGACGCTGCGAGGGCGGCAGCCGTCCTCTCTCCGGCGCTCCAACCAAAACGTCTCGAAGCCGTCCGGTTCGCCGCGACCCGCCGCTCGAAATTCATGTCGCCCTGGGAGTCGACGCCCCACAGCATCGCGCACGGCATCCTCGACGACGAGACCTACGACTGGCTCGCGATCGTCGAGGCGATGATCGAGACGGGCGGCTGGCCGGTGGTCGTCTCCGAGGACGAGTTGCGCGAGACGAACGACATCGCGGCTCGTTCGACCACGATTCCGGCGGACCACACGGGCACGGCAGGGCTCGCCGGAGCGCTGCGGCTCGTACGCGACGGCGTGATCCCCCCCACCGAATCGCTCGCCGCGCTCTTCACCGGAAAACAGCGCTAACGGTAGCATCTCAGCTTCGAAATTCACGCACCGAGCGCCTTTCCGGGCCTTCGATTCTCGATGGGGTATACTTCCCGCGAACTTACTACCCCAAGGGTGCGGAGCTCGCTCCGCAGGACCGCAGAGTGGTCGGGCCGCCACTCGGGAGGAACCAGCGGTGACTATCCTCAGGCCCGACCTGACGCTTTGCCACTTTCTCGCTCCGGGAGGTAGTCTCCATGGCTGATTTCCATCAGACAGGCATCGTCTCCACGCTTCACCGCCTTCGCAGACGCCCGATCGAAGATCTCGAGGCCGAAATCCTCGACTTCAGCGAGACGAGTCCGATCGCGCTGCTCCTCCCCTGCCTGTTCTCCGAACTGAAGGGGCCGGCGTTGCCGGGCATCGTCGAGGAGTTGAAGAAGGTCCCCTACCTCGACACGGTTCTCGTCCCGATCGGCCGCGCGAACGAAGCCGAATGGCAGGAGGCGAAGGACTTTTTTTCGGTCCTTCCGCAACGTACCGTGCTGCTCTGGGTCGACGGCCCGAGCATGCTCGAACTGCTCGACGACTTCAAGTCCCGCGGGCTTCCCATGGGCGAGCCCGGCAAGGGTCGCGCCGTCTGGACTTGTCTCGGCTATCTGCTGGCCGAGAACCGTTGCCGCACCATCGCTCTTCACGACGCCGACATCGTCACCTACACGCGCGAGCTCCTCGGCCGTCTCGTCTACCCCGTAGCGAGCCCCAAAGTCGGCTACGACTTCTGCAAAGGCTACTACGCGCGCATCACCGACCGGATGCACGGCCGCGCGACGCGCCTCCTGGTCTTTCCATTCCTACGCGCGCTCGAGATCGTCCTCGGCAACCATCCATACGTCCGCTATCTCGGCTCGTTCCGCTACCCGCTCGCCGGCGAGTTCGCGCTCGACGTCGACCTCGCGAACGTCATTCGCATTCCGTGCAACTGGGGGCTCGAGGTCGGCGTGCTCTCCGAGGTCTATCGAAACCGCTCCATCCGCCGTATCTGCCAGGCCGAGATCCACGACGCCTACGAGCACAAGCACCAGGTCGTCTCCGAAGCGGACGCCACGACCGGACTGCACCGTATGGCGATCGACATCGTGAGCCATCTGCTCCGCACCCTGTCGCAGACGGGAATCGTCTTTTTTCCGGGACAGCTTCACACGCTCTACGGTGTCTACCGACGGACGGCCGAGGACATGATCGCAACGTACTACTCCGACGCGGCAATCGACGGATTGCAGTACGACAGGCATTCCGAGGAGGCGATTGTGAACGTCTTCGCCGCGGCGATCGTCACGGCGTCCGAGAGGTTCCTCGCCGACCCGATCGGCGAGCCGGACCTCGCGAACTGGATTCGCGTCACCGCGGCGATGCCCGACGTTTCCGACCGCCTCCTCGAGATCGCGAAGGGCGACGGGGGGCTCCTGACGTGACTCGCGGCTCGATCGTCTTCACCGATCTCGACGGCACGCTGCTCGATAGCGAAGACTTCGGTTTCGCCGCGGCGATGCCGGCGATCGAACGGCTGAGGGCCGCGGGCATTCCGCTCGTACCCGTCACGAGCAAGACGGCCGCGGAGATCATCCCGCTCGCCGAACAACTCGGGATCACGGGGCCGGCCATCGTCGAATCGGGAGGGGCGATCACGTCGCTCGAGGGAGGCTCGTGGGTCGTGACGCCGCTCGGAGTGCCCGTCGAGCAGATCCGTGCGCGCGTGCCGGGAATCGAAGCACGCTGCAACGCGAAGCTCTCGCTCTTCTCGAAGATGAGCGAGGAAGAAGCGGCACGCACCTCCGGGCTCCATGGTGCGGCGCTGCAGCGGGCGCGCCAGCGACAGTTCGACGAGCCATTCGTTCTTCTCGAGGGCGAGCTCGCGTCGGTCGCGCGCGCCGCGGAGAGCGTGGGCCTCGTCGTGCGCGAAGGGGCGCGGTTCCACCATCTGTGCGGGCC
>JBPPMG010000258.1:0-2094 GCA_051305935.1 Thermoanaerobaculia bacterium
CTGGCGAACTCCAGGCGGATCAATCGCTCGCGACGACCATCCCGAACGTGAAGGTCGGGACTCGTCGAGATGCGCACCAACCCGTAGTTGAGTTCGAGCTTGGGCGGCTGGACCCACTCGAACTCTTTGGCTCCGAAGTGACGGACGTACTGCCCGATCCCCCGACCGTTGCACTTCAGTTTGGTCCCGCGGGCACCCGCTACGGTCTGCCCCTGAGCGCGCAGCTCTTCGGCGTGCTTGAGCGCGGCTGCCACATCGATCGTTCCGCGCACGAGCCGGGCGATCGTCGTTCGTGCTTCGGAGTAGTACTGGGCTTGAGCGTTCCCCTCGGGGTTGGGGTGCTTGTAGTCGAACAGGATCTTGCGACGCGCGGACTCTCCCGAAGTCATGTACTTCGCGAGGCCCTTGATTCCGATGTTGATCTGTCGAAGCGTCTCGGGGTGTGACGTGGGCATTCGTGTATTCCTGTCTCAGGCGATGACGATCGGACCGTGTTGGAGTTGAGCGAGGAGCGACTTCTCCTGCTCGCCGAGCCACACGCGAACATCCGCCTCGGTCTTGAGCGTGCCGCTGCTCAGATGCATGCGTTGCACCTTGGGCTCCAGCAACCGCGCGGCCTTCGTAGCGGCATTCGCGAACCGACCGTCCAGCGCGTCGGTGCGATCCTTCCACGAGTGCAGGCCGGTGCGATCGAGCTCCGCGATCAAGTCCTCGTCGCTGGCGACCTGAACGCTCGACACCTTGTCGATGCCCTCCTCGGTGAGGATGCGCTGCCTGTCGGCGTCGCCGATCCGTCGCCACGCATCGTTCGCCACCAACGACTCCAGGTGCCGCGCATGCGATTCGGCGAGCACGCGATGTGCTTCGAGCAGTGCGGCTCTGAGCGCTGTGGCCGCTTGTTTCGCCAGCGGCGTAGCTCGGTCGGTCGAGTCGAGCAGGAGCCGCTGATCGCCAATGGCGTCCGCGGCCGAACGCACATCGGCCATGGCCGCGACCGTGTCGCCATGCTTCAACAGTCGCGACAGGCGCTCCCACGTAGGAAGTCGTCGACCGGCGAGCTCGCTTCGTTCACGAGCCTCCTTCACCGCCGACTTCAGGACATCGCGGCTCGCGATCATCCGCGAGAGACGCTCGTTGCCGGCGAGCGACCTCAACTCGTCGTGGAGCTTGGTGTTCGGCGGCTCGGGAAGCGGCGCAGGTCCACCCGCGTTCGCGGCCAACACGCCGACCTTCTCGAGGAACTCGGAGGACTTCGCGACGAGATCGTCGCTCGTGCGCACGGTGAGTCCGGCCTCTTGGAAGAGACCGCGCAGGTGCAGCTTGTCCTGGGCGTTGAGAGTCACCGACTCCGTGCGGAACTCGGTCTTCGCGATCTTCGTTTGATCGAGCTGACCCGCACCGAGATTCGTTCCGCTCTGCGTCGCGAGCAGGTGTCCGCCGGCGTGCAGCGCGATCAAGCCTCCGTCGATCGCGTCTTGCGGCCAACCGTAGGGGCTCTCCGAGAGCGCTCTGCGGACGGCGCGGCCGTCCTTGCCCGAGCCGATGAACTGGAGGATCTCGCGACACACCGGATGTTCGGTCGACGGTCCGGTCCAGCCGAGCGGTTCCAGCGGCGAGTCGTCGCCGTTGCGCGCGCGACCGATCACGACCGGCCAGTTTTTGTGGTCGGCCTGACGGAACTGCGGGAACAGGCGATCGAGCGCGGCCTCGACCGCGTCACGCACGCGCTCCTCCAGCGTGAAGTTGTGCAGCTCCTGTCCGCCGCCCTTCAGCACGCGCGCGCTGTCCATCAAGTCGTGCACGAGCGATGCGCGACGGGCTTCCGCGTGCTCACAGCGAGTCTGCATCGCGCTACGCGCTTCACGGCCCGCGTCCGTCGCCGGCACGCCCTTCAGGTCGAACACTTCCTGTGCGGCCTTCGCCTGGATGATCGCGGTGCGGAGCGCGTCCCAGCCCTTCTTCGGAACGAAGACGAACACCGTCGGGCTGTCCTGCCCGGCACTGCGCGCGGAGTCGAGGACGGTCTTCTCGCTCACCGACCATCCGTCGCGAACCCACACCTGCACGTCGGTTCCGCCAGCGGGCGGCGCGTCG
>JBPPMG010000259.1:0-2003 GCA_051305935.1 Thermoanaerobaculia bacterium
GCCTTTGCCGGAGGGGCTCCTCGATCCGCAGCGATTCACCTCGACCACGATTCTCGACCGCAATGGCGAGGTTCTTTTCGAGGGATTGTCCACGGCCGGAACGCGTTCCGACTGGCTCGTGGCGGAGGAGATGCCGGAGGCAGCGATCGCGGCCATCGTGGCGGCCGAGGATCATCGATTCTTCGCGCATCGTGGTGTCGATCCGGTCGCGATCGCGCGCGCCGCGCTGGCGAATCTGCGGGCGGGGCGGATCGTCGAGGGAGGCTCGACGATCTCACAGCAGACGGCGAAGCTCCTGCTCGCGCACGATGAGGGATCGGGAAGAGTGCGCCGCAAGCTGCGCGAGACGGTGGTGGCGCTCAGGCTCGAGCGGAAGCTCGAGAAGCGCGAGATCGTCGCGCTCTATCTGAACCTCGCTCCCTTCGGAAACCAGATGACGGGAATCCGGCGCGCGAGCCTCGGGTACTTCGGCCTCGAGCCGGAGCGTCTGAGCGCGGCGCAGATGGCGCTCCTCGCCGGTCTTCCGCAGCGGCCGACCGCCTTGGATCCGCGAAGGCATGCCGAGAGGGCGCGCGCTCGTCAGCGCGAAGTGCTTCGGCGGATGGCGACGACCGGTGCGATCGACCAGAGGACGGAGAGATATGCGCGCGCCGAGCCGCTCACGATTCTCGGACGTGAGAGCGACCTCGTTGCGCCGCATCTCGTGACTCGCATCCAGAGTACGTCGCGCGGGAAACGACTCGTGCGGACGACGATCGACGCGCGGCTGCAGCGCGAGGTCCGCGGCATCATCGAGGCGCATGCCGCGCGCCTGCAAAACGCGGGAGCGGCGAACATCGCCGTCGCCGTGCTCGACAACCGGAGCGGTGACTGGCTCGCGTGGGAAGGGTCGGGCGACTATTTCGACGCGGAGAACGGCGGGGCGATCGACGGAGTTCTCGCCCCGCGCCAGCCGGGATCGGCGCTCAAGCCGTTCGCGTACGCGGCCGCGTTCGATCGCGGCTACGGCGCGGCCTCGCTGCTGCTCGATGTCGAGTCGAGCTTCCCGACGGCCGAAGAGGGAATCGTCTACGTGCCGCGCAACTACGATGGGGTCTTCCGCGGCCCGATGCTCGCGCGCTCGGCGCTCGCCGGGTCGCTCAATGTCCCTGCCGTGCGTGTCGTCTCGGAGATCGGGATCCCTTCGCTACTCGGCGTTCTTCGCGCGGCCGGCATCTCCACCCTCGATCGCTCGGGCGAATGGTACGGTCTCGGAGCGGTCCTCGGGGGAGGGGAGGTGCGGCTTTCGGAGCTCACCGCCGCCTACGCGATGCTCGCCCGCGGCGGCGTCGCCATCGAGCCGCGGATCCTCCTCGAGGTCGACGGCGAGCGCGTGGTCGTCTCGCAGTCCGCGCCGCGTCGGGTCGTTTCACCGGAAGCCGCCTTCCTCGTCGCCGACATTCTCGACGACGACCGCGCGCGCGCCTTCGCGTTCGGCCGCGGAGGGAGCCTCGAGCTTCCGTTCCCGGCGGCCGTGAAAACCGGCACCTCGCAGTCGTACCGCGACAACTGGACGATCGGCTTCACTCCCGAGGTCACGGTGGGAGTGTGGGTCGGAAACTTCGACCGGACGGAGCTGCGCACTTCGAGCGGAGTGACCGGCGCCGCTCCGGTCTTCCACGATGTGATGCTCGCGGCGCACGAGCGAATCGCCGGCGACGACGCGTCGGAATTCGAGCCGCCTGCCTCGCTTTCACGACGGCGCATCTGCCTTCTGTCGGGTATGGCACCCTCGTTCGCATGCCCGGCGATCGGAAGCGAATGGATGGAGAGCGAGCCGTCGAGGACGTGCAACTGGCATCGACGCGTCGTCCGCTCCCGCGCGGATGGAAGCTCGGCGGAAGTGGCGGCGGTCGACTGGCCCGCGGAACTGAGCGCCTGGGCCGCGGTGCATCGCCGGGCTCGCGACGAGCTGCCCCCGGCCACGGCCGCGAGGGCCGAGTCGAAGCGGGATCTGACGATCG
>JBPPMG010000330.1:0-19568 GCA_051305935.1 Thermoanaerobaculia bacterium
CTCTCGCGTTCCTTCACCGGGTCGGTCTCCTTCCAGGCCACGATTCCCCCTCGACTCATCGTCGAGGTGCCGTGTAACCCATCCGCCCGGTTTCTTTGTTACCTATCCGCCCGGTTCATACCCTCTGGCCTTTGGCCTTTGGCCTCTGGCCTCCATCTACATCGAATACAACGTCTCGTCCCGCGCGGGCGGCCGGCGGCGGCCTTTCCACTTCGTGCGGCCTTCCTTCGTCAGCGGGGAGGCATCCTCGCCGAAGGGCATCTCGGCCTCGAGCCGGTCGCCGAGCTCCTCGTCGATCGCGTCGGGATCCTCGCCCGCTTCCATCCGGCGCATGGCCTCTTCCATCGCCGGGCCGACCGGCATGTCCGCGGAGCCGTAGAGACGCCGGAGGAAGCCGGCCATCTGGCGGGGATCGTTCTCGTCGAGCGATTCCGCGTCCGTGGCGAGACCCTCCATAGCCCGCATCATCTTCTCTTCCTGTGGCGAGAGCGGCTCCTCGCTGCCCGGAGCCGGGCCCGCGGTGGCGGGATCGGGAAGGCCCTTCGAGATCGCGAATCGCGAGACCTGGCGCTCGAGCCCGGGTTTCGCGCACTTCGGGCACGACGGCACGGTCGTGGTGTCGATGCGGGCAGAGAGGAAGCTGAAGATCGTGTGACAGTCTCGGCAGTAGAACTCGTAGATCGGCATGGCTGCGTAGTCGTTCGTCCTTATTCTCGACGGTGTAACAACCCGCTGCGGCCGTCGTCATCCCGTCGGGGTGCGGTAGCATAACGGCAATCACCCGATGAACGCGCTCGAAATCGGCTCGATGCTCGGCCCGTACAGGATCACTGCCCCTGTCGCAGCGGGCGGAATGGGTGAAGTGTGGCGCGCGACCGATACCCGACTCGATCGCGAGGTTGCGATCAAGGTTCTGTCGACGCACCTGTCGAAGAGCGACGAGGCACGCCTCCGATTCGAGCGCGAGGCGAAGGCGGTCGCAGCGCTTTCGCACCCGAACATCCTTTCGATCTTCGACTTCGGGACGAGCGACGGCATCGCGTATGCGGTGACCGAGCTTCTCGATGGCGAGACGGTGCGGGCCTCCCTGCGGCGCGACGGGCCGATGGCGTGGCGTCGCGCCGCGTCGATCGCAGCCGAGATCGCCGACGGTCTTGACGCCGCGCATCGCAAGGGAATCGTCCATCGCGACCTGAAGCCGGAGAATGCGTTCCTGCTCGAAGACGGGCGCGTGAAAGTGCTCGACTTCGGTCTTGCGCACACGTTCGGTGCCGGCCAGCGCGACGGGCAGGGCGACGACGATCCTACGAACCCGTACCCTAACCGCCACGGCGGGGCCATCGGCACGATCGGCTACATGGCTCCCGAGCAGATCCGCGACGAGCCTGTCGGTCCCGCGTGCGACATCTTCGCGCTCGGCTGCCTGCTCCAGGAGATGCTCACGGGGCAGCTTCCTTTCTACGATCCGACTCCGGTCGAAGCGCTATGGGCGGTGCTTCACCGCGAGCCCGCGCCAATCCGCACCGCGGGAGTCGCGATCCCGGTCGAGCTCGAGCGAATCGTCGGACACTGCCTGGAGAAGAAGGCCGAGGGGCGGTTCCGATCGGCGCGCGACCTCGCCTTCGCCTTGCGCGCGGTGGGGAGCGGCGACATGGCGCCGACGCGATTCGGCATTTCCACACCGTCAGGACACGGGGCAAGGAAACTCGAGATCCCCGAGACGCGCTACGCGCGAAGCGGCGACGTGAATATCGCCTACCAGGTCGTCGGCACCGGCATGATCGACCTCGTCTTCGTGATGGGATGGGTCTCGCACCTGGAGTACTTCTGGCGCGAGCCGTCGTTCGCGCGCTTCCTCTCACGGCTCGCGTCGTTCTCTCGCCTGATCCTGTTCGACAAACGCGGGACGGGGCTGTCGGATCGTGTGCCGCTCGACCAGCTGCCGACGCTCGAGCAGAGGATGGACGACGTGCGCGCCGTGATGGAGGCGGCCGGCTCGACGCGCGCGGCGCTGTGTGGTGTCTCCGAGGGAGGGCCGATGTGCAGCCTCTTCGCCGCGACCTATCCGGAGAAGACCTCGGCACTCGTCATGATCGGGACGTACGCGAAGCGGATTCGCGACGCCGACTATCCGTGGGGGCCGACGCAGGAGCAGCGCGAGGCGTTCTTCGACCTAATGCAAAGCGAGTGGGGCGGTCCCGTTGGGGTCGCCGAGCGAGCGCCGAGCCTCGCGGGCGATCCGGAGTTTCGCGAGTGGTGGGCCGCCTACCTTCGCATGGGCGCGTCGCCTTCCGCCGCGGTCGCGCTGACGAAGATGAATGCGCAAATCGACATCCGCGCCGTGCTCCCGACGATCCGCGTTCCGTCGCTGGTCATCCACCGCAGCGGCGACCTCTGCCTCAAGGTCGATGAGGGCCGCTATGTCGCGAGCAGGATCCCCGGCGCCAGGTTCGTCGAGCTTCCGGGCAACGACCATCTCCCGTTCGTCGGAAACCAGGACGAGATTCTCGACGAGATCGAGGAATTTCTCACCGGCGTTAGGCACGCCGAAGAGCCGGATCGCGTGCTCGCGACGGTCCTGTCGGTGCGCGTCGCAGGGCCGATCGCCAACCGCGAGATCGAGACGAAAGTGGACGCGCTGGTGCAGCGCGAGATCGAGTGGTATCGGGGGCGAAAGCTCGCGTCGCCGGGCGACGGGTACGACGCGGCGTTCGACGGGCCAGCACGCGCGGTGCGATGCGGAGTGGCGATCGTCGAGTCGGCGCATCGGGCGGGCGTCGCGCTCGCAGCCGGCGTGCATACGGGCGAATGCGATGTCGCGGGAGATTCGCTGACCGGCGGAGCGGTGACGACCGCGCGCGGCATCGCGGAGCGGGCGTCCGCGCACGAGGTCGTCGCCTCGGCGACCGTTCGCGATCTCATCGCCGGTGCGGGCATCGAGTTCGAGGAGCGAGGCGAAGCAGAAGGACAACGTCTCTTCCGCGCTGTGGGCGGGAGATAGGGCTTCGGCGAAGCGCGAAGCGTGTGGCGCAGACACTCCTGTCTGCGCGTCGCCGAAGGCGACGTCGTAGCGGCACATTCCGATGTGCCGCGGTCCCTTCACGCGTTCTGAATACGCCGTGCGGCCCGCTTCGCGGACGGCTGTACATCGGAGTGGCCGGATGCAATGCGGCGCTTCGCGCAACGCGCAGGCAGGAGTGCCTGCGCCACATTGCTTTCAGTCGCCCCGGACGTACGGTGCGAGGCGACGGATTCCTTCTCCGATCGTGGCGACGTCCGAAGCATACGAGACGCGAAGATAGCCCTCGCCGCGCGCGCCGAAAGCGATGCCGGGGATCACGAGCACGTCAGCTTCCGCTGCCGCCTTCGTGGCAAGCGCATACGAGTCGATCGAAGGGACCGAAAAGAACGCGTAGAAGGCGGCTGCAGGCGGCGCCAGGTCGAGCGCGAGCTCCTTGCGCAGCGCGATGAAGAGCGCGTCGCGTTGCGCGGCGAACTGCGCCCGCATCCGCACGAGCCATCGCGAGTTCCAGTCCTGATTCTCGAGAATCTTCTCGGCGAGCTGCTGGGCGAAGACCGACGCGCAGGTTGCGATGTACTGGTGCGACTTGTAGATCGTCGCCATGAGCTCGGCGCGCGCCAGGATCCAGCCCATGCGGAGCCCTGTCATCACGTGACTCTTCGACATCCCGTCGACGACGACGACGTTCCGTCCCATTCCCAGCATCGACGGTGGACGGGTCTCGTAGAAGACCTCGCTATAGACCTCGTCGGCGACGACGAGGAAGTCGCGCTCGTCGCCGAGCGACGCGATTGCGCGCAGCGTCGTCTCCGAGAGAATCGCTCCGGTCGGGTTCGACGGCGTGTTGACGACGATCATCTTCGTTCGCGGTGTCACGAGGTTGCGGAGGGCATCGAGGTCGACGTCCCAGGAGCCGGGGATGAGCGGGTACGGCACGGGAGTCGCGCCGGCCAGCGTGGCGATCGCCGGGTAGGCCAGGAAGCCGGGATCGGGAACGAGCACTTCGTCGCCGGGGTCGACGAACGCCTGCGCGATGGCGTAGAGCGCTTCCATCGTGCCGGCCGTGACGCAAACCTCGTTTTGCGGATCGTGCGATCCGCCGTGGCGCGCCGCGACCAGCGTCCGCAGGGAAAGGTTCCCGGCGTTAGGCGAATAGTGCCAGTCGCCTTCGGCCGCCGCACGCGCCATCGCGCGCAGCTCCGCGTCGGGTTCCACGTTAGGCTCGCCGATCCCGAGATTCAGGGTCGAGGGTCTCGCCATTGCGTTCATCTGGCGGATCAGGGAGATTTCGATCGAGGAGAATCGTGAGGCTGGAAGCATGTCGGAGAGTCTACCTGCGTTTGAGAATCTTGATTCCGAACACTCGCGGATCGACGAAGGGCTCGTCGCGAAAGCGGACGACGGGGCGGTAGTTGGCATCGATCCACGTCATGGTTCTCTGGCCGTAGCGCGGGTCGCGTCCCCACATTCCCGCGCCGTACTCCGCGGAGTCTCGATGGACGAGAACGATGTAGTCGGGCGAGGTCCTGCGAAGCTCGTCCGCCATCGCGTCCTCGCCGAACGCGAGGATCTCGGGATAGGTGAACGTGAGGTATCGAGTCGGGTTGGGGCGCCTCGTGAGGTAGTTGAGCGTGAGCCCTTCGGGCAGGGCTACGAACGACTCCGCCGGCGCGAGGGTCGAGTCCAGCCAGTCGGCCGCGCGCGCGGCCGGACCAGTCCTGGGGTCGAGCATCGGATGGTAGGCGACGATCGCATCGCCAGGCGGGCCGACAGGCATCGTCTTCAGGAGATACCGCGAACGCGACAGCTCGACGTGACGGAAGGCGAGCACTACAACGAACGCGACTGCCGCGAGCCGCAGCGCCGCGGCGCCTCGGGTGGAGCCCCCGTAGCGGGCCGGAACGAGCGAGACGAGCAGGGCTGCTCCGAGCACGAACGCCGGCATCGCCAGGTAGAAGCCGTAGTGCGCGATACGTGGCGCGAGCCCCATCTTGAGCAGGGAGAAAAGAGCGAAGGTCGCAAAGATCGACAGTGTTCGCAACCTGTCGCGGTCGGCCCCCTCGCATCGGCGGGAGAGAGCGATGAGCCAGACCAGAGCGGCCGCGGTGACAGGCGGAAGGACCCGCGCGCACTCGTCCGGCCCGAGCGCGAGCGCGCCGGTGGCGATCAGGCCGAGCCCTGCCCACGCCAGGAAGCGCGCGAGAGGACTGGCCGTGTCGCGGCCGATGAAGCGTGCAAGCCCGATGGCGGTGGCGAGCACCGCTGCGAAGATCGCGGTCGCCAGGCCGAGCTCGCCGGCACGCCGGAAAGGATCGTCCAGCCCCATCACGGTCTCGTAGTACAGGTTCTTCTCGATGTCCGTGCCGGCGACGAAGGCGAGCGAGCCGAGCGCGGAGCGTGCGGCGTCGCGAAGGGGCATGTGTGACGCAAGCAGGACAGTCGCAACCACGTAAGGCAAGGGGACGACGAGCGCGAAGGTCGCCACGGTGCGTGTCCGCCTCTCCGAGGGGAGGAGCGCGACGAACGCGAACGCCGCCGCTGCGGCGGCGAGCAGGATCTCGACCTTCGTGAGTGCGACGAGTCCGACGGCGAGCGCGGCGAGTACGACTGGCCAGCGTGACGTCGACCGCAGGCCGCGCGACATCGCGGCGATCGCGACGAGCGCGAGCAGCGTTCCGTGGGTCGCCTCGTGATAGTACGGGCTCATGAAGTTGTAGTTCCCGATTCCCGCGTAGTGGCCCAGCGCGAACACCGAGATGAATGCCATCGCCGCCATGAACGCGGCGAGTTGCGAGCCGGCCTGCCGGAGCAGCGTCCAGAGAAGCGCCGCAACCAGCAGCAGAACTACGAGGTTCGCCGCGATCAGCGTCCGGTACGAGACTCCGAAGAGCTCGAAGAGCGACGCGTTGAGGTACGGCGACAGGGGCCCGTTGAGGTAGGTGATGTCGGCGTAAAGCACGCGCCCTTCGGTCAGCTGCCACGGGAGGTAGAGCTCACGCCCGAAATCGACGAGGAGGTCGGGCCAGCGTCTCCACGACCACGAGAGCTGAGCCGCGAGGAGAAGCAGTGGCACGCCGATTCCGGCCACGTTCTCCCGCAATGCGGAGCGGGCCGCGAGTGGCGTGCTGGAATCGGGCGTCACGAAACCTACCTGAGCGACTCTTCCAGCAGCGTCGCGGCGTCGGTCTTCTCGTCGCGGTACTTGACGATCACGGGGGTCGCGACGTGGAGGCCGTGCTCCTTCGCGAACTCGCTCGCGAGGGGACGACTGCCGGGGACGACGACGGCGCCGTAGGGGATCTCGAGCGGTCGCTCCGCGGTGCGGCGGTAGATCTGCTCGCGCACGGCGTCGTAAACGGGCGTCGAGGCAGTGAGGATGACGCCGGCTCCGATCACGGCGCGCGGGCGGACGATCGTCCCCTCGTAGATGCCGCAGTTCCCGCCCACGATGACGTCGTCTTCGATGACGACAGGGAGCGCGCCGACCGGCTCGAGCACGCCGCCGATCTGGGCCGCGGCGCTGAGGTGGACCCGCTTGCCGATCTGCGCGCACGAGCCGACGAGCGCGTGCGAGTCGACCATCGTGTCCTCGTCGACGGACGCGCCGACGTTGATGTAGGCGGGCGGCATGATGACGACGCCTTTCGCGACGTGCGCCCCGCGGCGGACGGACGTTCCGCCCGGAACGATGCGCACCCCCTCTTCCTTGCGGAACCTGCGCGGAGGAATCGTGTCCTTGTCGAGGAACGAGAGCGCTCCCGAGGCGAACTCGTTGATGATGCCGATGCGGAAGGCGGCGAGAATGCCCTCCTTCACCCAGGCCTGGGTGACCCAGACGCCGTCCTCGTCGCGATTCGCCGCGCGGATCGTGCCCTTCTCGAGCTCGGCGAGGAAGTGGCCCAGAATGCGGACCTGTTCCATCCGGTCGTGGATCTTGCCGAGGGACTCGAGTTTCTGCTGCATCGGGTTCATTGGCTGCTCTCCTGCTTCACAAAACTGAGAATTGGGAATTGAGAGATGGCGGAGGAGCGAGCGTCCGTCCTCGGTGCAACTCAAGTTCTCGCATTCTTTCGACGCGCGGGCTGTACAACCAGCGCTCTCTCAATTCTCAACTTTCAATTTTCAATTCCGCAAGGATCGCACTCATCCTCGCGTAGTTTTCCTCGGACATCGGAGCGAGCGGTAACCTGACGAAGTCGCTCTCGATGATGCCGAGCATCTTCATGGCGGCCTTGACCGGAATCGGGTTCGATTCCATGAAGTTGCCGGTCATCAGCGGGAGGATTCGCTCGTGAATGGGGCGAGCGGCGGTGAAATCGCCCCGCATCGCGGCGTCGACCAACTCGCTCATCAGTTTCGGGATCTCGTTCGAGGCGACGGAGATCACGCCATCGGCTCCCGCCGCGATGAGGGGGAGAGTCCAGGCGTCGTCGCCGCTGAGGACGAGAAAGTCCTTGAGGCGGTCGCGGAGAATCTGGAGGATCTGCTCGAGGTTCGCCGACGCTTCCTTCACGCCGGCGACGTTAGGGATCGCGCGGGCGATGCGCAGGGTCGTCGACGGCGTCATGTTGAGGCCGGTGCGCCCCGGACAGTTGTAGAGGATGATCGGCATGTCCTCGATCGCGTCGGCCTGCATCTCGAAGTGGCGAAGCAGTCCATCGGGATTCGGCTTGTTGTAGAACGGCGTGATCGATAGGATGCCGTCCGCGCCCAGGTCGCGCGCGGCGAGCGCGAGATCGACGGCTTTCTCGGTCGAGTTGCTGCCGGCGCCAGCCAGGACCGGCACCTTGCCGTTCGCGCGGCGAATGACGAGCTCGACGACGCGAACGTGCTCGTTCATCGAGAGCGCCGGGTTTTCTCCAGTCGTTCCGCATGGGACGAGAAAGTCGACGCCACCCTCGATCTGGAGGGTGACGAGCCTCTCGAGCCCGTACTCGTCGATCGACCCATCTACTTTGAAGGGCGTCACCAGAGCCGTGCCGAGCCCGCGGAACTTATCAGCAATCATCGGAGGATCCTCTATGCGGGTTGTTAGTTGTTAGTTGTTAGTTGTTAGTTGTTAGTTGTTAGTTGTTAGTTGTTAGTTGTTAGTTGTTAGTTGTTAGTTGTTAGTTGTTAGTTGTTAGTTGTTAGTTGTTAGAACGTTAGCGCGCCTGCTCGAACGCTTCCGTGTTTCCGCTCACATCGAAGCGGTCGAGCGAGTGGAACTGGCTGCACTCGAGAAGACTCGCACTCTTGGTTCGCTTCCGTCGCACTCATCGTCCTGCGCTGCCTGTCTAACAACTAACAACTAACAACTAGCAACTAACAACTATCAATCAACAACCAGCTTCTCAAACGTCCACACTCCCGTTCGGCCCACGATCCTCTCCGCGGCCACCACGGCACCGCGCGCGAAGCCTTCGCGGCTGCGGGCGCGGTGCGAGATCTCGACGAGGTCGTCGGCCGAGTCGAAGAAGACCGTGTGCAGGCCGACCTCAGCGCCGGCGCGCGACGCCGCGATCTTCGGGTCGAGGGCTCCGGCGCTTCCCTCGCGGACTTCCTTCGCCATCCGGAGTGCCGTGCCGCTCGGTGAGTCGAGCTTCTTCGAGTGGTGTCGCTCCTCGATGCCGGCCTCGTAGCCGTCGAAGAGCGCGACGAGCCTTGCGGCCTCGCGTGCGAGCGCGAACGCAATGGTCGCGCCGGGTGAGAAGTTCGCGGCGGCGACCATGCCGATCCCGGCCGTGCTCACGCGCGATTCGATCTCCGCGAGACGATCGTCCCAGCCCGTCGTCCCGGTGACGAGCGCGACGCGCGCGTCGCAGCATGCGGCGACGACTGCGTCGATCGCCGAGGCGTGCGAGAAGTCGATCACGACGTCGATCCCGGCGAGCGCCGTTGCCGAGATCGGCACGTCGACGTCGAATGTCGCTGCAATCTGGTGTCCGCGGACCATCGCCACCCTCTCGACGAGTGATCCCATCCGTCCTCGGCCGTGAATCGCGATCCTCATGCGCCTCCCTCGAACAGCGCCCGGTGAATCGAGCGCAGCGCCTCCTCTGCGCGCGCACCGTCGACTGCGATGCTCAGGTTCAGGCCGGTCGACGCGAGCGTCATCATCGAAACCGGAATGCCGTGAAGCGAGGCGAAGAGCTTTGCGGCGACCACCGGTTCGCGCGTGAGGTCGCGGCCGACGATCGCGATCACCGCGCGATTGCGAATCACTGCGACCGACGCGAGTGGCGTCAACGCTCCGACGAGTGCGTCGATCTTCTTCGCCTCGTCGACCGTCACCGACACCGAGGTCTCGGAGGTCGTCACCAGATCGATCGCGATGCCATAGTGCGCGAAGACATCGAAGAGGCGGGCGAGGTAACCCGACTCCTCGAGCATCATGGTCGTCGTCATCTGCACGATCGAGACCTCGCTGCGCATCGCGATCGCGCGCGGCCCGTGCGCGCCCGGTTTCCCTTCGCGGGTGATCAGCGTGCCGGGGCTCGACGGGTTGTGAGTGTTCAGCACGCGCACCGGGATCCTTCCCTCGACCGCCGGCCAGAGCGTCTTCGGGTGCAGTACCTTCGCACCGAAGTAGGCGAGCTCCGCCGCTTCGTCGTAGGTCACGAGGTCGAGAACTCTCGCCGAGGCGATGACGCGAGGGTCGCACGTCATCATCCCGTCGACGTCGGTCCAGATCTGGATCTCGTCAGCGCCGATCGCAGCGCCGACGAGGGCGGCGCTGTAGTCGGATCCACCTCGGCCGAGGGTCGTCGTCGCGCCAGAGAGCGAACGCCCGAAGAAGCCGCCCATCACCGGGATGTGGTTGCGATCGAGCTCGGGGAGAAGCGAGCGGGCGGCGGCCGCGGTCGTCTCCGGCATCAACGGTGTCGCCTGGCCAAAGCGTTCGTCGGTGACGATGACCTCGCCCGAATCGACGTGAACGCCTGTCAGCGTTTTCGTCCGCATCGCGTACGAGAAGAGCACAGAGGAGAGTTTCTCGCCGAGCGCGATGACGAGATCCTTCGCGCGCGGGCTCGTCTCGCCGACGAGCGACACGCCGCGCAGAATCGACGTGATCTGTTCGATCTGGCGCCCGAGCTGCGCGGTGAACGACTCGTAGAAATCGATCTTCTGGCCGATGAGGGCGAAGCCGCTCTCCTCGTGGCGCTCGCGGATGCGCGTCACGAGCTCGAGCGCCTCGTTGAAGCGGCCCGCGGCCGCGGAATCGGTGGCGGCGACGAGCTGGTTCGTCACGCCCGCGAGCGCCGAGACCACGACGACGGGGCGACGTTCGCGTCGCTCCGCGACGATCTCGATCGCCTGGCGCAGGCGACGCGTATCGCCGACCGAGGTCCCGCCGAATTTGATGACGATCATGGCCGCCAGCTAGCGTATCCGCGCCCGGCGAGGGGCGCAACCCGACGACGTGCAGCGAAGGCCTCCGGCCTTCGCGGGTTGGCGAGGGTCGAGCGGGTTGCGCGAAGCAGGCAAGGCGAGACGCCTTGCCTGCGACGGCGACACGTAGGTGCGAACAGAGAACGGCTGGCAGGACGCCCACGATCCGAGCGTCATCCCGAGCGACAGCGAGGGATCTGCTAAACGACAAATCTGATCGGTTCCTTAACGACGACTCGCGCAACGCGTTCAGATTTTCCGCCCAGGAAGCGGTCGGGCGATCTGGTTGCAGATCCCTCGCTTCGCTCGGGATGACGGGCTCTCGTGGCGACTCGCTGGTCGGTGTAGCCGTCGCGACTCTGGTGAGAGGTGAGCGGACTGTCCGTCGTCAGCTCAGGTGATGCTTGAGGACGTACTGCACGATCTCTGCGTTGTTGCGCAGGTTCGTCTTCTCCAGGATCTTTGCCCGGTGGGCGCCGACGGTACGAACGCTGAGTCCGAGCTCCGCGGCGATGTCGCGCGGCGGCTTTCCCGCCCCAATGAGCAGCAGGACCTGGAACTCGCGATCGGTGAGGCGCTGGTGGGCGAGCTCTTCGCCGTACTTGACGAAGTGCATGGCGACGGTCTCGGCGATCGCGCTTTCGAGGTAGGTCTCCCCGCGCGCGACTTTTCGGATGGCCTCGACGAGCTGCTCTCGTGCGACGTCCTTGCCTACGTATCCCGCCGCTCCGGCCTTCATTAGACGGATCGCGTAGTCCGGCTCCTTATGCACGCTGAGGATCAGGACGGGAAGCCTTGGGTACATCGAGCGAATGTGTGCGAGCAGATCGACGCCATGGCGATCGGGGAGGTTCAGATCCAGCACGACGACATCGACGAAGACGTCGCGCAGGCGCTCGAGCGCTTCCGCGGCGGAGGCCGCCTCCGCCGCGATGCAGATGTCGTCGGTTTCGGACACGATCTGCCGCAGGCCGTCCCTGACGATGGTGTGATCGTCGATGATCAAGACGCGAATCATTCGTTGCTCCGTGTCGCAGCAGGGCGAAGTGGCAGCCGAAGCGAAACGATCGTTCCCTTGCCCTCGACCCCCTCGACTTCGAGCTCGCCGGCGATGCCGCGAGCGCGCTCCCGCATGAATGCGATGCCGAGTGCCTGGCGCTCGCGCGGTTCTCCCGCGCGGAACCCGAGCCCGTCGTCCCGAACCTCGACGAGAATGTCGTCGCTTCTGATTCGGATGCGAATTTCGACGCGCGACGCGTTCGAGTGACGTGCGACGTTGGTCATCGCCTCTTGCACGATGCGATAGACGACGGCCTCGGAATCGGGGTCGATCGGCAACGGCCCGTCTGGTGTGGAAAGCTCACATTCGATCCCGGTCCGTTCCTCGAATGCACGGACATCGGACTGGATGGCGGCGACGAGTCCGAAGTCGTCGAGCGCAGCGGGCCTGAGCTCCGAGGCGAGCCGTCGGACGGAAGTAATCGTCTCGTCGAGCGCCTGATGGATCCGGGCTCCCATCGCCTCCTGCTCGGCGGAACGCTCACCGAGCGAGCGGATCAGTCCCCCGATGTCCATCTTCAGCGCGGTCAGGAGCTGTCCGAGCTGATCGTGGATCTCCCGAGCGATTCGGCGACGCTCCTCTTCCTGAACGTCGAGAAGCCGTCGGGATAGCGCCTCGAGCTCCCGTTGCGATTCGATCAGCGCGGCCTCCGCGCTTGCACGCCGCTCGACCATCCGATTGAAGGCGTCGCCGAGCACGGCGATCTCCCGCGGTCCCGCAGCCAGCGTTCGAGCACCGAAGCCTTCGTCGCGCGTCCGCTCGACCGTTTCTGCCAGCCGCTCGAGAGGCCCCTCCACCGTGGCGGAGATCCTCACCGCAAGGATGCCGACGAGAACGAGAACGACGAAGCCGGCAACGAGACCCCGAATCAGCAGCGAGCGTACTGACGCCATCGCGACGCCGGTCGGAACGCCGACGAATACACGCCAGCCTGTTCCCTGGACACGTGTAAATCCATACTGGCGGAGCTCGCCGTCGATGCCGCGGGCCTCGGAGCGGCCTTCATCGGAGGAGATCGCGAGCTTGCCGAGATCGGAGTCTCCGATCAGCTTGCCAATCCACTCTCCGCCGTTTCCGGATCGGGCGAACACGCGGCCTTCCGCGTCGGCGATCGTCAGAACGGTGCCGGGCGGAAACGACGAGGCATCCATGTCGAAGTACTCGACGAGGGCGAGAAAGCCCGAGACGTCGGACTCACTCCCGATCGCGAGAAACGAGACGATCAGCCACGCGTGACCGGTGTGGACGAAGAAGGGATCCAGGGGAAGCCTACCGCCGCTGGTCGCCTGCAGTCGCGCGATCTCGAGCTCGGCCGCGTCCGACGCGCCAACGTCGCGCGGCTGAGGATTCGCGGAACAGATCAGCCTGCCTTCCCGGTCGTAGAGAAGCAGATTCGGATACTGCGGGAAGAAATCGGCGATCGCGAAGAGCGAATCGCACTCGCCCGCGCCTGCATCCCGGATTCGCGGCCGCTGTGCCATGCGCGCCAGAAGCGCTCGCGACCGGTCGACCGCGATCGTGACTTCGTTCGCATAGGAGCGCGCGATTCGGAGCGCGATGTCGCGCGCGTCGCGATGCTCTCGCTCGACCTCCTCCGCGAAGCCCCAGGTGAGCAGCGCGAGCAGAGGTACTGCGACCGCAAGGACGAGGACGAAAAGGCGACCCCGAATCGTGCCGAACGCGAATCGTCGCATCTCCCCGCATTATATGAGTCGCATGCGAGTGATCTCTGCGAATCGTAGCGCGATCCGCCTCGGAGTCGCAGACTAGGTAATTTACCTATGGACGGCACAGTCATTCTGCCGAGCTTTGCCTGAATCGAGCGACGCGGCAGCGGCGCGCCTGCGTTCATAGACTGATGCCCGTGAATGGAACGGAAAGCGCGGAGCGCGTGCTGCTCATCGACGATGACGAGCTGATCTCCGGAGCGCTCTATCGGGAGCTCGTCGATCGTGGCTGCGAGGTCTACCTCGCGACGGAGCCGGGCGCGGCGGAATCGCTGCTGAAGGAGCGCGACTATGCACTCGTACTCGTCGATGCCTACCTCACGGGACAGTTGCACGAACGAGCTGCAGCGCTGCTCGACTGCGTCCTCTCTATGCGAGGGCTCGCGCACGTGCTGCTCGTGACCGCATATGGAGCAGGGCTTCTCGAACAAAGGCTCAGAGGGGTGGCGTCGGCCACGTTGGTCAACAAACCGGTCCCGGTATGGATGCTCATCGAGCTCGTCTCGGGCTTTCTGTCCATTCGTCAGCAGAAAGCCGGGAAGTGCTCGCCCCAGGGAAACACGAGAGAAGGAGACAATCGATGAAGAACAGAATCCTTGTTGTGATGCTCACGTTCGTTGCGCTGCTGGGCGGCGCCTGTCGCTCAAAGGTGAAACCGGCCACTGCGCCGCCGCCGCCGCCCGTGGTCGAGCCGGCTGAAGTGGTTGCCGCGCCGGTGGGTGATTTCACCGGCGGATTGCCCGCCGAGGACGAGATCGACATGTCGGATCTCGACGCACTCAACGAGCTGGCGCAGGAGAAAGGCTGGGTGCGCGACGTATTTTTCGATTACGACAGCGTCACGCTGACGGAGAGCGCCCGCGATGCCCTGTCAGCCTCGGCCGGCTGGCTGAAGGAGCGTCCCGAGCTCGGCCTGACGATCGAAGGGCACTGCGACGAGCGCGGAACGTCGCAGTACAACCTCGCGCTCGGCGAGAAGAGGGCCTGGGCCGCGCGGCAGTACCTCGAAACCCTCGGGATCGCCTCGTCGCGACTGCGGACGATGAGCTTCGGGGAAGAGCGTCCGTTCGCCACCGGCTCCAATGAGACGGCGTGGGCGCAGAATCGCCGCGCACATCTGGTGCTGTTCCGGGTCGAGTAGACCGCCGCCTGCCCCGCGCCCGGCGCCGGTCAACGGCTGCCGGGCCCGGGGCACATGCATCGGGAGGCGTGGCAGCGACTTCGGTCGCTGCCACGCGCTTTTCATCCATCTGCCTGCGCTTCGGTTTATCCTAGGCGCTTCGTGAACGTCTCTGCCGGTACCCGCATCGGGAACTACGAGATCCTTGCGCCGCTTGGCGCCGGTGGGATGGGAGAGGTGTACCGCGCACGCGACGAGAGGATCGGACGCGACGTCGCGATCAAGATTCTCCCGCCGTCGTTCGCCGAGAACGAGGACCGCCTTACGCGCTTCGAGTCCGAGGCTCGCGCGGCGGGGGCCCTCAACCATCCAAACCTCGTGACGATCCACGAACTCGGCCGCCACGAAGGTGCGCCGTTCATCGCGATGGAGCTTCTCGACGGGAGCTCGCTGCGAGGTTTGCTCGACGACCACGGAACCGGGGCGGCGAAAGACGAGGCGTCTCGCGTCTCGCCGATCCCGCAGCGCAAGGCGATCGAGTACGCGGTGCAGATCGCGACCGGCCTTGCCGCTGCCCACGACCGCGGCGTCGTCCATCGCGACCTAAAGCCCGAGAACATCTTCGTCACCGCCGACGGTCGCGTGAAGATTCTCGACTTCGGTCTCGCGAAGCAGACGGGCGCAGACGCCGGCGACCAGCAGGACGCGGCGACCGCGAAGCGCGACACGGCGCCCGGAACGGTGATGGGAACCGTCGGCTACATGTCGCCCGAGCAGGTTCGCGGGCAGACGGTCGATCACCGCACCGACATCTTCTCGTTCGGCGCGGTCCTCTACGAGATGCTCACCGGGCGGCGCGCCTTCCGCGGCGACTCCCAGGTCGAGACGATGAATGCGATCCTCAAGGAGGATCCGCCGGAGCTCGCGCAGTCGCGAGGCTCGACGGTGTCGGGCGTCTCGCCCGCGCTCGAGCAGATCGTCCGGCACTGCCTCGAGAAGAACCGCAACGAGCGATTCCACTCGATCCACGACGTCGCCTTCGCGTTAGGCCATCTTTCGAGCATGTCGGGACAGAGCGAGGCGATGAGCCTCGCCTCGTCGCCGCCTCGGTTTCCGGCTCGCATGGTCGCCCTGGTCGCGCTCGCCGCACTGCTCGGCGGCTTCGCGATCGGATGGGTCGCGAATCGGCCCTCGAGCGGAGACGCTGCGACGCGGGGTCAGATCCCGCCGCAGATTCTCCGCCCGTTCTCGTTCTCGGGGCACGACAACAGCCCCGCGGCGTCGCCCGACGGGCGGACGGTCGTCTTTTCGTCGTCGCGTGACGGACGGCAGAGGATCTGGCTGCGCCAGGTCAGCGGCGGCGGCGAACTTGCGCTGACCGAGGGCCCTGACGGTTTCCCGAGTTTCTCTCCGGACGGCACGACCATTCTGTTCGTGCGAGCCGCGGAGAGTGGGAGGAGCGACGTCTTCCGCGTGCCTGCGCTCGGTGGCCAGGCGCGCAAAATTCTGGAAGACTGCGTCGACGCTGCGTGGTCACCCGATGGTACGCGCATCGCCGCGCTTCGCCATTCCCAGCGCGCGGACGGCTACGACACGAAAGTGCTCCTCGTGAATCCTGATGGTTCGGGACTCGTCGAGCTCGCGACGATCTTGAACGTGGCCGCACAGCATCCGCGATGGTCGCCCGACGGGAAGCGGATCGCGGTGTCCGACCAGTCGCCCGGCTACCGGAACCGGCGTCCGTCGATCGTGGGGCTCGACGGGAAAGTGAGCGAGCCGTCACTGCTCGAGAACGCCGGGCTGCATTCGAACGTCGTGTGGCTCGACGACGAGCGCATCGTGATGGCCGAGGTCACCTCGACGACGTATGCGCCTAGCGGGATGGGAAGCAGGGTGTTCCTCAAGAATCTCGCGACGGGCGAGTCGATGGTCCTCTTCTACACCGACAGTCCCGCGTTTCGCATCGATGTCACGCCCGAGGGGAGGGTCGTCACCGATCAGATGGTCGTGAGGCAGAACCTCCGTGAGGCGCCACTGCCGGGTCTGGCCGGGACGGAGCACTGGTTGACCCGCGGCTCCAGCCAGGATCGCCAGCCGGCATACGCTCGCGACGGCAAGTCGGTCGTCTTCTCGACGACGATGAGCGGCAACCTCGACATCTGGAGCGTGTCGACCGAAGACGGCGCGCTGAGGCGACTGACCGAGGATCCTGCCGACGACTTCGATCCGGCTTTGAGCCCCGACGGCAAGCACCTCGTCTGGAGCTCGCGACGTTCGGGCAACTACGAGATCTGGATCGCGAACGCCGATGGCACGGAGGCGCGGCAGCTGACGCGCGACGGCATCGATGCAGAAAATCCGACGATGACGCCCGATGGAGAGTGGGTCGTCTATAACTCCTACAACCCAGCGCGCGTCGGGATCTGGAAGATCCGTCCCGACGGGAAGGACGACACGCGCCTGGTGAGCGAGGGAACCGCGCAGCTCCCGGAGGTGTCGCCCGACGGGAAGTGGGTTGCGTACTCGACCTCGATGGTCGGAACGCGCTCCCTGTCGGTCGTCGGCATCGATGGCGGCGAGGTGCACCGCGTCACGGAGCTTCGCTACATTCCGGCCGCGGGGATGGCCGGGAACTTCTCCCCGGGTCGCGCCCGCTGGTCGGCGGACGGCAACGCGCTCGCGTACCTCGACTGCATCCAGAGCGGCGCCTGCGGCCTGCGAATGCAGCAGTTCGAGTTCGGGAAGGACACGCGCTCGACGAAGCGCGACCTCACGCCGTTCGATCTCTTCGCACCGCCCGAGAGCTTCTCGATGTCGCCCGACGGAGCGAAGATGGTCCTGTCGGAAAGCGACCAGATGGAGCGACTCGTGATCACCGATCCGATCGCGCTGCTGGCGAGGCGCGCAGCGAAGTGACGCGCTGAACGAGCGGATTTTGTGGCGCAGGCACTCCTGCCTGCGCGTCGCCGGAGGCGACCTGCCAATTCCGGCCTGGTTCCTCGACAGGGCGGCGCTTCGCGCCGCGCGCAGGCAGGAGTGCCTGCGCCACACAAGCGGGGAGACGCTTGCGGCCGCCCGTTCGGCGGTATGCTCCGCGCAGCATCGGTCGATGCGCGCGCGCGGAGGTGAGTAGATGCCGATTCCCGAACCGCCTGACGTTTCGTACTGGGACGCGTCTCCAGGGCTCCGGAAAATCCTCTCCACGAAACTAAGCGCCGCGGATCTCGCCTGGGCGGAGCCGCAGCTCGTCGCGATGGGGGACAAGGCCGCGGCAACGGTCGCGCCGCTCGCGGCGATCGCCGACCGCGAGTCTCCGCGACTCGTCACGCACGACGCGCGCGGGAACCGGGTCGACCGCATCGACTACCACCCGGCCTATCGCGACATGCAGGCGATTGCGTACGGGTCGGGGATGGTCGGGATGAAATACGACAGCGCCACGCTCGCCGCGCATCCGGACGCGGTGCAGCTCACCGGCTTCGCGTTAGGCTACCTGTTCGCCATGGGCGAGATGGGGCTCTACTGCCCCGTCTGCATGACCGACGGCGTCGCGCGGATCCTCTCGCTCTTCGGCGGCAGGGAGAGGTTCGGTGCGACGATCGATCGGCTCGCGTCAACCGACATGTCCGTCTGGACCGGCGCGATGTTCCTCACCGAGCGGATCGGCGGATCGGACGTCGGCGCCAACGAGGCGATTGCGCGTCAGGACTCGATCGGGCTCTGGTGGCTGACGGGACAGAAGTGGTTCTGCTCGAACGTCGACGCCGACGCGATTCTCGTCACGGCGCGTCCCGAGGGTGGGCTGGCGGGGACGA
This sequence comes from Thermoanaerobaculia bacterium, assembly GCA_051305935.1. Taxonomy (GTDB): domain Bacteria; phylum Acidobacteriota; class Thermoanaerobaculia; order Gp7-AA8; family Gp7-AA8; genus JACPDH01. The sequence goes on from JBPPMG010000330.1 coordinate 18,116, forward strand.
AGGGACTTAAGACCTGGCTCGTGCTACGGTCGCAGGCGCCTGGCCTGACCGTCGATCGAATCAAGGACAAGTTAGGCGTCCGTTCGATGCCGACCGGTGAGGTTACGCTCGACTCGGTGCCCGCGGTCGAGGTCGGCGACTTTCCCGCGATCGCGGAAATGCTGAACCTCTCGCGTCTGTACAACTCTGTCGCGGCAGTCGCGGTGATGGGGCGGGCAGTTCACGAGGCGCGGCATTACATCGAGCGACGAAAGGCGTTCGGAAAGCGTGTCATCGAGCACGCGCTGGCGGAAGCGACGCTTCTCGACGCGGAAGCGGAACATCTGGGCGCGCTCCATCTGACCTTCGAGACCGTCGACCTGCTGGGGAAGACGGATCGCGGCGACGAAGACGCGGCGCGGGAGCGACGGTTCCTCACTCCGGTCGTGAAGGCGGTGACCGGGAAGCTTGCCGTGCCGGTCGTCTCCGAGTGCATGGAGCTCATCGGCGGGAATGCGTACATCGAGGAGTCGCCGATGCCGCGGCTGCTCCGTGATGCCCAGGTGCTTCCGATCTGGGAGGGGACGACGAACATCCTCGCGCTCGACGCGCTCCGCGCGGCGCGCAAGGAAGGAGGGCATCGCGCGACGCTCGAAAGGATTCGCCGAGTGACTCCCGGCGAGGCGGCTGCGCTCGAGCGGGCGCTCGAGTCGATCGAAGAGCGGCAGGCGCGAGCGTGGATGGATCGCCTCGCGCGCGCACTCGAGATCGCGCTTCTGCGCGAGGCCGGCGAGGACGCCGCCGCGGAACGCCTGGCGCGCAGGCCGTTAGGCCTGGTGCCCGGGGCGGGAGGCGGGTAGCAAACCGGTGACAAGCGAAGCGCCGCTTGTAGCGAAGGCCTCTGGCCTTCGCCGCATCGGGCAGCGCGAACGGTTACGGTGGCTCGGGCAAGGCGAGACGCCTTGCCTACAAGTCTGGCGCCGCCTCCGGATTGGCGGTGAAAATTCAACCATCGAAGCGAACGGTCTAACCGCCGATCCTCGCCCGCAATTTTGTGATCATCGCGAGAATCTGTTTGCGATTGCCGGCGTCCTTCATCCACCGTGGCAGCCTGCTGACGAGGCTGCAGTTGGAGCACGCAGGACTGGTCCGTGAGTGGGCGCGCAGCCCGGCGCGCACGAAGCCCTCGAGGTAGGCGAGATGCCGGGCGTTGTACGCCCAGAGCGTCTTGCGCCCCCAACTGGCGCGCAGCCACAACGGCTCGCCGAAGTACGCGTCACGCGGCGTGCCCCGCGCGCCGAGCGTCACGGTGCCGGGCTTCACGCGTCGCGCGAGGCCGCACGACGCGCAGACCAGCCGTCGCGGAGCGAACATCGTTCCATCGCCGCCAGGCTCCGGAGCGACCGAAGCGCGCTCGGCGCATCGCGGGCAGACGACGAAAATCTCGTCGAGAAAGTCGGCAAGCGTCAGCTTC
>JBPPMG010000371.1:0-3235 GCA_051305935.1 Thermoanaerobaculia bacterium
TTCGCTCCGCTCAGGACGACATTTCCGCGCGTGAGGGGGCCGGGGCTACTGCGTGAGGCCGTCCATCCGGTCTTCGAGGCTCGTCTCTTTGTCGTAGAGAAGCCAGAGTCCGGAAAAGGCGCGCATGAGGCGGAGGCGCGAGCGGTAGAGGTGGTGGACCATCCTGGGACTGAGGCCGAACGGGCTGTCGTTGAGGCATTCACCGAAGGCGACGTCGATCTCCTTCGCGCGGCTGAGCGTGGAGGCGATCTCCTCGAGAAAGCCCGCGTCGTTCTTGCGTCGCGAGCCGAGGATTTCCTGCGCCTGGTCTTCGACCTTCATCCGGAGCGCCGCGCCGCGCAGGAAGAGCGCGAGGACGTCCTCCGACTCCTCTCGCGCCCGCTCGCGCCCGAGGAAGAGCTTCTGGAACGCTTCGATCTCCCAGGTTTCGAGACGGAGCCCGCGCGCTTCCGGCGAGCGGGTGATCCGATCCTGGCTCACGTCGGGATCGAAGTAGTTCAGGATCGAGTAGATCTTCTGCAGATAGGAGTAGAGCTGCGGATCGGCACCGAACACCGCCTCGATGTCGTCGACCTCCTCGGCGTCGGCAAACATTGGTGCCGTCGACGGCTCGCTCGAGGGCGCATCGAACTGCTGATCGAGCTGGCCGAGCAGGCTGTTCATGCTGAGCTTGAGCTGCGTGATGAGCTGGTGCTTGACATCCGACTTCGCCCGCGAGTCCTCGTAGGCGAGCTTGAAGCGTTTGAAGCGCGCGAGCTCCTCGGCGATCGCCGGGTTGTCGCGGCCGAGACCCGCCGTGATCGCCGACTCGCTCGCGAGCAGACGCTGCGAGTCCTCGATGATCTGGTCTTCCTGGTTCTTGTAGAGCCGGACGAACGCGTTCTTCGAGGCGATGTTGCACTCGACGATGGCGAGCATGATGTCGGGAACGAGGAAGAGCTCGCCGATCTTGTGCTTGAGCTCGCGAAAGCTCTTGAGCACGTTGCGGCTCGTGAGCTCCTCGATCGCCGTCGCGCCGACCACTTCCTCGCGTATCGACCGCACTGTCCTGATCAGCTGGAAGATACCCTCGTTGTCGGGCGGGTTCTTGAGCTTGTAGACGGAGAGAAGTCCGACGAGCAGCTTGCGCAGCTCCGACTGGTCCTTCATGAAGTATTCGCCGCGCTGCTCGTGGTAATCCTCGGCGATCCGGGTGAAGAGGAAGTCGAGTTTGTCGCGCTGCTCACCGTCGACCGAGTCGGCGTAGAGGTAGAACTTGATCAGGTGGTAGATGATCTTGTCGTCGGAGCGTCTCAGCTTCTCGAAGAAGCGGCGCACGACTCCCGCCGTGACCTGCTCGTCGGCGGCGGCGAGCTGACGGAAGATCGGCGTGACCGCCGCCTCACAAGTGGTGATGCGCGCAACTCCGTCGCCCCCTCCAACCGTCTGGATCGCGTCGCCCGCCGCCCGGATGGCGTCGTAGTGCTGCTGGAACTCGATCTTGTACGGGAGAGGCTGCCGGACGATGTTCTTGTAGACTCCGGAGGCAAACTGGTTGTACGTCCAGACCGCCTTGAACTGGTCGGACAGGCGTACGTACCGATTGTGGAGTTCTCCGATCTGTGCGACAGACATATTCTTTCCCGGCTGCGCGGGCCTTTGATTTGCTAGAATTTTGTCACAAATGGCCCTTCGAACACTAATTTCGAAAGACAGTATCGCCGCGCGCAACCGGGAACTGGCAACCGAGATCACCAGGGACTTCGAGGGCCACGACCTCATCGTCCTCTGTGTCCTCAAGGGTGCCGTGCTCTTCCTAACCGACCTGATTCGCGCGATGGACCGCGACCTTGCGATCGATTTCATCCAGGTCTCGAGCTACGGCAACGACAAGAAGTCGTCGGGGGTCGTCACGATCCTGAAGGAGCCACAGCTCGACATGCGCGACAAGGGTGTCCTCATCGTCGAGGACATCATCGACTCGGGCATGTCGATTCGAGAGGTCTGCCGCTACATCGAGTCGCGTGGCGCATCGATGGTTAAGGTCGCAGCGTTCCTCGACAAGCCCGCGGCGCGAAAGTTTCCGTTCACTCCCGACTACATCGGTTTCACGATCGAGCCCGCCTTCGTCGTCGGTTACGGCCTCGACTTTGCCGAGAAGTACCGGAACGTGCCGGAGATCGCGATCCTCGAGGAGTAGTGCTCGGCATCTGGAAAATTAGGAATTGAGAATTGAGAATTAAGAGATGCCGGAGCCAACCCCATCTCTCAATTCTCAATTCTCCAATTCTCCATTCCCGCCTGGACAGGAGAGCGCGTCCGGCAAGCCTGACCGAGGCGGGGCCAACCGCGATCGCCTCTCCATCGCGCTTCTCTGCGCGCTGATCACTCTGCTTTTTGCCGACGTGATTGCCGGCCGCGTGCTCTACCAGCGCGATCTGACCCGTTACTACCACCCGACGAAGAAGGTCTTTGCGGAGATCGTACGCGGAGGCGAGTTCCCGTACTGGGACCCGTATCACGGCGCCGGACAGCCGCTCGCGGCAAACGCGCAGTACGAGGTCTTCTATCCGCCGCAGTGGCTCGTGCTTCTCCCCGACTTCGAGCTCGGGTTCTCACTGCACATCCTCCTTCACCTCTTCGTCGCAGCGATCGGGATGTACCTATTGCTCCGCGGCCTGAGACTGGGCGCCGCCGCGTCGCTGTTCGGCGCGATCACGTTCGCGCTGGGGGGCCCGCTTCTTTCGCTCGTGAACCTCCTGCCGAGCCTGTTCGCGTGGTCGTGGATGCCGCTCGTCGTCCTGATGGCGAGAAGGCTGTTCGTCCGGCCGACCTTGCGTCGATTCGCGCTCGCCTCGTTGCTCGTGGGGCTTCAGGATCTCCTCTTCGATCCTACGGTCGTACTCGAAACGATTCTCATCGTGGGAGGCTTCGGCCTCTACCACGCGACGCGGCGACGCGCCTCGACGCGTCGCGTCGCGCGCGTCGCGGCACTCACGGCGGCCCTTGCCCTGGCCGGGCTCGCCGTGGCGGCGGTCCAGGTGCTTCCTCTGCTCGACCACGTCACCGATTCGGTTCGCTCTCGCGGGCTCGATCCGAAGATGCTTTCCTGGTGGAGCCTCGCGCCGGCGCGCGCCGTCGAACTCCTCGCGCCGAACCTTCTCGGGTTCGACGCATTCGAAAGCGATCGCTGGTGGGGGCGCGCGTGGTATCCCTGTCTCTTATACACATATCCCAGCCCCCCAGACCCAGGCTG
>JBPPMG010000375.1:0-28763 GCA_051305935.1 Thermoanaerobaculia bacterium
CCAGTGTTTCACGCCGCTTCAGCGGCGGCACAAGGCGCGCAAGGAAACACGGGATGCTAGCGGCGTTCAATCGCTCGCTCGCTGGGCATGCGTCGCTTTGTTGCGCCGCTGAAGCGGCGCGAAACGTGAGCCTCGTGCCCCTGACCCCCGGCTAAAGCCGGGGGCTACAGATGTTTCGGCGCTGCGCGCCGTTTCCAGCTCCAGCGAAAACGTCCAATCTCCAGGCGACGCGAAGCGCCGCAATCAAGCGCGACGCTGCATCGGCACGGCATGCCGGCCTCAATCGGTTTTGGGGGTACGCCAGCCGCCTGCGGCGGCGCGCAGGCAGGAGTGCCTGCGCCACACAAGGCTACAGCGCCTGTTGCGCCAGGTTCCCTGCCTCAAGCCGCCGGAGCAGGTCGTCGAGCCGAGCGAGGGTCGATGCCCGGCCCAGCCCGACCGCGACGTCGAAAATCGGCGGCGAGGAGACGCGACCGACGAGTGCAACTCGTAGAGGATGAATATACTTGCCAGCGCCGAGCCCCTTCGCCTCGCCGAGCGCGCGAACCGCCGCTTCGGTGGACTCGACCGTGAACGCCGCGTCCTCGGCGAGCGTCTCGCGCAAATCGCGCAATCTCCCGACGAGATCGTCCCCTTTGAGGTGTTTCTTCACGGCCTCGTCCTCGTACGTCACCGCCGTGTCGGAGGTGTAGTAGTCGCGCACCTGCGTCGCGAGCTCGACGAGCGTGCGCGACCGGATCTTGTAGAGCTCGATGAGCGCCGACAGCCTCTCGTCGAGCACGGGAGCCTCCGGAAGGAAGGCCTCCAGGTGCGGGTGGATCTCCGCCGCGTTCATCGCCATCAGGTACTGCCCGTTCACCCAGGTCAGTTTCTCGACGTCGAACACGGCCGCGGCCTTGTTGACGTCGGAGAGATCGAAGATCGCCGTCGCCTCTTCGCGCGAGATGATCTCGCGGTCGCCACCCGGCGCCCAGCCGAGCAGGACGAGGAAATTGAAGAGTGCCTGAGGGAGGATTCCCATCTTCTGGTACTCCTCGGTCGAGGTCGCTCCGGTGCGCTTCGAGAGGCGCTTCTTGTCGCTCCCGAGGATGAGCGGCAGGTGCGCAAAGGTCGGAGGCTCGACGCCGAACGCGCGGAAGAGCACGACGTGCTTCGGCGTGTTCGAGAGATGATCGTCGCCGCGCGCGACGTGCGTGATCCCCATGTCGACGTCGTCGACGACGACCGACAAGTGGTATGTCGGGTTGCCGTCGGAGCGAAGCAGAACGAAGTCGTCGAGCAGCTCCCCTTCGAAGCGGACGTGCCCGCGAATCAGGTCGTCGAACTCGATCGCATCGCCCGGAACCTTGATGCGCACGGCAAACGGCCGTCCAGCAGGGGCGTCGGTGCGGGTGCGGCAGCGTCCCGGATATCGGAACGCCTCGCCCTTCTCTTCCGCCGCGCGGCGCTCCGCCTCGAGGTCGTCGACAGAGCAGTAGCAGCGGTATGCGAGCCCTTTCGTCACGAGCTCCTCGACGCGCTCGCGATAACGATCGAGCCGGTCACTCTGGTAGATCGGCCCTTCGTCCCACTCGCATCCAAGCCAGCGGAGCGACTCGAGGATCTGATCGGCGTGGTGCTGCTTCGAGCGCTCGACGTCGGTGTCCTCGATTCGCAGCGCCATGATCCCGCCGTGACGACGCGCATGGAGCAGGTTGAAGATCGCCGTCCGGGCGCCTCCGACATGAAGGAATCCTGTTGGGGACGGTGCGAAACGGAGCTTCATCGGTCGGCTCATCGGGGCGAATGGTAACCGAGAATGCGGAATGCGAAATGCGGAATGCGGAATGCGGAGTGAAAGACGGGCGGCAGACCCTGAGAATGGCTTCGAAACCCTATCCCACCGCGAGACAGGAGCGGGGCAGCTCATTCCGCATTCCGCATTCTCACTTCGCGCCCTCCACCATCACACTCAAAGCCTCTTCACCGTGCGCGACCGTCAGGTGGTCTCCTTCGACGTAGTGCGTTGCGCTGCCGAGAGCGCGGAGCTCGGAGGGTGCGAGCCGCTGCTGGCTCGTGAGAGAGGCGTGGATGTCGCCAGGCTCGGAGAGAAGCCGGCCGAGCTCCGGGCGGCCTTCGAGCTCGGCGTCACCGATGAAGAGCGTCTTCCAACCCGACCCATCGCGCATGACGACGGCGCGGTTCATCGTCGGAAGACTCTTGCCCTGAATCGAAACGAGCCGCGTGGCTTCCGGCCACGGCGCCGCGTCGCTGATGAGCAACGCGTGCAGGCGCCTGGCGTCATCGAGCCAGCGCTGAAGCAGCGTGAGACGCTTCGGCTCGTCGGCGAAAATTTCCGGCGCGCGCGCTGCGCGCCGCGCCGCCTCGCGACCGAAGATCGACCAGCCGTAGGTCTTCCACGATCTCGCGTCGAAGAGGTCGATGTCGAGCGGCCTGCCTTCGAGGTCGATGAAGAGATCGTCACGTCCTGAAGGGAGATCCTGGTAGAGCGACACGTACGTGAAGAAGGCCTCGGGGCGGAACCGGCGGCCGAAGAACTTCATGTAGATCCGGCCGCGATCGATCTCGCGGAGGATCCGGATCCCGCCGCCGTTCGCCGTCGCGAGCAGCGTCACCGATGCGATGCGAGCCCGCGACGGCTGCCGGCGGATGCCTCGCTCCGCGTCGTCCATCGACACGTCGCCGAAGCGCACAGCCCAACGGCACAGGTACGTCGCATTGCTCTGGCAGACGAGATGCACTTCGCGCGCGCTTCCGTCGGGCGAGGCGCTGATCTCGTCGATTCTGCGCGCAAGAAGTCTTCCGTTGTCCACGCTGTCGCGCCGGAAGTCGTAGCCGAACAGCACGAGATCGTCGCCGCGCCGGTAGCCCGCGTCCTCGAACGCAAGGACGATGGGAAGATAAACGTCGCGACGCATAAGCGGCAACGTCCCGACACGGAGCATCGGCGCGCCTGCCTCGAGCCGATCTTCGGCATCCCCGATCGGCAGCGCGAGCGCGTAGCCGTCGTCCCTTGGCAGAAAGAAGCTCCGAAGATCGCCCCAGACGATCCGGCCGCTCTCGCGATCGTGGAGTTGGGAGCCGGTGATTCCCGGCACGAAGACGACGACACCACGCGGCTCTGCGCCGTCTGCGAGTCGTGGCGGGTGCGCCCTTGCGCCGCTCGCGCATCCTCCGGCGAGCAGGAGCGCAAGGAGTGCGGCGATTGCAACCGACGCGCGTGCCACCGCCCCCGCTCCGCGGATCAACGCGCCCCGCTGAGATTCGCGGCCACGCCCGCTCCGACACGCGGGCCGAAGACGTAGATCCCCGAGCCGTTCGTCGCCAGGTAGAGACGGTCCTCATCGATCGAATCCGAAGCAATCGACGAAACGAGTCGCTGCTCGACCGGGAGATGCAATCCCTTCCAGGCCCTCCGTCCCGAGAATGGAGAGACCGTCGCCTCGTGAACCGCGAGAATCGCGCGATCGATCGCGCCCGCGTTGGCGACCTGGCGCGCGAGGGGCTCGGAGCCGGAAAGCGCTACCCAGCGGCCGGCATCGACCACGCCGACGCTGGCACCCGCGGGAGTCCCGAACACCACCACACCTGACTCCTTGCCGCGGCCCGCGAAGAGCCTTCGCGCCTTCTCTGGCGCGCCGGCGATCTCCGTCCAGGTCACACCGTCGAACACCGACAGCCCGCTCTCCTTCAGCGCGTAGAGCGCAGGATTTCCGTCGTAGTCACCGACCGCGATGTCGATCGACCGCGCGCTCGATCCCTTGAGGCGACTCCAGTTCCTGCCTCGGTCGCGCGAGGTGAAGACGCCATCGGCCGACGCCGCGAACATTCTCACGTCCGAGTAATGAACGATCTTCTCGACGCGCAGAGTGAGCAGCGGCGTCTCCGCCATCGTCCACGTCCTTCCGTCGACACTCCAGTAGAAGCCCTTCTCGGTGCCTGCGACGAAGCGTGCTCCCTCACCTTTCTGTACGACGAGCGTCAGAATCTCCGGCAACGGCGTTTCGCTGAGGCGTATCCAGCGTTCGCCGGCATCAGACGACTCGTAGATGCCCGAAGCAGCGTTGCCATGCACGACCGCCGCGTAGACGCGTCCGGAAGTCTCGGGGTCGGAGACGATCGCGGTAACGCGCACGTTCCGAAGCCCGTCGCTCGAGCGAGTGAACGTCGCTCCACGGTCGCGTGAGACGTAGATTCCGTCGCCTTCGGTCGCGAGCACGATTCGGTCGGGGCGCGCCGCGCTGATGCCGATCGCGTTGACCACCTTCGTGTCGTCGGTGATGCGCTTCCAGCTCGTTCCCCCATCCTCGGTCACGTAGAGTCCCGCCACGGAGCCGGCGAAGACGCGCTTGCGCTCGACCGGATCGATTGCGATCGCGTGAATGCGCCGGTTGTCGAGCCCGTCGCGGACGCGCGTCCATGCGTCGCCTCCGTTCGTCGAGTTGTAGACCCAGCCGCAGGTCGAAGCCCAGATGCGATCCGGCGCCTTCTCGTCGATGAGAATCGAGAAGACGTCGGTGTCGAGGACCATCCCCTTGCTCGCCAGCTTCCAGGTCGCGCCACCGTCGTTGCTGCGGAACATCTGCCGCCACGTGCCGGCGTAAAGGCGCTGCGGCGAGCGCGGGTCGATCGCAAGCGACTCGACGTTCACCTGGCTGGAGATCTTCGCCCAGGTCACGCCGCCGTCGAAGGTCTGATGGATGCCGGTGAGCCCTCCGACGATCGCATGCTCCGCGTTCGAGGGATCGAGCGCGAGGGCGCGCGGCGAGAACTCCTCGAGACCCGCGTCCCGGCGTGTCCAGGTCGTGCCGCCGTCCTCCGAAACCGCGATGACTCCGCCACCCCAGAGTCCCCAGCAGGCAGCCCAGAGACGCCCGCTCCGATCGAAAGCGAGGTTGTCGACCACGTAATCAGGGAAGGGATTCGACTTGCGCGGGTTCGTCCACGTCGCTGCACCGTCGTTGGACACATAGAGCTCGCCGAGGCTCGTGCCGACGAAGATTCGATCGGGATCGGCCGGGTCGAGCGCAAGCGAGCGCACGTCGGCACCAAATAAGCCGGCCGGGCGCCATTGGCCGAACACCGGCAGGGCAATCGCGGCGGCGAGGAGAAAGGACAGGAGTCTGTACACGCCGTGCGTAACCCCGTTGACCGTGACCGACATTTCTGCGGCCGCGCTTTCTCGTGCTCGGCATCGTGTCGCCCCGTCATCCGGAGCGGAGCGAGAGATCTGCGGAACGGGCCTCGCTGAGGGTTTCCCGGACCCTCAGCCGCAAGGCGAGGAGCCGGGGGTTCGCGGCTTTGGAAGCGGTCAGGAGGTCGTTTAGCAGATCCCTCGCTTCGCTTCGGGATGACAAGACCCTCGTCCCTCGCTTCGCTTCGGGATGACGAGTGCTCCGTTCCTCGCGTTACACTTCGCGGCATGCCTGAGGATGTCCGGATCGAGATCATCGACACGGAGGAACCGTTGCGCGAGCACGCCTCGGCCGCGGAGGTCGCGGGGCGCCACACGCTCTTCACCCGCAACGGCAGGCCTGTCGCGATTCTCCTTTCCCACGACGAGTACCTGGCTCTCGCCGAAACAGTCGCGATTGCAGCCGATCCCGCTCTCGTCGCCGTCATCGGCCGCGCGGAACGGCAACTCACGGCGGGCGACCTTTACGACGCGGAGGATCTCCTTGTGGAATGACCGGCTGCGCTTCGCGGCGGCAGTGAAGACCGAATGGGCATCTCTCGGGAGCGAGGAACGCGCGGTCGTCCGCACGGCGCTCGAGCGGCTCGACGACGACCCGATCGCGGGGGTACCGCTCTTCGAGCCGGTGCGCGGCTACTGGAGCCTGCGCGCGGGTGCGGTTCGCATCGTCTATCGCATCGCGCCCGAGGCGCGTGCCGTCTTGGTACTCACGATCGCGCGCCTCGCGCGGGAGGACTCATGAAACTCATTCTCGCCTCGGCGTCACCGCGACGCCGCGAGCTTCTGGGTGGGATCGGCATCGGGTTCGACGTCGTGGTGAGCGACGTCGAGGAGAAGCAGGAGCCGGGTGAGCCGGTCGACGAATACGTGCGCCGTCTCGCCCGAGACAAGGGTGGTGCAATCGCCACGACGCATCGCGATGCCTGGGTGCTGTCGGCCGACACGGTCGTCTTCATCGATGGCGAGGTGCTCGAGAAGCCGGTCTCGCGCGCCGATGCCGCCTCGATGCTCGCCCGCATCGCGGGCCGCGAGCATGTCGTCTACACGGGCGTGGCATTGCAGCACGCGCAGTCCGGATTCATCGACGCCACCGTCGTCGCGTCGAAGGTGCGGATGATCGAGCTTACCCCCGAGGAGATCTCCTGGTACGTCGACACGGGAGAGCCAATGGACAAGGCGGGCTCCTACGCGGTGCAGGGAATCGGCGCGATGTTCATCGAGTCGATCGACGGAAGCTACTCCAACGTCGTCGGCCTGCCGCTGTCGGTCGTTTACGCGATGTTGAAGAGGGCGGGGGTGTGGGGCGTTGGAGTCGGTGAGTAGTTGTTAGTTGTTAGTTGTTAGTTGTTAGTTGTTAGTTGTTAGTTGTCAGACAGGCAGCTCCTCTTTTCTAAATTTCTCATTCTCCATTCGACATTCTTCATTTCGGTTTTCGTCCGACGCACAGAGACCGAAATGTCGAATGAAGAAGGAGGAATGAAGAATGAGGAATGAAGAATCGAGAGGCCGCGCGCGCTGGTCTAACAACCAAAAACGAACAACTAAAAACTGATCACCAACAACCTCTCCGTCAAACCCGTATCGAGTGCCTGAGATAGAAGTTGTAGCTTCCCAGCTTCTCGCGGAGTTTCGCGACGACCTCGGGAGGGAGAGGTTCACCCGAGGCGGCGGCGTTCGATTCGACCTGGCGCGCGTTGCGCGCGCCGGGGATCACGGTCGAGACCGCGTCGTCCGCGAGGCAGAACTTCAGGGCCGCTTCGGGAAGTGATCTGGCCACGCCCGAGACGATGCCTTTGATCTCGGCGATCTTTTCCATCGCTTCGACGAGACGGCGCGGCGTGAAGAAGTTTTGCCGGACATCGTTCGTCCCGAAGTTCGTCTCCGCCGTGTACTTCCCGGAAAGGAGCCCCGAGGCGAGCGGCACGCGGGCGATGATGCCGTAGTTCTTCTCCTTCGCCATCGGAAGAAGCTGTTCGGCCGGCTGCTGGTTGAGGATGTTGTAGAGCACCTGAAGCGTGTATCCCCAGCCGCGCCGCATCACTTCGATCCCGTCCTGGGGCGTGGTGACGGAGATTCCCCAGAAGCGGATCTTTCCCCACTCCTGCAACTGCTCCATCGCCTCCTGGACTTCTTCCTTCTCGAGATCGGCGATCGTCGGGTTGTGTACCTGGTAGAGATCCACGTAGTCCGTGCGGAGCCGCTTGAGGGAGCCGTCGATCGCGAAGAAGATGTGCTTCTTCGAGAAGTCCTTCTTGAACTCGCCGCTCGGCGTGCGGACGTTCCCGACTTTCGTGGAGATGATCGACTTCGTACGATTCCTCGAGAGGACGATGCCGAGAAGGCTCTCGCTGCGCCCGAGCCCGTAGATGTCGGACGTGTCGAAAAAATTGACGCCGAGATCGCGGGCGCGGCGGATCGCCGCGAGCGAATCGTCATCGGAGGTGTTGCTCCAGCCGAGGGGGACGCCGGCGACTTCGAACGGCCCGCCGATCGCCCACGCACCAAAGCCGATCTCGCTGACGCTCAGCCCGGTCTTGCCGAGAGGGCGATAGCGCATCGTTAGGTTCGGAGCTGGGGCCGCAGCGAGAGGCATGCCTGTCATAAGGATAGCGAGGCGAGAGGCGAAAGGCGAGAGGTGGAGAGAAGGCCAGAGGCCAAAGGTCAAAGGCCAGAGCAGGCAGAGAGTGACGAGGAGCCTCGTGCGCCCAGAAGCGGAAGCGGCCGCTTGAGCCGAGGAAGAGCGAACGCTTCGCCTGCGCATCCTACATCAAACCGCCCTGCGCGCGTGCCTGCTCTGGCCTTTGACCTTTGGCCTCTGGCCTGCCTCACGTCAGCCCCACCGTTCCGCCGACCCACGTGTAGTTCTTGTTGAAGTCGACGCCGAGCATCTTTCCGCGAGAGGTGCGGCAGAGATTCTGCGCGAGGATCGGGCGAGGCTCGTCGTCGGGGCGGAAGAACATCATCCGCACCTCGACTTTCACGCCGCCGCCGTCGACCGCGGTCAGCACCGGCTCGTACTCGATCTTCTCCATGAGACACCAGGCGTGGCGATCGCCGACCGGGATCGCCTTGATGTCGGCGCGCGTCGGCTCGACGTTCACGCCTCCTCCAGCGAAAGAGAAGAGAGGCTTGAGGACGTAGCGCGACAGGTCCGAGGGAATCTCGGAAAGATCCGAAAGGAAGGTCGCCTTCGGCGCGGCAGGATGGTCGATGAACGGGAGCGAATACTTCGACCAGACCCAGTACCAGTTCGGATGAGGCGCCCACTCCACGTCGAGCGAGTCGCGGAAATCGAACGGCATCTTCATGCCGCTCTTCATCAGCTCGTCGAAGACGACTCGGTTGTAGATCCTGCGAACGCGGATCCTGTTACCGTCCGTGTCGCGGCGGAAGAGCATGTTTCCTACTCGGGAGAGGTCGCTCGGGCATACGGGATCGACGCCGAAGAGCAGGCGCGTCGCCGCAAAGTCGGTATAGGTTTTCTGCCGCGGCGGATCGAGGTCGAGCAGCACCACTTCCTTCGGATCGTGATTGCCAACGATCGTGCGCCGGGCGAGATCGAGGTAGGCGGCGCGGTCGGGAGTGAACCAGCACGCCCAGTCGCGCGCGAGGCCCGGCATCTCGGCGAGCAGCTCGCTCCAGACGTCGCGCTGGAAGATCTCCAGCGCCGAGAGCGAGGGAAAGCCCTGCAGCTCGATCAGCTTCGGCTCGAGCGATCCGTCGGCGGCGCGCACGATTGCGAAATCGACCTGCGTGAAGCTCGGCAGCGCGTCCATCCCCGGCGCGTGCCACTTCTCCGGAATCGCCTTCTTCATCTCGTCGAGCTTCGCCCGGTCGGAGAGCTGGTCGACGATCTCGCGCGCGGCGTTCGACATCTTCGCGACGATCTCGTCGGTGAAGAAGACCGGCGACTCCACGAGACGAAACTCGAACGGACAGCCGAGCCGCGACTCCAGCGTCTCCTGGTAGCGCCTATACACACCATCGTCGAAGGCGGCGTTGAACGCCGCACGGTATTCTGGATGCATGGCGGGAAGTCTATCGATTTGGATCGCGAGGTCAACGCGAACCGTGAAGGGAGCAATGTGGCGCAGGCACTCCTGCCTGCGCGTCGCCGAAGGCGACCGGTCAGCCCAAACCTGAAAGCTGAAGCGACGGCGGCGCGCCGCGCGCAGGCAGGAGTGCCTGCGCCGAATTCCCGTTGCCGGCTACTCCGTGAGCGACGTCATGTGGCTCGCGTTGTCGGCGCGCAGAACGACGAGGTTCTCGTCGACCGTCGCGAAGAGCCCGGCGGCTTCCCGCCGCTCGCGCAGCATACGGTGGAGGTAGAACTCCACCGGGGCGAGGAAGGTGAAAACCGAGGTGATCCGGATCGCCTGGTCGTACTCGCCCGACAGATGCTTCTCGAGCGTGCGCAGACGGTCCTCGTACCACTCCCGAGTCACTTCGCCGCGCTCCCACTTGCGCGAGAGCACCGCCTTGATGCGGTTCCTGCCGATGACCTCGGGGTGGTGGTTCACGCCGAGAAATCGCGGCATGATCCCTTCCCAGTCGCGCGCGAACTCGACCATCGTCAGCGCGTCGCCGGCGCCGCCATCGCCCAACCTCTCGTAGCTCAGGCGCGCAAAGCCGTTCTTCTCTCCGTGGGGCTGCTCGACGAGGTCGAACAACCTGTTGTCGGTGACCCGGAGCTCGCTGTGGTCGGGAAGGCACTGCGTCAGGCGCACGAAGAACGGATGCTGCTTCGCCGCGCTCGTCAGCAGGTTCGGAACGACTCCCGCGCTCTTACCGCCGCGGCTCTCGTCGCGCAGGACCGGCACGGCGATCCCCGACCATCGGCAGACCAGCCCGTACGAGTGGCAGATCGCGAACATCGCAGTCGTCTCGTCCTCGAGGATCGAGTCGAACAGCTCCCAGAGTGGAGCCTCCCAGGCCGGGTTCTCATCGACACCCTGCGCCCAGTCCGCGACCCCGTCGTTCTCCCTCGGGTCGAGATGGCCCGGCCCGCCGGTGCCGATCAGAAGCTGGAATCGTCCCGGCTTCGGCACGACGAGCGAGCGGCGCACGTCATAGCTGATCACCCGCACCGCGAGATCGGCCGACGCCAGCGGCGCCACCACCTGTTCCGACATCGAGAGCAGGTGCTGGACCACGGCGTCGTGGCCGAGGTTGTGCCAGCCGTGGTTCATGTCGAGCACGGCGACGTCGAGGAACCGGGGATCGGCCGGAAGCTCGTCCTCGGAGCGCTCGACGCGGTGGTAGGTGAAGGTGTCGGTCTGGATCACTGGAGATTCCGGTCCTCGTGTTGCGCCCGTGAACGGCGGGGGGTGGGGGGAGATTCCAAATGGTCATGGGCCGGGATCGCAGCTGCTCAACTTCTTCATTCTTCATTCTTCATTCGACATTCTTCATTTCGGTTCTCGTGCGGATGCGGAAACCGAAATTCAGAATGTCGAATGCGGAATGAAGAATGAAGAAAAGAACCGGCCACCGATGCGGGGAGCGCCGGGCCGATGCCCGCCCCCCGTCCCTACACCGGCACGTCCAGCTCCGTCTCCGCGATCATGTAGTCCACGACCCTCCGGAGATCCTTCGTCTGCTCAAAGACGTGCAGCTGGCGATCGGCGCCGGTCCGCATCTTCATGATCTCGCGGACGTAGTAGACCTCTTTGCGCGAACCCAGCTCATCGACACAATCGTCGACGAACTCCAGGAGCTCGTCGAGAAGCGCCTCGGTCGGCACCTCGCAGCGCCTGCCGAAGTCGATCAGCTTGCCGTCGATGCCCCACCGCGCCGCGCGGTTCTTGTTCTCCATCAGGAGCGGCTTCCGGTAGTCGCGCCACGCCATGTTCCGGCTGTGGAGCTTCCAGAGCTTGAGCGTCAGCGCCTGGAAGAGCGCGGCGAAGCAGATTGCCTCGTCGACCCGCATCGGCGCGTCACAGATGCGGTACTCGAGCGTGGGGAAGAACGGATGCGCGCGAACGTCCCACCAGATCTTCTTCCCGTTGTCGATCGAGCCGGTCGCGACGAGCAGGTCGATGAAGCCCTGGTACTCGGACCAGGAGCGAAAGCGCTCCGGAAGCCCGGTGCGCGGGAAACGCTCGAAGACCTTCGCGCGGTAACTCTTCCACCCGGTGTTCTCGCCGCACCAGAAGGGCGAGTTCACCGAGAGGGCGAAGATGTGCGGCAGGAAATAGCTGACGTTGTTCATCAGCGCGATACGCGTCTCGTTGTCCTCGACGGCGACATGGACGTGCAGGCCGAAGATCAGGTTCGCGCGCGCGATCGTCTGAAGATCCTTGACGATCTGCTCGTAGCGCGCGCCCGGGGTGATCTGCACGTTCTTCCAGTGCGTGATCGGGTGCGTTCCGCCCGAGGCGATGCGGAGCCCGCGGTCGCGCGTGAGGCGGATGATCTCTCCGCGCAGACGGACGACCTCGGCGCGCGCCTCCTGGATGTTCCGGCAGATGTTGGTGCCGACCTCGATCACCGACTGGTGCATCTCGACCTTGAACTGCTCGCCGAGACGCGCCTCACCCTCCAGCACGAGCTCCTGGATGTGCGACTTCAGTTCGCGAGTCTGCGGATCGATGAGCTGGAACTCCTCCTCGATTCCGAGCGTGAGAGAAGGTCGCCGGATGCCTGTCCGGGGTCCCGGCGCGTCGGCGCGTTCGGACGTTTCCATCAGCGGGTCCATCGGATCCTCTTCTGCGGCGTCACGCGCCGCGCCCTTTACTTCTTCGCGAGCCCGAACTTCGACGGCCAGGAACCGACCGGCTCGAACGGCTTCGGGTTCTTCACCTTTTCGATCAGCACGTCCGCCATGTTCTCGACGACCCAGCGGAAGTTCTCCTCGCCGACCGAGTTGAGGTCGGCGTCCGGCGCCGGGTTCATGAAGTCGATCGCGATCGGCACGCCGTCG
Source organism: Thermoanaerobaculia bacterium (assembly GCA_051305935.1). Taxonomy (GTDB): domain Bacteria; phylum Acidobacteriota; class Thermoanaerobaculia; order Gp7-AA8; family Gp7-AA8; genus JACPDH01. Next base: position 12,117 of record JBPPMG010000375.1, read on the forward strand.
CGAATCGCAAACTCGACCGTGTTCAGGTCGTAGCCGAGCGCGTCGCAGAGCGCCTTCGAGTCGCGAACGATCTTAGCGAGCAGCTTCGGCTCGGTCGGCGGCGCATCCAGGATGTACCGCTCGTGGTGGGGACGCTTCGGGTCGTAACGCATCACGTGCACGCGCTCGCGGCCGATCACGTAGCAACGGTAGTAGTCGTCGAACTCGATCGCTTCCTGCGCCATCATCGTCAGCGAATGCGTCTGGTCGTACGCCGCGAAGAACTCTTCCGGGGTGTCTACCTTGTAGACGTCCTTCCAGCCGCCGCCGTAGGCCGGCTTCATGAACATCGGGAAGCCGATGTAACGGAAGACTTCCGTCCAATCCACCATCTTGAGGTTGCGGAACGACTTCGCTTCCGTGCCCGGCGGATGCTCCTTGTGCGGAAGCACGACCGTGCGCGGGACCGCGACGTCGACCGCCTTCGCGACCAGGTTGTCGAAGAACTTGTCGTCGGCCGACCACCAGATCGGGTTGTTCACGATCTCGCATCCACTGGCGATCGCCTTCTTGAGCCAGGTCCGGTAGAACGGAACCTCGTGACTGATCCGGTCGACCACGAGGTCGTACGGAACACCCATCTGATCGTCGAAATGGCCCAGCTCCACGGCCACACCTTCGACGTCCCCCTTGCTCCGCTCCCGGACCGCCTTCATGAGTGCCCAGGGAAAGGTATCTTCCATCCCGAAGAGGACGGCAATCGTCTTGGAGGCCATAAGGCAGTGCTCCCTCGCTTTCTGTTGAACCGGTCCATGAATCCTAGAGGAGCGGGGGTGCGGGAGCAAGTGTTCCGCCGCCCAACCATTGCTCGATTGCGCGATTTCTCGATTGCGCGATTAAAGAACACTCGTTGCGCTTCGCATGAAGTTTGTCGTCCTGAACGGAGCGAAGCGGAGTGAAGGACCTCGCAGGCTTCTACCAACGCGCAACAGGTGAAAGCGCGCGAGACCCTTCTCCCGGGTCCCGGGATCAGGGTGACGATGTCATCTGGTCCTGCAAGAAAAAAAGGCGGCGGGCTTTCGCCACGCCGCCTTCGCTTTTCAATCGCGCAATCGCGCAATCGAGAATTCGCGCAATCCCTACCTTGCCGCGACCTTCTCGCTTTGCACCGCCACTTTCGCCTTCTGCTGGAAGCGCTCGAGCAGCTCGGCCGGGATCGTCGCCTCGATCGAGACGCCGTCACCGTCACGCTTGACCTCCACCTTCCGGAGCAGCTCGACGAGCTCGGGATCCTTCTCCATCGCGGCCAGACGCGCCGCGCTCAGGGCGCCACGAATCGTGTCCTCCACGAGCCCGCGCGTCTCTTCGTCGTCCGACATCGCGGTGCCGCCGAAACGGATCGCATTGCCCGTATCGGTCGTCCACATCGTGACGTAGGTCATCTTCTTCACGGCCGCGAAGATCGTCTCGGTCTTCGGCGTTCCGGCGTGATCGTTGGCGGCAAGGCGCGACATCCGCTCCACATCCGCGAGCATCCAGGCCGAAGCCGACGCGTCGATGCGCGAGAGCTGGCTACCGAGGGTCGAGGTCGTGAATCCGGTGCCACCCTTCGCCACAGCGCTGAGCGCAAGCTTCACCGCGTCTTCCGTTCCCATCACGGCCTGGCCGCGTCCGACGAAGCTGATCGCAACCTTTCCGCCGTCGTGGTCGTCCTCCGCCTTTTCCTCGAAGAGGTAGTACTTGCCGGCCGGCGTCGACATCTCCTTCGCTCCGCGCGCCAGGAGCGCCGCGGTGACCCGTGTCGCGTCGAAGCGTCCCTCTGCGACGACGAGCCCGTCGCTCTCAGTCGTCCCCTGATTCGGACGGAGCGCGAACGTGATCGTGTCGATGTCCTTCGCAGGATCGAGGCCCGCCTCGGCGAGGAACTTCGCGCCGTCGCCGTCGCAGGTCATCTTGTCGGCCTCGTTGAAGATGCGCCCCGAGAGCGGGCTCGTGCGCAGCTCGGAGAGCTTGACCATCCCCACGGCGACCGAGTCGCCCGGAACGATCTTGAGGGCGCTGATCGGCCCGCCGGCTGCCGCTACGCCGGTGAATGCCAGCATCGCGAGCGTCAGGGTTGCAGTTGCGAGTATGGAACGATGATTCGTTTTCATGGCTTTAGAACTCCTTCTTCTTGAAGAGCCAGCTCGCGAGGGCGAGGCAGGCGATTGCAAATGCCGCGGTCGTCAGGACCGGAGTGGCGATGCCGTTGTTGATCTGTTCGGGTAGCGGCTTTTCGGCCACGTACGAGTAGAGCATCATCTGGAGGTCGAACGTCTTGGGCAGCGTCCAGTAGAGCGACTTCACCGTCCAGATGAGGAACACGTTCGTCAGCGCCGTCTCGATCTGCTTATGCGCCGCCAGGATCATCGTCAGAAAGAAGATCCCGTACGAGCCCATGATCGAGACGGCGGTCGACGACGTCACCACTCCGATCAGGAACGCGAGCGCCAGCAGCGTCGCGATCGCGAAGATGATGATCCCCCCGCTTAGCAGGAAGCGGAAGTGGACCACCTCAGTTTTCCAGATCACGATCAGCCAGATCGAGCCGACGAGGTAGATGACGTTGAGCGACGCGAGTGCCATCCCCGCGACGTAGCGCGAAAGCAGCAGCGGAATCCGGGGTACCGGCCGCGAGAGGTAGAGATCGATCGTTCCTTTTTCCTGGAGGCGAGGCACCAGGTGTGCCGTCGAGAAGATCGCCAGAAAGATCCCGACGACGAAGAGAATCGGAGCGAAGACTCCCTCGAACCCGCTGACGAGTTGTTCGATCCCGATCTCGTTCCCGCCCATCTGCACTGACTGCCCGAAGAGCTTCGCTCCCGCGAGAGCTCCGTCGACGACGTCGAGATTCACCGCCGACGCGAAGACGAGAATGAAGAGCGAGGAAAGAACGAAGTAGGCGACGAGCGTCCAGCGCGCGAACGCCTCGCGGAAGACTTCTTCGATGTTCGCAACGAGCACGCGCATCAGTTGACCTCCGGGTTCGACGGCTGCGAGCCCTCGGTTTCGGACGCGCGCACGAGATCGACGAATACGTCTTCGAGCGACGAGCGCACAGGGGTCAGTTCGTGAAGCATCGCGCCGCTTGCGCGTAGCCGGTCGATCAGATCGTTGAGGTGCTCGACGTCGCGGACGTTCAGCACCATGTGTCCGTTCATCTTCTCGATTCCGGCTCCCGCGGCCGTGAGCGCGTCCAGGAGGTTCTCGGGCGTTCCCGTCGCCTTGATCTTGTAGGTCGAGCCTTTTCGCGTGAGCTCGTCGATGCGGCCCATCGCCGCGATGGACCCCTTGCGGAGGATCGCCGTCCGGTCGCACATGAGCTCGATCTCCGAAAGGAGATGCGAGTTGAGGAAGATCGTGCGGCCCTTCGCAGCCTCGTTCTTGAGGATGTCGCGAATCTCGCGGCGCCCGACCGGATCGACTCCGTCGGTCGGCTCGTCGAGGAAAAGCACCTCGGGCTCGTGGACGAGCGCGCAGGCGATGCCGAGGCGCTGCACCATCCCCTTCGAATACTTTTTCACGCGGACGTCGGCCCACTCGGCGATGCGAAGGCTTTCGAGAAGAGGCATCGCGCGCTTCTCCACGGTGGCCGAGTCGATTCCCGACATGCGACCGAAGATCGAGAGCGTCTGCCTCGCGGTGAGGTATCCAGGAAAGCGGTGCCCTTCCGGGAGGTAGCCGACACGCCGGCGCGACTCGGGGTCGCTCGTCGGCACGCCGAGGATGCTCGCGCTTCCCGAGGTGGCGCGCGTGAGGTCGAGGAGAATCTTCACGGTCGTCGTCTTGCCGGCGCCGTTCGGCCCGAGGAGGCCGAAGACCTCGCCTCGCGCGACGCTGAGAGACACGCCGTCGAGGGCCGTCACCGTCCGCTTCGAGAAGGGGGTGGTGAACGTCTTCCGGAGGTCGCGGGTTTCAATCGCAAATTCACTCATTGCGATGGTTGATACGGGCGGGGTCGCGGGAAGTTTTATGTGGAGTGCGAAAGCGAAGCTTTCGCCCTTCCAAGCCGAAGCGAAGCTTCGGCGACCGGGGCCGCTTTCCTTTCCCCGGGGCACCGCCGGAAGCTGCGCTTCCGGCTGGAAGGACGCAAGCTGCGCTTGCGCACTCCACACAGGCTCAATTCGCCGATTCGCCGGACACCGCGGGCGCCTTCGCCGGGGAAAGCGCGTTCGCAGGCAGCGGCACCGAACCGGTCATCGTCGCGCCGCGGAGCCTTCCCTTCGACTGGACGAAGGCGACGCCGGTGAAGATCACGACCATGCCGGCCACGCCGTTCCAGCCGATCGGCTCGTCGAGAACGAGCCAGCCGAGGAAGAGAGCGACGACCGGGTTGATGTAGGCATAGAGCGAGGTCGTCGACGTCGGAAGCTTCGAAAGCGCGTAGACGTACGCACCGTAGGCCAGGATCGAACCGAATACGACGAGGTAAACGAACGCAGCGAGAGTGCGCGCATTGAAGTGCATGAGGGCCGCCTCGCCATTGAGAAGTCCGACAGCGCTGACGACGAGCCCGCCGAAAAGCATCTGGAGAGAGGCTGACGTGATCGGGTCGATGTCCTTCGACACGTGGTACTTCGAAACGATCGAGCCCCAGTTCCATCCGACCGTGCCAACCTGGATCGCAAGCACGCCGAGCAGGAACATCAGGTTGAAGCTCCCGCCAGTGAGCTCGGGCGCGACCAGAAGCAGGAGACCGGAAAAGCCGATGAGGAGGCCGATCAGCTTGCGGCGAGTGAACCGCTCGCCGCCGCGCGCGCGCTCGAGCAGCGCCATCGCGAACGGCGCCCCGCCGACGAGCAGCGCCGCGAATCCGCTCGTCACATGGTGCTCGGCCCAGACGACGCAGACGTTGCCGGTGCCGACCATCAGCACGCCGATCCAGATCAGGTTCAGCCAGTCGCTCCTGCGCTTCGGCAGCGAAGCACCCTGCAGAAGACGGACGGTGAGCAGCACGATCCCTGCAATCGTGAATCGCAGCCCGGGGAAGAGAATGGATGGCAGCGTCTCGATCGCGATGGCGATCGCGAGGTAGGTCGTCCCCCAGACGAAGCAGACGATCCCGAACGCCACGTAGGCGAGGACTTTCGTTTCCTTGCTCACTCGCTTCCCCTTCCGCGAACGAGCCCGCCGGTCTTCTCGCAGTGCGTCTGCATGACGATCGTCGTGCGCGTCGAGAGCGAGAGCGGCGACTTCGCGAGAGAGGAAACGAGATCGTTGAGCGACGAGATCGACCCGGTTCGAACCTTCATCAGGTAGCAGTCGTCGCCGGCGACGGTGTGAATTTCGAGGATCTCCGAGCGATCCATCAGCTCGTCGAATGCGCGGCGCCCCTTCGCGTCGAACGGCGAGGAGAGCTGCGCCGCGATGAACGCCGTGATGCCCAGTCCGAGCGCCTCGGGGTCGATCACACCCACCGTGCCGAGCAGCACCCCGTCGCGCTCGAGACGCTCGAGGCGGTCGGCCACCGCGGGCCTGGAGAGGCCAACTTTCTCGGCAATCTGCGCAACGGGCGTGCGGCCGTCGGAGGCGAGAATGTCGAGGATCTTCCGGTCGATTTTGTTGATTCGCTCGTCCATGGGCATCAATATGGGCAGTTCGTCGGAAAAAATCAATATATGCCGACTATTTGTAGCAATTTTTCGATTCTGCCCGTCGATTCGCATGTTGACTCGAAGAGTCACAGAGTGGGCACGCCTCCCACGCGAACCCGTTCCTGCCCCCTATGACACGAGAAACCACCTCCGCGTTCGACTGAGTTTGGTCGCCTTGCGCGCGTCCCGCCTGGGCGACCTCAGAAACCGATAGGCGGGAACCAGTCGCCCTGCGCATCCCACAGGCGACCTCAGAAACCGAAATGAAGAATGAAGAAGTAACGGCCCTGCGCGGGCACTCTTCTTCATTCGTCATTCGACATTCTTCATTCTCAATTTCGGTTTCTGCCTTCAGGCTGCGTCCTCCACGGTACGGAGGATTCGCTCATCGCCTCAACGCCTCTCGCCTCATCGCCTAAACCCCCATAAACAGGAACGCGCCCCCGGGTTGGCCACTCGGGAGCGCGGAGATTGGTGTCTCGATCGGGGGGACGTGTGCGGGCTGGTGGTGCGGTTAGGGGGGTCTGCCAGTTGATGTGGCTGAAGCCGGCGCGCGGGGAGGGACGGTCCGCGCGCCGGCGCCAGCCGTTATCCCCCGACGGCCAGAGTACGGGGGTATCGGAACTCCCGCCGCTCCGTCGCCGAATCGACGAGCTCACGGCGGAGGTACTCGATCTTGATGTCTCGTTGCGGGTCGTTGGCGAGGCGGAGCAGCGACAGCTTGTCGAGCACGACCGTAGACAGCCGCCAGCCGAAGCCGCGGCGCACTCGATAGCGAATCACCCGCGCATCCTCGGAGCGAATCTCGACTTCCGTCGGAATCACGCCGATGATCTGGCGCGCTACCTCGGTGATACGTGACGTTTCGTTCTTCGCCAGGGGCATGTCCTCACCTCGTTGCTATGTGTATACAGACGCACGAGCCGAAGAAAGGTTTGCTCCCGGGTGCAAAATCTCTGTAAACGGAGTCAACCCGGTGAAACCGGGCGTGAGGACATCAACGCAGCGGGCCCCAGTAGGTCGTGGTCACCGTGACATCGCCCTTCACCGTCGCCTGGCAGGCAAGCCGCTCGTCGGCTGCGAAGCCGAGCTCGCTTCCTTTCGCCCGCTCGACGCTCGTCGTTCCACCGAGGTTCTCGGCACCGGCAACGATGCACACGCGGCAGCGCGCGCACCAGCCGACAGCGCCGCAACTGTTCCCGATTGGCGCGCCCGCGCGGCGCGCAACGTCGAGAATCGTCTCGTTCTCGAGAGGCGCAGCGACCAGCCCGAGCGGCGCAAAGCGGACGAGTGACATGTGCGTCCAGTATCGCGCGAGTGGCCACGATGGGGAAAGTGCTGGGGTCGGAGGATCCTGCATTTCAGGGACTCCCTGTCAACGAGAACACGCCGCGAATCGGCGAGGCGATGGTTGGCTCGGCGCGTGAGCGCCGAGATCGCCGCGCAATTCCACGGCAAGCTCCGAAGGAGCGGCACGCCATTGGCACCGTGACACGGTGGCCTCGTTTCGCCGCGTCGCGGCTCACGAATGCACTTCCGCTCTTCTCGGTGCTCACGCGCCGAGCTAACCATCGCCTCGCCGCTTCGCGGCTCACGTCACAGACAAATCACGCTTCGAGATGACGATTCCAGGACTCAGGACTCAGGACTCAGGACTCAGGACTCAGGACTCAGGACTCAGGACTCAGGACTCAGGACCCAGGACTTGTTCTCGACGAACATGCAATCGCCGAAACTGAAGAAGAGGTACTTCTCGCGAATCGCCTCGGCGTACGCCTTGCGCACGAGCTCGCGGCCCGCAAAGGCGGACACGAGCATCAGCAGCGTCGATTCCGGCAGGTGGAAGTTCGTCAGCAGGGCGTCGACGACACGGAAGCGGTAGCCGGGGGTGATGAAAAGCGCCGTCGACGAGTCGCCCGCCGCCACTCTGCCCGTTTCGTCCGCCGCGCTCTCGAGCGCACGCACGCTCGTCGTCCCCACGGCGACGACACGGCCTCCCCGCGCCTTCGTGCGCGCAACGGCCTCCGCAGTCGCCTCGGGCACGGTGAACCACTCGGTGTCCATGCGATGGTCGGTGAGGCGCTCGGCCGTCACGGGCCGAAACGTGCCCACTCCGACATGGAGCGTGAGTCGCACGATCTCCACGCCGCGTGCCGCCACTTCGTCGAGGATCCCCGGCGTGAAGTGAAGTCCCGCGGTCGGTGCCGCCACGGCGCCGCGATTCGCAGCGTAAACCGTCTGGTATGCGTCGCGATCCTCCGCTCGCGGGTCATCGCGGCGGATGTAGGGAGGCAGCGGAGTGACCCCGATCGCATCGAGCTCCGACCAGAACGCCGACTCGTCGATCGCTCCCTCGAAGCGGACAGCGATGCTCCCGTCTTCGAGCTTCGCCTCGACGGATGCGGCAAGAAGGTCGGAGAAGACGAGCCGGTCGCCCTCTCTCACTCTCTTCGCCGGACGGCAGAGCGCGTGCCAATGCAGCGGCGCGATGCGACGCGTCAGCAGCAGCTCGATTCCCTTCGCCATGTTGCCTCGCGGCCGCGAGACGATGCGCGCGGGAAACACCTCCGTGTCGTTGAGCACGACGAGATCGCCCGCCCGGAGCAAGGACGGAAAGCGCTCGAAGCCGAGGTGCTCGACCGTCTCTGCCACCGGATCGAGCCGCAGCATCCGCGAGCGGCCGCGCTCACGCGGTTGCTGCGCGATGAGCTCGCCAGGGAGGTCGTACCAGAAATCGCTTCGCAGCATCGAGTCCAGATCCTGAACCGTATTCTTCCGCCGGCTCATCCTTACGTCCGCCGCGCGGACGCAATTCCCTGTAGCGCGGCGCCCCGCGTTGCCTTATCGTTTTCTCCATCGCCATATGGCGGAGGAGAATCGTACTTGAGCGAGAACCAGACTCTCGTCGAACAGGCCGCATGGACCGTCGACGACGCCGTATCGCACTACATGATCGACCGCTGGGGAGGCGGATACTTCAATGTCGACCCGGAAGGCCGCGTCGTCGTCGCCCCGCTGCAGGACAAAGGGGGCACGATTCCGATCCTCGACGTCCTCCACGAGGCGCTCGACCAGGGGCTCCATTCGCCGCTGCTGATCCGTTTCCAGGATCTGCTTCGCCACCGCGTCGTCGCGCTCAACGAGGCGTTCAGCCGCGCGATCTCCGAGACGAAGTTCCAGGGGGTCTACCGCGGCGTCTTCCCGATCAAGGTGAATCAGCTTCGAGAAGTCGTCGAGGAGATTCTCGACGCCGGTCAGCCCTACCACATGGGCGTGGAGGTCGGATCCAAGCCCGAGGTCTTCGCGGGGTTGGCAGTCCACAGCGATCCTGACTCGCTCATCATCTGCAACGGCTACAAAGACACGGCCTACATCCGCATCGCGCTCATCGGCCGCAAGCTGGGCAAGAAGGTGATCCTGGTCGCCGAGAAGCTGAGCGAGGTCCGAGAGATCGTCCGAATCGCCGGCGAAATGGGCGTGCAGCCCTTCATCGGATTCCGCGTCCGCCTCGTCTCGAAGGGCTCCGGTCTCTGGGCGACGAGCGGCGGGGAGAACGCGAAGTTCGGCCTCTCGACCTCGGAGATTCTCCAGGCGCTCGACATCATGCGCGCTGCCGGAATGGAGAACTCGCTCAAGCTCGTCCACTTCCACATCGGCTCGCAGATCACCGACATCATGACGATCAAGCGCGCGGTGCGCGAGGCGGCACGCTACTACGCGAAGCTCCGCAAGATGGGGCACTCGCTCGAGTACCTCGACGTCGGCGGCGGGCTCGCGATCGACTACGACGGATCGCGCTCGACGTTCCACTCCTCGATGAACTACACCATCAACGAGTACGCGAGCGACATCGTCTACAACATCGCCGACATCTGCGACGAAGAAGGTGTCCCGCACCCGAACATCGTGTCGGAGTCGGGACGCGCCCTCGTCGCTCATCATTCGGTGCTCGTCGTCGAGGCGTTCGGCTCGATCGAGAAGACGCCCGTGCAGCGGCTCGACGTGGGTTCGCGCGACCACAAGCTCATCGACGAGCTCGAGTACATCAACTCGCACCTTACGATCCGCAACCTCACCGAGTCGTGGCACGACCTGCAGGGGATCAAAGAGGGCGCGCAGAACCGATTCGAGCTCGGCGTCCTCGAGCTCGACGTGAAGGCGCGCATCGAAAATCTCTTCTGGGAGATCGCCGAGGGAATCCAGAAGATCGCCTCGAAGCTCCCGCCCGAGGAAGTGCCGGAGGACATCGTCAACCTCTCCACTCAGCTCGCCGACCAGCACATCTGCAACTTCTCCGTGTTCCAGTCGCTGCTCGATCACTGGGCTCTCGGTCAGCTCTTCCCCATCATCCCGATCCACCGCCTCGATCGGGAACCGACGCTCGAGTCGACCCTCGTCGACATCACCTGCGACTCCGACGGGAAGGTCTCGAAGTTCATCGACCTCTCCGACGTCAAAATGACGCTCCGCCTTCACGAGCTCGACGACGAGCCTTACTACCTCGGGATCTTCCTGACGGGCGCCTACCAGGACATCATGGGCGACCTGCACAACCTGTTCGGCCGGGTCAACGAGGTCCACGTCTTCCTTGACGAGGACGAGGAGAGCGGCTGGTACGTCGAGGAGACGATCCCCGGCAACACCATCGCCGAGGTGCTCCGGATGACGCAGTACGACACCAACGAGCTCGCCAAACGTATGAAAGTACAGATCGACGCAGCGATCAAAGGCGACCGGCTCAAGCCGAACGAGGGGATGCGCCTGCTGGCCGACTACGAAAAGGGCATGGCGGACCATACGTACATGACCGCCGACCGACGGACGTGAATATTCCGGGACTGTGATTCGCGTCACGGCCCGCGGGATCCGTTGCCTGTAATCGGAATGGTGATTTCCGGCGTCCGGTTATCGGCGTTTGGAACGAGTCTTCAGAAGATTCCGTCCCATGAATAAGGAGAGTCTCAAAATGCGTAAATCGATTCTGCTCGGGCTCGTCTTCATGCTCGTGCTTCCCATCTCTGCCTTTGCCATCGGCCAGGCACGGATGACCGGTAAGGTCGTCGATCCCAAAGGCAACCCGATCAAGGACTCGATGATCACCGTCGCCGCCGTCGAGAGGATCAGCTACAAGGAGTCGTTCAAGGTCAAAGAGAACGGCACGTTCGCGCTCGCCGTCGTCGACGGAACGATTCGTTACGAGTTCACGGTCTCGGCCCCCGGCTTCAGCGACTACAAGGAAGTGATCAAGATGGCGCTCGTTCCCGAAAAGAACGAGCGAACCTTCATGCTCGGCGCGCCGCAGTCGACGACGACGATGGTGACGACCACCGTGGTCGATCCGGCCACCGACGCCTACAACGAAGGCGCCAGGCTGGCCAACGACAATAACCTCGACGGCGCCATCGCCAAGATGGAAGAGGCCGTCAAGCTCAAGCCGGAGCTCTCCGCCGCCTACATGGCGCTCGGCAAGCTCTACCTGCGAAAGAACGACTACCCGAAGTCGATCGCGGCGGCCGAAAAGGTTCTCGCTCTCGTCGGCGACGATGACGACATGCACATCGTGCTCGCGGAGGCGTACGCCAAGACGGGCGACAAGGCCAAGGCCGCCGAGCACAAGGCCAAAGCGCCACAGAACGCGCCCGACCTGTTCAACCAGGCCGTGGTGCATCTCAACGCCGGCCGCGACGCAGAGGCCGTGCCCCTGCTCGTAAAGGCGACCGAGCTCGACGCGACCTTCAGCGATGCCTGGTTCCAGCTCGGTATGGCCAATGTCCGCCTCTCGAAGAACCCCGAGGCCAAGGAGGCGCTGCAGAAGTACCTCGAGCTCGCCCCGACTGGCAACGACGCCCCGATGGCGAAGGAAGTCATCAAATATCTGAACTAACTTGTACAATTTATAACGGTTCGGCGGAGGGAGCGCGGGGCTCCCTCCGTTTTCATTTGCAGCGGCACGCAACGCGGCCGCAGGAGGGAATCGCCATGAGGCTCACCAGGATGATCATCCCGTTCCTTGCGCTCGCCGCGCTCGCCGGCTGCTCGACGATCGACAACGCGAAAGTCGACCTCATTCCGCCGGAGCTCGCATTGCGGCAGCTCGGTGGTCCCGGCCTCGCCGGGAGCCAGGTCACCGGACCGATGTCCGTAAATTTTCGCATCGCCGTTTACAACCCGTCGGGCGAGACCATCACGCTCAAACGCCTGAATTTTTCGACCATCGGCCAGGGCGCGTATGAGATCGAGAACGCGAGCCGTCCGTTCGAGAACGCAATCGGACCCGACCAGACGATCGAGGTCGAGACCTGGCTCCCCGCAAACTCGGAAGGCAGCATCATCGGCAACAACGGGCCGGTGACCATGCGCGTGACCGCCTACTTCGACTCGGAAGTCGGGCAGTTCCGGAAGGTCTACACGATCAACGTGAACACCGACCTCTCGCCGATGGGCAAGCCGACGGATTGAAGGGAAGGAACACCGAACCGAGTTCGTCGTCCTGAGCGAAGCGAAGGACCTCTCAGGCTTCTACAGCTGAAGTCCTGCGCCGGCGATCGCGGGTGGTGGCACGAGAGGCGAGTCAGGAGTTACAAGTCGGACTGAACGATGGGCGACATCCGCCCGACTCGTCGCCCTCACGAACGAGCGCCAGCGAGGGAGGAAGGGCCTCTCAGGTTGGTGCTCGCCTTTCGCCTGTTCGCCTCTTCGCCTTTCGCCTCTTCGCCTCTCGCCCTCACTCAACACTTAGCACTTCGTCGTGCGTCTCGCCGCAGGAGCATCCCTCGCCGTCCCACGTCTCCGGCTCGTAGCCGAGGTTGGGCGCGAGCCAGCGTTCGGCGAGTTGGAGAGAGACACCCTTTCGCCGGTGATAGTCGATCACCTGGTCGCGCCCGATCCTGCCGACGGTGAAGTACGCCGCCTGCGGATGCGAGAAGTAGAAGCCCGACACGGAGGACGCAGGGGTCATCGCAAATGACTCGGTGAGCGCCGAGCCGATCGTCTTCTCCGCGCTCACGAGATCGAAGAGTGTCCGTTTCTCCGAATGGTCGGGACATGCCGGGTAGCCCGGCGCTGGCCGGATCCCCCGGTACTTCTCCGCGACGAGATCCTCGGCGCTCAGCATCTCGGCCGCGCCGTAACCCCACGCCACGCGCGCTTCCTTGTGAATCATCTCGGCGAGCGCCTCGGCCAGGCGGTCGGCGAGCGCCTTGATCATGATCGCCGCGTAGTCGTCGTGCTGCGCGCGGAACGCCTCCGCGTGCTCCTCTGCGCCATGGATCCCCACGACGAAGGCGCCGAGCCAGTCGGCGATTCCACTCTCCTGCGGCGCGACGAAGTCGGCCAGGGCGTGGTTCGGACGCGATGGTCCAAGGTCGACCTGCTGGCGAAGCGTGTGGATGGTCGCCCAGCGCTCGTGGCGCTTGTCGCCGCGGAAGACCACGATGTCGTCGCCAACGGAATTCGCCGGCAGGAACCCCCACGTCGCCCGCGCCTCGAGCATGCGCTCGTCGACGATGCGCGCCAGCAATTCCTGGGCATCGCTCATCAGCTCGCGCGCACGATCGCCGACGTGCGGATCGTCGAGCATCTGCGGCCAGCGGCCGCGAAGCTCCCAGGCATGGAAGAAGGGGGTCCAGTCGATGAAGGGAACGATGCGGTCGAGCGGGATGTCGCGCTCGACGCGCAGCCCTTCGAACGACGGTTGCGCAACCTCGCCTGCCCTCCAGACGAATTTCGGCGCGCGGCGCCTCGCCTCGTCGATCGGCAGAAGCGTCTCCTGCGCCGACCGTGCCGCGTACGCGCGCCGGAACTGCTCCTGATCCTCGCAATTTTTCGCGGCGAACGCGGGACGCCGCTCCTCGCTGAGGAGATTCGAGAGCACGCCGACGCAGCGCGACGCATCGACCACGTGCACGGTGTCGCCCGTGTAACGCGGCGCCACCTTCACCGCGGTGTGCAGCTTGCTCGTCGTCGCTCCGCCGATCAGCAGCGGCGTCGTCATGCCGAGTCGCTTCATCTCCGACGCGACGTGGACCATCTCGTCGAGCGACGGCGTAATGAGGCCGCTCAGGCCGACGACATCGACTTCCCGCTCGCGCGCGGTCTGCAGAATCGTCTCCGCCGAGACCATGACACCGAGGTCGATCACCTCGTATCCGTTGCATCCGAGAACGACGCCGACGATGTTCTTGCCGATGTCGTGAACGTCGCCCTTCACCGTGGCGAGCAGCACGCGCCCCTGCGACGAGCGCGCCGACGTCGCCTTCTCCGCGTCGATGAACGGAGTGAGATAGGCGACTGCCTTCTTCATCACGCGCGCGCTCTTCACGACCTGCGGCAGGAACATCTTCCCCGCGCCGAAGAGGTCGCCGACGACGTTCATCCCCGCCATCAGCGGACCCTCGATGATCTCGAGCGAGGTCGCGTAGTTGTGTCTAGCTTCCTCCAGATCTTCGTCGAGGTGATCGATGATCCCCTTCACGAGCGCGTGCGAGAGGCGGTCATCGACCGGGCGCGTGCGCCACTCCTGCTCGACTTTTTGTTCGGTCTGCGACGCCACCGCCTCGTAGCTCTGTGCAAACACGAGCAGCCGCTCGGTCGCGTCGGGCCTGCGATTCAGCAGCACGTCCTCGACCCGCTCCAGGAGCTCCTTCGGGATCTCCTCGTAGATTGCAAGCTGTCCCGCGTTGACGATTCCCATGTCGAGCCCGGCCCGGATCGCGTGGTAGAGAAACGCCGAGTGCATCGCTTCGCGGACCGGCTTGTTTCCCCGGAACGAAAACGAGACGTTGCTGATGCCGCCGGAGACCTTGAGCGCGGGAAAGCGCTTCTTGATCTCGCGCGTCGCCTCGATGAAGTCGACCGCGTAGTTGTTGTGCTCCTCGATGCCGGTGGCGACCGTGAGCACGTTCGGGTCGACGATGATGTCGCTCTCGTCGAAGCCCGCCTTCTCGATGAGCAGCGTCACGGCGCGGGTGAGCACGCTGACTCGCCGCTCGAGCGAATCGGCCTGACCCTTCTCGTCGAATGCCATGACCACGACCGCGGCGCCGTAGCGCCGGACGATCTTCGCGCGCTGGAGGAACTCCGCCTCGCCTTCCTTGAGGCTGATCGAGTTGACGACCGACTTCCCCTGCGTGCAGCGAAGCCCCGCCTCGAGTACGGTCCACTTCGAGCTGTCGATCATGATCGGGAGGCGCGAGATATCGGGCTCCGACGCGACGAGATGGAGAAAGCGCGTGATCGCATCCTCGGAGTCGAGCATCCCTTCGTCCATGCACACGTCGAGAATGTTCGCGCCTCCGTCGACCTGGTGGCGCGCAACCTCGAGCGCCCCGTCGAAGTCTCCCTGCTTGACGAGCGACGCGAACTTCGGCGAGCCCGTGACGTTCGTTCGCTCGCCCACGACGATGAAGTTCGAGTCGGGGCGAATCGTTAGCGGCTCGAGGCCGGAGAGGCGCGTGTAGCCCTCGGGCGTCGACGGCACGCGCGGCGCGAGGCCCGCGACCGCCGCGCCGATCGCACGGATGTGCTCCGGGCCCGTTCCGCAGCAGCCGCCCACGACGTTCACCCAGCCTTCGCTCGCGTACTCGCGCAGCGTTGCCGCCATCTGCTCGGGAGTCTCGTCGTAGCCGCCGAGCTCGTTCGGCAGGCCGGCGTTCGGGTAACAGACCACGAAGCAGTCCGCGATTCGCGACAGCTCCTCGACGTAAGGTCGCATCTCCTCGGCGCCTAACGCGCAGTTGATGGAGACGGCAAGCGGACGCGCATGCGCGACCGAGTTCCAGAACGCCTCGACCGTCTGCCCGGAGAGCGTGCGTCCCGACGCGTCGGTGATCGTCACCGAGACGATGACCGGAAGCCGGGAGCCGCGCTCCTCGAACAACTGCTCGATCGCGTAAATCGCCGCCTTCACGTTGAGCGTGTCGAACGTCGTCTCCGGCATGAGGATGTCGGCGCCGCCGTCGACGAGCCCGGCGGCCTCCTCGTAGTACGCCGCGACGAGATCCTGGAACGAAACTGCGCGAAAGCCGGGGTTGCTGACGTCGGGCGAGAGCGAGGCCGTCTTGCTCGTCGGCCCCATCGCCCCGGCGACGAAGCGCGGGCGCGACGGGTCGAGCGCGGTCACCGCATCGGCCGCGCGACGCGCGATGCGCGCCGCCTCGACGTTGATCTCGCGGACGAACGGCTCGAGACCGTAGTCGGCCATCGACGTCGACGTCGCGTTGAACGTGTTCGTCTCGATGATGTCGGCGCCGGCGTCGAGGTATGCGCGATGGATCTCTTCGACGACGGAAGGGCGCGTGAGGCAGAGCAGGTCGTTCGCTCCTTTGAGATCGCGCGGATGATTCGCGAACCTCTCGCCGCGATAGTCGGCCTCGGAGAGGCGGTAGCGCTGGATCATCGTCCCCATCGCTCCGTCGAGCAACAGGATGCGGCGTCGCAACAGGGCGGTGAGCTCGTTCGTTCGGTCGGCGTTCATGACTCTCCCAATCCGGGGCCGCTTTCTGCCAACCCGGCGAAAAAAAAGAGCCCCACGTCGTGCGTGAGGCCGGGAGTCATCAATCGAGTGGTAAGACTCTACCTGATGGCTATTTAGGCTTTTTTTAACCTGGTTGCAAGCGGCCCCAACTCAGTCCAGGAAGCAAAAGAGTAGCAGCGGATGAAGAGAAAGTCACGGGAGGGGGAACGGGTATCCGCAATCATGCGCCGGCGATGCACCACGCCGCGTCAGCGGCGAAGGATCGGTAGCCCACAGCTTCAGCTGTGGGTTTCGAGCATCCATCGTGAATCACCGCCGCGTAGCGGCGGAGGAGGGATTTCATCGCGCCGGAACGACGATGAGCCGGCGCCGCTATGCGGCGCTTCTTCCTTGCTGCCACGTTTACCCCCGACTGAAGTCGGGGGCTAACGATCCTTCGGCGCTCCGCGCCGGACGCTGTTGGTGCTCGCGACCGGTACAAGATGTTGCCGGCATCCACCTGGCACCAGTCGAGCCTCGTTCTCTAGACTCAACCGTGACGCTTCCCACGACCATGCACCG
>JBPPMG010000394.1:0-7046 GCA_051305935.1 Thermoanaerobaculia bacterium
ACTCATGCATCTGGATGTCGTCCGCCACGTCGCGCAACACCAGAGGGCGAAGCCGGTCGACGCCGTGATCCAGAAACTCCTTCTGGTGCTTCACGATCGAGTCGGCCACCTTGTAGATCGTCCGCTGCCTCTGGTCGAGCGACTTGATCAGCCAGAACGCCGACTTCATCTTGTCGCGGATGTAGTTCGCCGTCTCCCCTTTCGAGTCCTCCCTCCCGAGCATCTGGCGGTAACGATGGCTCAGGCGAAGGCGCGGCATCCCGTCGTCGTTCACTTCGATTGCGTAGCCGTCACCCACTTTGCGTACGTACACGTCGGGCTCGACGTAAATCACCCGCTCGTTGTCGTAAACGCCGCCCGGCTTCGGATCGAGCCTGCGAATCAGCTCCACCATCGTCTCGAGCAGCTTCATGTCGACGCCGAGCGCCTTTGCGAGCTGCGGGTAGCTTCGCGATGCGAAGAGCTCCCAGTGCTGCTCCACGATCTCTTCGACCTTGGTCAGCAACGCCGAGTCGATGTCGAGCCGGTCGAGCTGGAGCAGAAGGCACTCCTTGAGGTTGCGAGCGCAGATCCCGATCGGGTCGAACGACTGCACCAGCTGAATCGTCCGCTCGATGATCGCGTCGGACGCTTCGGGAAACGCCGATACGATCTCCTCGTCCGTCAACTGCAGGTAGCCGTCCCCGTCGAGATTGCCAATCAGAAAACCGGCGATCGCCTTCATCTCCGTCGACGCGTCCGACATCTGGAGCTGCCAGGTCAGATGGTCCGACAAGTCGGGGGGCTGCGTCAGGATGTTCTCGAGCGGGAACGCCTCGTGCTCTTCCGAGCCGCGCGGGTTGTACCCGTACTCGATGTAGTCCTGAAAGTACGCCTCGTAGTCGATCTCGTCGAACGAGTCGCGGTCCTTCTCGACCGGAGAGGATTCGTCCGTGACGGGAGGCGCTTCGCCTTCCTTGCCGCTATCCCGTTCGGTCTGCGCCTCGGCTGCAGCCTGGGCCTCGTTCTCGGCCTCGACCTCTTCCGGCTTCCCTTCCTCGTCGGAGCTCTCCTCGAGGAGCGGGTTCTCGGTCAACTCCTGAGAAACGACCTCCTGCAACTCCATCCGCGTCATCTGGAGCAGCTTGATCGCCTGCTGCAGCGCCTGCGTCATCACAAGCTTTTGCGACAGCTTCAGCTGGATCTTTTGCTCGAGGCCCATTTCAGTTCTGGTTCCGGCCGGCGGGGACCGCTTTCTCGGGAAGCGGGAGGTCCGGTTCAGTGAAGGTTGAAGCCCTCGCCGAGGTAGATCCGCCGTACTTCAGCGTCCGACGACAGCTCCTGCGGCGGTCCCTGTCGAAAGATCTCACCCTCTTTAATGATATAGGCGCGATCGGTGATCTTCAATGTTTCTCGGACGTTGTGGTCGGTGATCAGAATGCCGATCCCGCGCGCTTTCAGGCGCGAGACGATTCCCTGGATCTCGAGCACCGCGATCGGGTCGATCCCCGCAAATGGCTCGTCCAGAAGGATGAACGACGGGCTCAGTGCCAGGCTCCGCGCGATCTCCACCCGGCGCCGTTCCCCGCCGGAGAGCGCGTACCCGCGGTTGCGGGCGATGTGCGCCACGCCGAACTCCTCGAGGAGCCGACGCGTGCGGCGCTCTCGCTCCGAGAGGGGCAGGCTCATCGTCTCGAACACCGCGAGGAGGTTCTCTTCGACGGTCAGCTTGCGGAAGATCGACGGTTCCTGCGGGAGGTAACTGATTCCGCGCTGGGCCCGCATGTACATCGGCAGGCTAGTGATGTCTTCGCCTCCCAGCAGGACGCTTCCCGAATCGGGCTGCGTAAGGCCCACCACCATGTAGAACGTGGTCGTCTTGCCTGCGCCGTTCGGCCCGAGCAGACCGACGATCTCCCCCTGGCGGATGTCAATCGAGACACCTTGCACGACCCTGCGCCCACGATAGATTTTGACGAGCCCGCGTGTCGAAAGGGTGGAAACCTCTCCCTCGACGCCGTCCTCGCCCGTCGGCGCCATCCGCACATCCGCATCATTCATCTCATTCGGGATTGTAAGTCGCCTCGCCGCCGATCACTTCCACTTTCTGGCTCGCCGTATCGAAACGGATTTCCGTCCCCTTGACTTCGCCTGTGGCGTCGATCAAGACGGCAGGGGCACCGAGAATGCGAAGGGTACGCTGGACCACCCGGTAGGTGGCCTCCGTTCCCTTGGCGCTGCGGCCGGTAGCAGACTCGGTCACGCTTACGTTGCCCTCTGACTCGATTCTCTCGAGCTTCTGCGCCTTGTCGAAGTGAAGCACCGTCTTGTCGGACAAAAGGACTCGTCCCGGCTCTTCGATACGGACCTTCCCGTCGAGCTGCACCTGGCGCGCGGCCTTCTTCGCGCTCAGCGTTTCCGAGCGCGCGTTTACGAGTCGCGGCGCGCCCGATTCGTCGACACCCTGCCGGAGAATCGCGCGAACGCCTCCCCTCGCCGCCATCTCGTCTCCGTTCTCCAGGATCTGGAGCTCGTCCGCGAAGATGGTGTTGAGGTCCTGCCACGCCTTGACTCCGCCGCTGAACAACGCCTGCTTCGATGCCCGGTTGACGGTGACCGCGGCCGAGTTCACGTAAACCGGCTGCCCTTTCCCGGAGAAGAGCACGCTGTCCGACGGCGAGTCCTTCTTCGCGGCGTAGCGCGCGACGACCGCGCCGGTCCCCTTGAGGATTCCGGCCTTGGGGAAGATCTCGATGATCGACGCCTTCAGCATCGTCCCTTCCGACGTGAGGGTCGGCGTCATCCCGCCGACCGTCGTCATCACGACGCGGTCGCCGGCCATGTCGTAGGTGGCCGCATCGGCGCGCCCATCGCTCTTCGGATCGCGGAATCTCACGCCTCGCTCGAGCACGGCATTCGACGCCTTCTTCGTCACCGGATCGAAGAACACGTCGATCTCCTCGGCCTCGACGGCCCGAGGCTCGTCGCCTCCCTCGCTCATGCTCGCCTTCCCTTCTGCGTGCAGAGCGCCGATGGAGCGTGCCTCCGTGATGTCCACGCGCACCTGGGCTGCCGAGAGCTCGCGGCGCGGAGTGCCGTCGACGATCGCGTGAACGGGCATCCGCTCACCGAAGAAAATCAGCCCGCGGATCGCCCCGCCCGGTTGAATGTCGCCGACAAACCTGTCCGCGGTGATCCGAGTCTCGCCGCGCCCGATCAATTCGTCGCCGGCCTGTGCCCCGAGCGCGCTCGAGCCTGCGAGGCGGATCACGATGTTCCCGTCACCCGATAGTGCACTGAGCGTGCGGTCCTCCGATCGGGTCGTGACCGCGATCATGTCGGCCGATGCCGACTCGCCCTGCTTCGTCAATCGGACGTTTCCCGTGAAAATCAACTGTCCCGTCTTCTGGCGGGACGTCGCCTCGCCGGCCGCGACCGACGCGCGTGCCGCGGGATCGGGCGAGCTCATCTCCGCCGTCACGCCGCCGACGAGATGCAACGCCTGCTCGGCGACTTCGAGCCGGATTCCGCCTGCGCGCCCCGTCCAGCCACCCACCTTGAAATCGACCGGAACCTTGTTGTCCGCGCTCGTTCCATTGAAGCGGAGCGTCGCCGTGCGAAGCTCGATTCCTTCGCTCGACGTCAGTTTCACGCCGCCGATCGCCTCGGCCTCTTTCGTTTCCGGGTTGAACTGCGCCTTGTCTGCCGTGATCGCGTAGCGGACCCCTCCTTCGCCGAAGAGCGTGAGGTCTATCCCCTCGAGCGTGTACCAGCCCGACTTGAATCCCGTCGTTCGCGTCGCACGAATCCGCGAAATCATGCGTCCGCCAAGACTGTGCGTGTCCTCGAACGTCTTCATTACGAGACTGGGCGTGTCGTCGCCTTCGCGTGGTTCGAGATCCCGGCCGTCCGCGATCGAGGCCGAACGGTCGAGCTTCGCCTTGCTGTAGCTGACGACGATCAGCCCGATGAAGCCGACGAAGGCAATCGGAAGGAGGATGCGGAGCCACTTGACGACAGGGTTCATTCGCCCTGCTGCAAACAGCCCGTCGCTGAGTTTCGTTCCGAAGGCTGCATTCGCGCGACGCCGCGGCCGTCGAGCGTCTCGCCGTCCTCTTCCCGCTTCACGATCACTTTCGCACCCTGTGGCCCCATGAAATCCGTCGCAGGACGAGCCCGTCGCGCGCGACGAGCTCGAGTCGATGCGATTCCGAGTCGGACGGGGCTACTTTGTACTCGATTTCCAACTCCGCCCCCGAGGGAGTGGCGCGCCCGAGCGTCACGCCGTCCAGGCGCACCTCGACTGTACTCGATGACGACGGAAGCTCCATTTCGAGGGTCAGCCAGGACGGAGACGAGGACCGCGGGAGCAGCATCAGGGAGTGCGTTGACATCCGTCGGAACTCGCCGCTGGAGTCCGAATCGGCAGGAGCCCATCCGTCGAGAAAGACTGGCGCAGGTCGCAGCGGTGAAATCGAGACGTCGAAGTAGTGACGGCGCGCCACGCTCCACAGACGCCCTCGCTCACGTCGGAATGCGAGCTCCTGGGGATGACCCGACAGCCATTCGGCGAGCAGCAGACCCGATACGTCGCGCAGCGGCAGCGCGTGCTCGTTCGCGACGACTGCGAACGGGACATCGGGAAGCGAGTACTCGACGAACTGCTTCATCGAACGTCCCACGTAGAGCGTGCCTCTGGGAGCCGCCTCGTTGGCGCGCAGCCACTCGAGCGCCGATACAGTCGGCGCGGCCGTCGTTCGCACGATGTTCAACGCAGGCAAGGCCCAGCAAGCGAACGAACCGACCAGCGCGATTGCAAGGACCGCTTCGATCGCAGTCGAGGAGAAGCGCCCGAGGCGCCTGGAAACCCAGTTCGCCAGTCGCCAGAGCCCGTCGGCGGCAAGAATTGCGAACGGAGGGCTGTAGCCGATGGCGAATCGGTTGATGCTGTAACGATCGAGCATCAACCATGCGAAGAGACAAAACGGCGCGAAAACCGCGAGCGCGACGAGCGGCCTGAGCTCGCGCGTTCGCACGCATTGCACGAGCGACCCGAGAACCAGGAGTGAGACTACGATTCCTCCGACGGCCCATTGATACTGGCGCAGGAAAAAGCGGTCGAAGAGATGCCACAGCGGAAGGCGCGTCGGGCTCAGAAACGAGTCGACCTTCTTGATGTAGTCGCCGTGATGCGAGATCGCGGATTGATACATGTCCCACGATCCGGTGGCGATCGCCGCGCCGGCGTAGCTCCCGACGACGATCGCCACGGCGATGAGTGCCGCCGCGGCGACGACCCGTCGTCGTCCTCGCAGGCGAAAGCGCGTTGCCAGGAGAAGTGGCAAGAGGCCCACGAGCAGATTCTGGGAACGAACCCCGATCGCAAGTGCCAGCAAAATCGTGCCAACGACGTATGCGCCGGGAGAACGGCATCCCCACAGCAAGAAGGCGCAGGCCGCCGTCACGAGGACGAGCGAGGCAACATCGCTGAAAGCGGTTCCCCCGTAGAACCAGACATTGGGGGAAAAGCAGCAGAGCGATGACGCGATGATCGACGTAGGAAACCGAATCCTCAGCTCCCGGCAGAACAGGAGCAGGACCGGGAACAAGAGCATCGACGACGCGACGCTGACCGCCTGAAGCGCGCGGAAATCATCGTCGATGCCCAGCCGAACGAGACGCGCCGCGGCAACGAACACCGGAAATCCGGGAGGATGCGGATGGTGAGCCGTAACGTCGAAGTCGCGGAGCGCCTGACAGAAAAGCACCTCATCCCAATCCCACAGCGTGCGCGCCACCGCCAGCAGACGGCTGAGCGCGATGACCGCCGCCGCGACGAAGGCGAGCCGCTTCTGCGCCGGCGTGTACGGCTGCGGCGCGGCCGACCAGTCGATCGCAAGTGTCATCGGCGTGAGCGTATCGAGCCACTTGCCCGGACGCAAACGGGTCCGGCGGGTTCTCTCGAAAGCGCACTGAATCGAAGCGCCGAAAGGGTACGCAATGACCGAACGAATGAGTGATCGGACGCTCCTCGTGTTTCTCGGAAGTCTTCTTGCCGCCACATGGCTGCTTCAGATGCTCGTAATCCGGGTCGTCGGAGACATCGGCGCACCGGACGCGATTCCCTGGCTCCTCGTGGCGATGTTCATGCCGACGGCGTGGAGCCTCCTGTGGCTGCACGGGCGACAGGCGCGGTGGCATTCCGTTCCGTGGAGGGCGGGACGTCTCCGATTCCTGGTGGTGGGAGCGCTCGTGCCGGCGGCCCTGGCTCTGGTTGCGCTCGCGTCGATCGTGTCGCTCGGATGGGGTACCTCGTCGTACTTCGCCTTCAGCGGCTGGACCGTGAACGTCTTGAAGGGCCCCTGGCTTGTGGGCGCCGGTTCGCAGGTCTGGTTCGTCTTTCTCGTCAATTTCGCGCTCACCTCTCTCGCGTACGCAGGCTTGAACGGTGCCGCCGCGGTGGGCGAGGAGTTCGGCTGGCGTGGCTTGATCCAGGGACAACTGCTCGCGCGGTTTGGTGTCGAGAAGGAAGTGTTGTTCCTCGGGCTGGTCTGGGCCTGCTGGCACCTGCCTGCGAACATCGCGGGGTACAACTTCGCAGCGAATCCCCTGCTCGGGGCCTCGAGCTCGTCCTGTTGATGATCCAGGTGCTTGCGGGCGCCCTCTGCTGGGTGTCGCTTGTCAGGCACGCGAAGAGGGACGAGCCTGTTCCGGCAGCAATGCCGTCCGCGTCGCGTGAGTACCTTCCTCGGACGATGGGTAGAAGGCCGAAGAGCCGAAGGGCTTCTGTTTTCGGTTGGATCCTGACTCGACCAGAAGAACGACGCTGTGACTCCGTGTCCGCGAATCTACGAGAGGTAGATCGAAACGGCATCCCTGGTCCTTTGCAGAAGAGCGAAGCGCCGACCCCTTCCTCCGTGAGTCGCACGTTCTGCGCGTTCGCGTTCCGCGCGGCGTAGCGCGGCATTAGGCGGACTCGTGCAGCGTGCTCGCTGAGGTCCGCCGCCCTGTCCGGCCCGTTGGCGAAAGTGATCGCGGCGGGGGTCACGGCGGGGGTCCGCGGGGGG
>JBPPMG010000411.1:0-13690 GCA_051305935.1 Thermoanaerobaculia bacterium
CCGGCGGCAAAGAGGATTCGGGTGTAGAGGTAATAGCCGGTCTCCACGTCGGGCTTGATCTTCACGGCGCGGCGTACGCGATCGGTTGCTTCGTCGAAGAGACCTTCGGCATACGAGATCCACCCCTGACCGACGAGAACCTCGACGGCGTCGGGCCTGATGGCCGAGGCCCGTGCCGTCGCCTCCCGGGCACGATCCATCCAGCGCGGCGACCGATCGCACAAGTAGTAGAACTGCGCGTAGGTCGAGGCGAGCGCAGCGTGCGCGAGGCCGAACCCGGGATCGAGTGAGACCGCATTCTCGAACATCTGAATGGCGAATTCGAGATCCTGGCGCGACAGCCTGGCCGCGTAGTTGCGGCCGCGGAGAAACTGATCGTACGCCTGCAGATTGTCGGTCGGCTTCGCGGCGAGAGCCTCACGTTCCTGCGGCGAAAGCGTGATGCGGAGCGCGTCGGCGATCTTCCGTGCGATCTCGTCCTGCACCTCGAACACGTCCTGCATCTCTCGGTCGTAACGTTCCGACCAGAGCGGAAAATCGGTTCGGGTGTCGATCAGCTGCGCGTTGATCCGGAGACGGCTGCCGGCGCGTCGAACGCTTCCGGTGAGCACGTACGCCGCGCCGAGCTGATGGCCGATCTCCGCCGGCGTCGCCTGCTTGTCGCGGAACGCCAGCACGGTCGCGCGCGAGCGCGGCCTGAGCTCGCGGATCTTCGAGAGCTCGGTGATGATGTCTTCGGTGATCCCGTCGCGGAAGTACTCGTCCTCTTTCACTCCGCTGATGTTCTCGAAGTAGAGCACGGCCACCGATTTCTCGCTCGTGTCGTACGCCTGCATCCGGCCGCTCGAGTCGGCCGCCTGGCGCCCGCCGGAGTCGAGATCGCGGCGCAGCCGGAGCAACGCCGTTTTCAGCTCACCCGCGCTCTGGTAGCGATAGCTGCGGTCCTTCTCCAGGGCTTGCGCGAGGATGCGGTTCAGTTCCGGCGGCAGCGAGGGGACGATCTCGGTCGGCGGTTTCGGGTCGCGGCTGAGCAGCGCCTCGAAGACGACTGCCGCAGTCTCCCCCTGGAACGGCAGCACGCCCGTGGCCATCTGATAGAGAACCGTACCGAGAGAGAAGATGTCGGTCCGCGCGTCGGTGAGCTGTGCGCGTGCCTGCTCGGGCGACATGTACGAGATCGTTCCGAGCGTCGTTCCTGCCTTGGTCAGCTCGTCGGGACGGACCGCGGTCGCGTCGGTCGGGTCGGACCCTCGTCCCTGTTCGATCTTCGCGAGCCCGAAATCGAGGATCTTCGCCTGTCCCCTCGAGTTCACGAAGATATTCGCCGGCTTGATGTCGCGGTGGACGATGCCCTTCGCGTGCGCCGACTCGAGCGCGTCGGAGATCTGAATCCCGATCTCGAGGAGCTGGGCGGCGGGAACCGCGCCGCGGCTGACCCGCTCGGAAAGCGTCTCGCCTTCGAGCAGCTCCATCGCGATGAAATGCTGGCCCTCGTGCTGGTCGATCGCGTAGACGGTGCAGATCCCCGGGTGGTTCAGCGCCGACGCCGCGCGCGCCTCGCGCTGGAAGCGCTCGAGCGTGGCGCCGTCGCGCGCGAGCTCGATGGGCAGGAACTTCAGCGCCACGCGCCGGCCGAGCGTCGTGTCCTCGGCCTCGTAGACGATACCCATCCCGCCGCTGCCGAGCTTCGAGGTGATCCGATAGTGAGACAGAGTCTGACCGATCATCGAGGATTCCAATGTTGGAGGTGGAGCGGTCATCGTATCGACGCGCGATGATCGCGTCAACGAAGCTACAGGAACGGCTGACGTCGCGCGCCGACGGACGAGTCGTCGTCCTGAGCGGAGCGAAGGACCTCTCAAGGTTCTATAGAGGAAGTCTTCAGCCCCTGAATTTCCGCGTTGTTGCGTAGGGGTAGAACCCTGAGAGGTCCTTCGCTTCGCTCAGGACGACATGTCAGGCGCGCGGCCGAGGATTCCGACACCACTCGCTCCAGCTACCTACGAAGAGGCTGGCGCCGCGCAGGCCGGCGATCTCGAGCGCGAGGAGGGTGTGACAGGCGGTCACGCCGGAGCCGCAGTGAACGACGACGTGATTCAAGTCGACGCCCGAGAGGAGTCCTTCGTAGAGTGCGCGAAGCGCTTCGGGAGACTTGAAGCGGCCGTCCTCGAGGTTTTCCGCGAACGGCACGTTGATGGCGCCCGGAATGTGTCCCGCCACCGGATCGATCGGCTCCTCGAGGGCCGCGAAGCGTGAGGCGCTTCGCACGTCGATCACGCGCCACGCGGGATCCGTCCGCAGCGAGTCCACCTCGTCGATGTCGACCGTGGGGAGAATCCATCGCTCACCTGGATACGGAGGGAGAGGCGTGACTTCCGGCGTCTCGGTCGTCAGCGCGAGGCCCGCGCCAACCGCGGCGGGAAGGCCGCCGTCGAGGACCGCGACCTGCTCGTGGCCGACGCCGCGCAGCATCCACCATGCGCGCGCTGCTGAGTTCGCGCCTGCCTGCTCGTCGTAGACGATCACGCGAGTCGAGGGCGCGATTCCCCACGTACCCAGTGTGTTGCACCACTCGTCGAGCGACGGAAGAGGATGCCGGCCGCCGAGCGCGGGGTCGTGTCCCGGGCGCGAGGCACTGCTGAGGTGCTCGTCCGAGCTCGCATACCGCGCGCCGGGCAAGTGGCCTGCTTCGAAGGCCGCGCGATTCCTGCCGGCGTCGAGCAGCGCGACGTCGTCGCTCGACTCGAGCGCGGCGCGGAGCGCGTCCGCGGAGATGATGGGGGAGAGAGTCATGTGGTCGTTCCTCCTCTGCGATCTCGTCCGTTGGCCCGAGGCCGGCGCCGGGAAAGTCTACCCGAACGCGCGCGCGCAGGCTCGCCGGCCGCCGAGGGTTAAGATATATGCCGGCAGATGGGCATATCTGCGGACAGGTGTTTTCATCTGCCGGCAGATGGGAGAGGCTCCACTCAATAACAAGTTAGGCGCCGATGCATGACCATCAGTTACCGAAACTGCTCACGATGCACCGGGTCGTTCTACACGACTCCGTCCCAGCGGCCGATGGCGTTTCGGGGCGAGGAATGTCCGTCGTGCGGGAAGTGGCATTTCACCGTTGACCCGGCTGGCTATCGCTCGGAGGAGCACGCGAAGGCGCATTCCGTGATTCGGGTGGCCATCATAATCAGTCACCCGTCCGAGTTACTCAAGATCCGGTCCGCACTCCGGAAATGGTCCGGCCTCTCGGAAACCCACACGCAATCCGCACTCACCCTATCTAGACTCGTAAAAGATGGCCAGTTGCCTCTGCCCGAAATGATCATCACACAAGCCGAGCTGTTGAATGACGCCCTCTGCGAAGTAGGCGCGAGAATGAGTGTCATCGCCGACAGCGGCGCCTAACTATGGCGCTGCACCGGACCAAAACGCGCAACTCAAAGTTTCGAAAGCTGGTAGAATAGCGCGTGCGCGTTTTGGCCGGTTAGCGCCAGCCGTTAGCCCGCCGAGATCCCAGTCAGGGCTTGTCCTTCTCCGGAATATCACGTACAGTAGTTCTGTACATGTAGGAAGGAGACGATTGATGGCCACCGAAACTACCTATACGAGCGCACGCGCGAACCTGAAGGCCCTGCTCGATCAGGTTGCAGATAGCCGCCAACCCGTCTTCATTCACCGGCGCGGGGGGGAGGATGTCGCTCTCATCGCTGGAGACGAGCTTCGATCGCTTCTCGAAACAGCGCATCTCCTTCGGTCTCCGAAGAACGCAGAGCGGCTACTTCAAGCCTTAGCCCGAGCGCTCGGGAAGACTGGGCGTGCGAGCTCGGTCAAGCGCCTCCGCAAGGAGATCGGGCTTGAGCAAGAGTAAGCGGGTCCCGGGAATCCGTGAAAAGCCGAGAGCCGCGGTGTTCCAACAGGAGTTCCGAGAAGATCTCCGGTTCTGGGTCGAGACCGACCGAAAGATCGCGCTCAGGGCGTTGGATCTGGTCGAGGCTATCCTCCGGGATCCGTTCACGGGCATCGGCAAGCCCGAGCCGCTCAAGCATTTGGCATCCGGCGCGTGGTCGAGGCGGCTAACCCAGGAACACCGAATCGTGTACCTAGTGTCCGAAGAACGAGTTGATTTTCTCCAAGCCAGATACCACTACTAACGCCGGCGGGCTAACGGCTGCCGCTCAACCCGACGACAACGCGCAACACCATGCATCGCAACCTGTTAAGATTTGCCGTGCGCGTTGTCGCGGGTTAGCGGCAGCCGTTAGCCTTCGAGGAGCGCGCCATTTGGTCAGCTTCCGGCCATCTCTGATCTGCGATTTGCTTGCCGGGTGACGGCGCATGAGAAGACCATGCGGAAGATCCTCAGCGGTCGCTCCGACGCAAGCGTCGGATCTGAGACAGTTTGCTCGCTTCTGGTAACCTTGGGGTTTGAGGAGAGGGTGAGAGGAAGCCACCGCATCTTCCGCAGGGTTGGAGTGGAAGAAATCTTGAATCTCCATCCGCGAGGATCGGAAGCTAAACCCCATCAACTCAAGCAGGTACGCGAAGTCATCGTCAAGTATGGGCTCGCCTGAGCGGAAGATGAGTAGAACCACTCGGTACGAGATCATCATTTACTGGAGCGAGCAGGATCAGGCGTACATCGCCGAAGTTCCCGAGCTTCCCGGCTGCGCCGCAGATGGCGCAACCTACGAGGATGCTGTGGCAAACGCGCTCGTGGTGATCGATGAGTGTCGAGACCGCCCAGGAACCTGGTAGACCCATTCCGCGTCCGTGTGGGCGGTTGATGTACGCGTAAGCTCCCTGAGCTGGCGCCTGACTCGTCGCCGGTGAGCTCTAGCCGTTAGGTGCCGAGGGTTCCACCCGATGAAGCTAGACAAATTGCTGCCGTACATCGTTCCGCCTGGCTACGTAGAGAATCTGCAGATTTCTGCAGATGGTCTCGTGCGACATCTCGGGCATGACGTCTACGTGATGCTCGTCGAGGACATGGACGGCATCTGCCGAAATGTTCTCGACGGGGATCTCTCCTGCTCCGTGCAGGAGGGATACAACCGAGCCATCGAAAACCTGGAGGTACTGGTTCGAGCACGGGAGATCGAGATTGGATTATTGAAGGGCCCACGAGATTTCCCATTCGTCGTAGCCGGCGGCCATTGGGATGCCGCTGCCTGTTTACTGCTTCCTCGCCTTCACGAGGTAACGTCGCAACATCTCGGAACTGGAACTCTACTCGCCGCAGTTCCGTCTCGCTCCTCTCTCCTGGTTTTCCGCCACGAGGATGATCGTTACGTCGACGAGATGCGCAAGTTCATGAACAAAGCCGAGAAGGGCGAGCGAAAACGGATCAGCAATTCGGTATTTCAGGTCACCGCGGGGAGAGTTGCTCCCTTTGGAGCCACGGTACCGGCTCCAAAGCCTTCACTGATTTCGCGCTGGTTCGGCACCTAACTCTGCAGCAGACACCAATCCGCGCCATGTTAGCCGTAGTTTGCTACGCTTTCGCGTGCGGGTTGGTGCGACTGAGTTCTGATCCGT
The DNA here is from genome assembly GCA_051305935.1 of Thermoanaerobaculia bacterium. Taxonomy (GTDB): domain Bacteria; phylum Acidobacteriota; class Thermoanaerobaculia; order Gp7-AA8; family Gp7-AA8; genus JACPDH01. The sequence continues at coordinate 5,530 of JBPPMG010000411.1, forward strand.
TAGGCCGTCGCGGAAGGCGCCGTCTGCCATCGTCGAGGTCGTGCCGATCGTGTCGACATTCTTCGGAATCATCATTCGAATGTACTTCGACGATCACGGCGTCCCTCACTTTCATGCCGAGTACCAGGGGGAGCAAGGCTCTTCTGACTTCTCTGGCCGGCGGATCGCGGGAGGAATGCGGTCGAAAACCGCCCGCAAACTCATCCGTGAGTGGGTGCGCCTCCGAGCCGCAGAACTCCAGGAGAATTGGGAGCTTGCGAACAAGTTGGACCCCCTGAACCAGATCTCTCCGCTAGAATAGTCGCCGTGAAGGATCTCGTCGTCGTTACCCAAGCCACCTACGTGTCCGGCCACCGGCTCCGCCTTCGGTTCAGCGATGGTGTCGAGAAGACCGTAGATTTCTCACGGTGGTTGGGTGGGCGCGTGTTCGAACCCCTTCGAGACATCGCGTACTTCAAGGGGTTCTTCCTGTCGGGCGGCACGGTGTGCTGGCCGAATGGCGCCGACGTCGCGCCCGAAACACTTCGGCAGGCGAAAGACCAGTCGGCAATGGCGGCCTGATAACGCTCCAGCGGATTGCTGCGCCAACTCGAAATTTCGAAGTCGTAATGCGAGGGCGCGGGCGCGCAGAGACCGCGGAACGCAACCGTTAGGCGCCCTACGAATCCTGACCTGTCGCATCGAGGTTCCACTCATGGCTCTCAGCGCTTTCGACGACCCCGCTCAGCCGCCCTCGCCGGACGAGCTCCGTCACGCTCTCGGTCCGTCGGCCGGCCTCTGGGCTGCGCTGCTCGAGCATGTCCATTCGGCTCACGCGCCCCTTTCCGAGATCTGGCGACACGCCGGCGCCAGGTTCGGCTGGTCTCTTCGCCTCCTGCGGAAGGAACGCGTCATCCTCTACCTCACGCCTCAGCGCGGCGCCTTCCTCGTCGGTCTGGCCCTCGGCGAACGCGCGGCTCAGAGCGCCGAGGCCGGCTTCTTGCCCCCTCTCGCTCGCGCTGCCCTCGCAGCGGCACCGAAGTACGCCGAGGGCCGCGGCATTCGTCTGTCGGTCACTACCGACGCGCAACTTCAGGCCGCCCAGGCCCTCATTCCCTACAAACTGATTGCCGCAGCACCCCGCGCTTCCCGTCCGCGTTCACGCGGGTGAGCATCAGGGCGTCTATTCTTACAGGCAGCACTGGGGATTTCCCGAATCACACCACGAGGGGGCCATATGCGCGTTCCAGCCGTCGGAACTTCAGCTCTTTGCGTCGTCATTGCCTTCCTTGCCGGCACCAGCTACGGGGCCAGTCAGGCGAAGTCGAAGGTTACGAACCTGGCGCAGGAGTCTCTGAGTGAATCGTTCACTCCGGGGCGCGAGGTGCTGGTGGATCTCGTTGAGATACCTCCGAACAGCCAGCTCGATCGGCACTGGCATCCCGGCGAGGAGTTTCATTACTACCTGGAGGGCGATCCCGAGATCACCATCGAAGGCAAAGGTCTCACCCGTCCGGCACTCGGCACCGTGGGGCATGTTCCTTTCGAGACACTTCACCGTGCCGGCGCCGGCAAGTCGGGCGCGAAGATCCTCGTCTTTCGCGTGCACACGAAAGGGAAGCCATGGCGCTACCTCGAGAATGAACACAGTGAAGGTCAGGACGCGGTTCGCAACTAGTCGTGCGAGACCGCTTCGCGAGGTGGGCGTCCCAACTCGAACGCTTGCTCGACGCGCTTCGCGAATCGAGGTTCGGAGCGAGGCGTGGAGTCCGCAAAGTCAACTTTCGAGGTGTGACCCCAACGCCAGGAACAAGTGTTAGTCTGGCGAGAAACCGAGTTGCTTCGAGGACGGTGCATGAGACGTTTGACGTTGCCTCTGTGGATCGTATTGTTCACCGCGTGTACGACGGCCGTCCCGCCGGCGCCCGCTCCGGCCGGGCGAGAAGCGGCACCGGAACCGTCGAGGGAGCCGTCGGGAGTGGCGCTGATCCTCACCGGCGGGCGGATCTACACCGGGGACACGCTCCGGCCGTGGGCCGAGGGGATCGCGATCGACGGCGAGACGATCTCGGCGATCGGGACGGACGACCAGGTGCGCCAGCTCGCGGGGAACGCGACGCGGGTCATCGACCTCGGTGGCAAGCTGGTGGTCCCTGGGATCAACGATGCGCATGTGCATGCTCCGTGGTCGACGGAAGCATCGACCTCGGTGACGCTCGATGAGGTGTCCACCCGCGAGCAGCTGATCGAGGCACTCGAGCGCGCCACCGCGGAGGCGGCGTCGGGAGCGATGCTGGTGGCGGAGCTCCCGCTGCCTCTGGTCGACGTGGCGCTAACGCGCGACGACCTCGATCGCATCTCCTCGTCCCACCGCCTTCGAGTCTCCCGCCCGGGCGGCCACTCGGCGTTGCTGAACACCCTCGCGCTCCGCGACTGGGGCGTCGAGGAGGACGCGATCGACCCGCCCGGAGGAACTTACGGGCGGGACGCGCAGGGACGCCTCGACGGCTGGCTTTACGAGCACGCGTACTGGCCGCCGCAGCTCCGCGTCGCTGCTTCCGCCGGCGACGATGAATTGCGGGCGGTCATCACCTCCTTCGAGGACGTTGCGCTCCGCCACGGGATCACGAGCGTGCAGACGATGGCGACGGTTCCGCCGGAGCGGCTGGAGGCGCTGCTCGCGTCCATGACGCCACGCCTCCGCTGGCGGATCATCGACTTCCGGATGGCCCCGTACGACGTGCCGCCGGGACGCTTCCCGGTGAAGTACGTTCTCGACGGCACGCCGTTCGAGCGGAGCGTCGCGATGCGCGAGCCGTACAGCGACCGGGCCGGCACCGACGGCGGGATCAACTACTCGCAGGCCGACATCGAGTCGATGGTGCGCGACGCGAGCCTCGGTGAGCGCCAACTCCTCGTGCATGCAGTGGGCGACCGGACTCTCGAGGTGCTGTTGCGCACCATGGGTCGGATGGAGACCGACTGGCCGGCGCTGCGCGTCCGGATCGAGCACGGCGACCTTCTCGCGCCCGATCTCGTCCCGCTGGCGAAGGAGCTCGGCCTCGTCCTCGTGCAGAACCCGGCGCATTTCATGATCCCTGAGATCATGCACTCCCGCTTCGGCCGCAGCCGCTCGGGCTGGACCCAGCCGGCGCGTTCGCTTCTCGACGAAGGCATCCCCTTCGCCCTGGGATCGGACGGCCCGCTCAATCCCTGGCTGAACATGATGTTCGCGGCGATCCACCCGGTGAATCAGAACGAGTCGCTGACGATCGAACAGGCGCTGCGCGCCTACACGAGCGGCGCCGCCTTCGCGGAGTTCGAGGAACGCCGAAAGGGGACGCTCTCCCCAGGCAGGCTCGCCGATCTCGCCGTGCTGTCGCAGGACGTGTTCGCGGTCCCGCCGGATCAACTTCCGGGCACGACGAGTGTGATGACTGTGGTCGGAGGGAAAATCGTGTACGAGGCGGAGAACGGGGGGCGGTGAGGATCGCGAGGGATCGAGAAACGCATTTTCCGCCCGGCTCCACGGGGCGCGACATTCGGGACCTGACGTGACGAACACGCTCATCACGATGACGGCGGGGGAAGGTGCTCTTCTCGCCGTCTACTACTCAGTACTCGCCATCCTGGCGATCTTCGGGCTGCACCGGCTCGTTTTGATCCGCCAACTGCCGAGCCCGGGTGCTCCTGTCGCGCCGGCGCCCGCCGATCCGGCGGTCTGGCCTTCGGTCACGGTGCAGCTCCCGCTCTACAACGAGCCTAACGTCGCTGCCCGTCTCGTCGATGCCGTGTCCCGATTCGAGTATCCGGGGGCGCTCCACATTCAGGTTCTCGACGACTCGACGGACGTCACGAGCTCGCTCGTCGCCGAGGCTGTCGAGCAGGCCCGGGCACGCGGCGTCTCGATCGAGCAGATCCGGCGAAGCTCGCGAGACGGCTACAAGGCGGGAGCGCTCTCCGAGGGTCTTTGCCGGACCGAGTCGGAGCTCGTCGCGATTTTCGATGCCGACTTCGTTCCCGGGTCCGACCTGCTTCTGCGCATGGTGCCGCATTTCGCGGATGCCGGCGTCGGGATGGTGCAGGCGCGGTGGGGACACCTCAACCGCGAGCGCTCGCTGCTCACGCGCGCGCAGGCCGTTTATCTCGACGCGCATTTCGCCGTCGAATCGGCGGCGCGCTACCGCACGGGGAACTTTTTCAATTTCAACGGGACCGCGGGCATCTGGCGACGCAGGGCCATCGACGACGCGGGCGGCTGGTCGGCGTCGACGCTGACGGAAGATCTCGACCTCTCGTACCGGGCGCAGCTTGCGGGTTGGAGGTTCGTTTTCCTTCCCGGTTTCGAGGTTCCTGCCGAGCTTCCCGAGTCGCTCGCCGCCTTTCACTCCCAGCAGCGGCGGTGGGCGAAGGGCTCGATCCAGACGGCGCGGAGAATTCTCCCCGCGCTCTGGCGCACGGACGCGCCGCGGTCGGTGAAGCTGGAAGCGACCTTCCACCTGTGCAACAACTCTGCGTACCTGTTCACCTTGATTCTCGCCACGCTGGTCGTGCCCGCGATGGCGATACGCCATCTGTCGGGACTCGACTGGACGATCGCGATCGACGCCGTGCTGTTCGCGCTTTCGACCGGATCGGTCGTCGCCTTCTACAGGGAAGGGCAACGGCGAGTGGGGAGGCGCATCAGTCGCAGGGAGCTCTTCGCGGTGTTGCCGGTGGGGATCGGCATGTCCGCGGTGAATGCCGCCGCGGTTCTGGAAGGCTTGTTCGAGACCGGTGGCCACTTCAGCCGGACGCCGAAGTCGGGGAACGGCCAGGTTGCCGTCGCGGCGGACAGGTTCAAGGGATTCCCGATGGCGGAGTCGATTCTCGGGACCTTCTTCCTCGCCGCTACCGCGCTGTTCCTTGCGCAGGGCTTCTACCTCGCCATCCCTTTCCTGCTTCTCTTTCTGTCGGGCTACACGCACGTGGCACTGCTGAGGGCGATCGAGATCGTCAGGCGCCAGATTCCCGTGCGGCGCGGATGAACTCCCGCCCGAGTGTTTTGCGGACGGCTCACTAAGCTCGGTAGCGCTGACCCCAGGCAATTCCCAGGGCTATGCGCTCACGCAAAGGGCCGGGTGGCGCGGGCAGTCGACCTCACGGCACCCATCTGTAGGAATAGTCGTGCCGGACTTCGATGCCGGTCCCCGTCATCTGAACGCGGATGGCGATGCGCTCGTTCGCGAATGATCCCGCGGGCAGTTTCCCGCGCAGCACTTTGGTCACGGGAGCTTGTGTGACCTTGCCACTTCCTGGGTAGTAGCCGACCACCTCTGTCTTGTCATCCGCCTTGAACGAGCCTGCCGTGCCTCGTTGCTTGCCCTTGTCGTCGTAACGAACCACGCGCACGGCTACCGAGGCAATCCCGTAGAAGTTCGAATGATCGCGAGGCCCGTTGGTCACGGTGACGGGCACGGCAATCTCGTCGTCAGGCTTGATCGCGCCGGCACCCAACGGGCTGTAGCTGACCGTTCCCTTTTCGGACAGGCCGGGTCGCATCCAGGAGTCTTTCCGCGTTCCCGTGTAGGTGCAACTGAATGTCGAGTGACCAGAAGACGCCTCGATACTCGTCTTCCAGCCGACGGCTCTCGCATTGTGCGCATCGAGAGCCGTCTGCCAGTCGTTGGCCGAGAAGCCTTCGTATACCCAGGTGCCCTTTCGCGCGACTGGCGGTTTGACGACGGGGTCGCTGGCAGGAGGCTTGGCGTCCGCACCCTTCTCAACCTCGGCCGCGCTCGTCACGGGAGCGGAGCGGGGGCTCTCGAGGTAGAGGGGCTTGCCATTCTCGTCGCGGCCAACTTCCACCGCGCTCGTCAACTCGATCACGTGTGGCGAGCCGGCCACCGCGAGCTCGACCGATGTCGCAGAGATCTCGACCGTCCGCACCGGCTTCGCGCTTCCCGCGGTGTAGACGCGCACCGCATGAACGAGACTCGGAGTCGTGGCGGCAGCGGGTGGGGACCAGCGGATCGTCTGCACCTTTCCTGCGATTTCCGACTTGACGTTCAGCGGCGGCCCGAGGAGGTACACCGTCATCGGAGCGTTCGACGAGAACCAGCTGGATCCGGACTGCCCCGAGTCGACGACGTATGCGTACGAAGTCGGAGCGACGGGGAGCTTCGCGTAGGCGTCGGGATGCGACGGGGCCGCGACGTCGGCGTCACTCATCGCCACGACCCGGCCTTCATTCGCGGCGCTCCGCAGAAACACGCCGCGCGAGGGGCCCGACTTCGGCAGCCAGGCGCGCGGCACGCGCACGACCGCAATCGATTTCGCCGCGCCCTTCGCGGAGACTTCGTAGAACTGGATCGACCAGGGGCGAATCGAGTCGTCATCCAGAGTCACGACCGGCATCTTCGCCAGGTCGAGACGTGATGCCGGAAGACCGTAATCGTCTAGATGCGCGGCGAAAGGCGAATCCATGAACGGGCACGATTTGTAGGCTCGACCATACGGATTCTGCGCGCCGCAGTTGTCGACCTTGCCCTCGAGCACCTTCGTCTGCGCAAACTCGACCCAGGCAGAGGCGAGCTCGCGCTCGCTCCCGGCGGCCCACTGTAACCCCTTGTGCTGCGCTCCGGTCCATCGCTTCCCCCACTCGGTGAGCAGGGCGGCGTGGAAGTCCCCCGGATCGTTCTTTTTCGTCGTTCCGACGTACTTTTCATCGCGGAGATACTCGAGGAACCATGTTAGGCCATACCCGTGCAGCCTGACGTACTGTTCCTCCCACTGTTTCGGGCCGTCGAGGCCGTTGCGGTAGACGAGCATCTGCGCGAGCACCAGCCCTTCGCCCGCGTTGAACGGCTTTTCCGCGGCCGCGTAGGGGGCGATTGCCTCGCGCTCCATGAGAAGCGCCGACGCCTCGAGGAAGGGGAGGTGGCTGGTACGGTCGAGCCAGACGTATCCGGTCTGGTAGTGGTGGAAGAGCTCGTGGAGCGCGGTCGTCCAGATGATGGCGCTTCCGGCGTTGGCACCGACCAGCATGTACCGCCGGCCGGCCCACGGGTTGTGAAGCATTCCGGCGTTCTCGCCGAGGGTTGGCACGACGTAGACCGGGATCGAGAACGCGGGCGAGGCGATCTTCCGCGAGGCGAGATACGACTGTGCGAAGACGAGCGCATCTTCGACCTCGCGCACTTTGTCGGGCATGAGGTACTTTCTCTTGAGCGCGTGAATCTCCGCGTTCATCGAGAGTGCAGCACTCGTCCCGCTTCCTCCGATCTTCCCGTGATCCTTCGCCAGCCGCTCGAGCTCGGCCCGGTAGCGTTTCTCGTCGCGGAATCCGGTGCGCTTGTCGACGCCGGGCAGCGACTTGCTCCAGAAAATCTGGAAGCCTCGCGGGTTGACGTCGAGGCTGACGAACGGCGCGTCGGGATGAAACTGTTTGGGAAGCTCGTCGGCGCGCTCGATGACGACGTACGTGACCGCGACGATCGGCAGTACGATCGCGGTCCACTGGGAGAGGCCGATGATCGTCACGGCGCAGAAGTGGCGCGTCCGGAGCGTCACGCGATTGCCGTCGATCGTGGCCGGCACGCGGGACCAGCGGCTTCCGTCGATCGAGATCGCCGCGTAGAGCGGCACCGAGCCTTTCGGCGTGCTCGCCGTCAACTCGACTTCTCCGGGGAAGAGATCGCCCGACGATCCGGCGTCGACGTCCCACGCGGCGAGTACCGCGAGCCGGGAGTCTCCGCCGCCGATGAGCGCGACGGTTTCGGTCGGGACCGGTACCTTCGCCTCGCGGATCGTGATCGTACGATCGTCAGGCAGAGCGCCCGGCGGCACTCGCACGACGAGCCCGTCGCGCGCCTCGACGCTGCCTCCTTCGGCCGCGGAGATTCTGGCCGAGCCGAGCTCCTTGCCGACGCTGACGTCGAGGGGTGCCGCGGCGGCAACGCCGAGGTCGAGCGCGATCAGCTCGCGCTCCGGTGCCTCGGTGCTCGCCGCTCGTGCGTCCGGAACCTGCTGCCCCCAGGGGGAGCGGGTGCTCCACCACCACCAGCCGACGCCTGCGACGATCGGGAGCGCCACCACCGTCAGGCACCCGATGGCGAGCCAGAGCCCGCGGGAGGAACGCCGCTGAGGTCGTGAGTACTTCGACGACCCGTTAGGCTCGCGCAAGGGAACGTCTGGCACGCTC
>JBPPMG010000430.1:0-13776 GCA_051305935.1 Thermoanaerobaculia bacterium
CGATCGGGTCCCCTTCCGGAATCCAGGAGGACCAACGATCGGCGATCCCGAATGCGGGAGCGATCAGAACGAGCGGTGCATCGACCCCGCGATTCGAGACCGCCAGCGCGACCAGTGAGCCGAGCGAGCTCCCTACGATCACGTCCGGCGGCGCGGCACGGGCGGTTTCGGCGGCGCGATTCACGATTGCAGCGAATTCGAGATGCGCGAATGAAGGCGCGTTGAGATCCGGAGCGACTAGTTCCATCTGCGGCTCGAGCAGCGCGCGCAGCTTCTCCACCTTGCGCCCATGAGGGGAGGAGGCGAAGCCGTGAAGGTAGAGGATTCTGGGCATTTCGGATTGCGGATTTCGGATTTGGCTCCACGCCACGGACGATCATCGCGGTTCAGCTTCGTAAGGCGCTACTCATGTGAGCTCCCAAACCGGTGACTTTAAATCCGAAATCCGAAATTCGCATTCCGAAATCCGCAATCGGTTCATCCGCTCCGTTTGAGCATCTCGAACTGCCGCACGATCTCGGTCGCTCCGACGGCGTCGAGGAACGCATTCGTGCCGGAGTCGCGCGCATCGATGTTCAGGATCCGGAACGGGCTGCCGCATCTCGCTCGCGCCGCCGCGAGGAGGGCCCGGCCTATGCCGCGGCGGCGTGCCCCGCCCGCAACCGCGATCTGCGCGAGATCTCTTGTCACCGGGAAGAGCATCGCATAACCCACGACTCCGCCGGCGTCGTGCGCAACGAGCGGAACGCGCGGGTCGCCCGCCCGGCAGATCGACTCGTCCGAGTTCTGCCATGACGGCTCGCTGTCGCGCATCGACGCGACGAGGCGCAGCTCGAGCGACTCGTCCTCGGAGATCTCGATTCCGGCAGGAAGGGGCGCCGGCGCCGAGTCAAACGACCAGCATCGCAGCTCCCTAGTCGTTTCGAATCCCGCGCCGCGATAAGCGCGGATCGCCTTCTCGTTGTCCTGCAGGACCTCGAGCAGGTACTGCGACGCCCCTGCATCCCGCAGCAACTCCTCGGTTTTCGCAAGCATCATCGAAGTGAGCCTGCGGCCGCGAAAGTCAGGAACGACTCCGGTTCCGCAGTCGTACCCGGTCGTCGCCTGCGTCCACGTGCCGAGGCCGTTGAGCGTGAAAGCCACCAGCCGGTCACCTTCCCAGACTCCGACCGAGAGCTCCGGGCGCACGCCGCGGCGGCGCATCATCTCACCCAGCCACGTGGCGCTCGGGGAGAACGACACGGAGTAATCCCCGAACGCCTCGTCGAACGCTGAGCTGACCGTGGCGAACGGGGTCGAGGCGAGCGTATCGATTCGCATGGTCATTAGTATTGCGGAGGTCCCTGGTTCGCAGATGTAACTTCTCGAAGTCTTTTCGCCGCTCACCGTCAGCGTTTACACTTGCTGTTCCCATGAGCTACTGCGCCGTCGCCCGAGGGCACGAGTATCACGGTCCGTACCACGACCATGAGTACGGATTTCCATTGGAGTCCGACGACGAACTATTCGAGCGTCTCGTGCTCGAGATCAACCAGGCGGGCCTGAGCTGGTTGACGATCCTGAAAAAGCGCGAGGGTTTCCGTCGCGCATACGACGGGTTCGACGTCGCGAAGGTCGCACGCTACGGCGAGAAGCAGCGCGCGCGGCTGCTCGCCGACGAGGGGATCATCCGGAACAGACTGAAGGTCGACGCGGCGATCGAGAATGCGAAACGGATCCTCGCGATTCGCAGCTCGCACGGTTCTTTCCGATCGTGGCTCGACGCCCACCACCCGCGCGAGAAGTCGGAGTGGGTCGCCCTGTTCAAGAAGACCTTCCTGTTCACTGGCGGGGAGATCACGGGCGAGTTCCTGCTCAGCACCGGCTTCCTGCCCGGCGCCCACGAGGAGTCGTGCCCCGTCTTCAGGAAAATCGCGCGGCTGAGACCACCGTGGAGAAGCAGAAAGTCCTGAGTGCCGAGTCCTGAGTGCTGAGCTGCCGCTTCGCGGCAAGTAGGTCATGACGCCGCGGCAGCCATTACGCCCCATTCGCAGCTTGGAACTCAGCACTCAGGACTCAGCACTCAGGACTCAGCACTACACTCACTGCGGTTCCGTCACTTCGAGGAGTTGCTGAATCTTCTCGCGATCCACCTCAGGAAGGCTGACGAACTCGACGCCGATCTCCTGTTTCCCGTTGGGAAGCAGTTGGGTGTAGACGACGCGCGCCTTCGCCGATATCACCTCCGGACGCGCGGAGATCAGAATCTCGAGGACCTCTCCCTTTGGAAGCCGTTCGTCCGATGTGAACCCGCAGCCGCCGAGGCCGACGCTCGTCGTAGCAGCGAACTCTTCGATCTCGCTGCCGCCGAGTCTCTTGACGAGCACGACGTGCTGCGAGGCGATACGCGGAAACCGACGCAGTTCCTGAGTCATGGAGGAGTCCCCCTTGCTGCGTACATCTCGCAGAATTCTAACAATTTACGCGATTCCCGGGAACGGGTTCAAGTTCGGGCGTGCCGGCGCGAATCTCCGGGCCGCCGTGGCGGTTTCTCCGGGAATGATCGTGATCGACGACCGTCTATCGATCCCGGACGACGAGGTTCGCTTCGAGGCGAGCCGGAGCAGCGGTCCGGGTGGCCAGCATGTGAACACTTCGAGCACCCGAGTCAGTCTCATTTTCGACCTCTCCGCGAGCCGCTCGCTCGATGACGCGACGAAGGCACGGGTTGCACGAAAACTATCGACACGGATCAGCGCCGAGGGGCTGCTGAGAGTCACGGTACAGAAGCACCGAAGCCAGAAGATGAACCGCGAGGCGGCGATGGAACGCTTCGCCGAGCTGCTGCGCGATGCGCTCACCGAGCAGAAGCCTCGCCGGAAGACCCGCCCGACCGCCGGCGCCCGCGCGAGGCGGGTCGACGAAAAGAAGAAGCGAGGAGGCATCAAGAAGATCCGGACGGGGCGATACGAGGATTGAGGCAGGCGAGAGGCGATGAGGCGATGAGGCGATGAGGCGAAAGGCGAGAGGCGATGAGGCGTATGAGGCGATGAGCCTGCCTGCGCCCTTGGCAGCCTATACGGGTATGCTACGGTATCCTCCTCGGCGCTCCGGGTCTATCGCCTCCCTGCTAGGCTCCCGTTGATGGAACACTGAACCCATGTCTACTCATCGCCTCTCGCCTCTCGCCTCCGTACCACGCGCCATTTGATGGAATGCTGATCTCATGCCTACTCATCACCTCTCGCCTCTCGCCTGTCGCCTCTTGCTTCCCGCCCACCGCCTCTCGAGAAACTCATGCCTGTCGCACTGATCGCGCTGCTGCAGTCGACCGCCATGTCGGAGGCGGAGTTCAAGGCGATGCTCGTCAAGGTCGTCGTCGTGGGCGTCGTCGCGATGGGGATCTCGACGCTGCTCCTCTGGTTGTTCTGGAGGAACCTTGGAAAGGAGTCCGCCGCGGGCGAGCGGGAGACACGCACGTCGACGTTCGTGCTGCTCGTGAGCCTGGTCCTCGTGCTGCTGGGATTGTCGTTCGTCGTCTACTCGCTCGCCTGAACGGGTAGGGTCACTTCAGTTGAAGTCGCGTTCGCGAGAACGCCTTCATGTTCGTGACGTCGTCGACCACGGCGACTGCGAGGATGTTCTCTCCGCGACCCATCATCAGGTCGACCGAATAGGTGAAGTGCTTTCCATCCATCTTCGCCGCTTCGCCTGCCGGCACGCTGATCGACTGGGATTTCTGCTCGATTCGCGAGAGCCCGCCGTTGCCGTCGCTGACGCCGATGAAGACCGAGAACTTCCCTGCGAGCCGGTCGCCCACGGGGAGCAGCGTCAGCGAGGACGAAGGAATCTCGACGTCGACTGGAACGAGATACTTGCCCCGGCCTTTCTTGCTGGGCGCCTTCGAGACGATGCGAATCTCCATGTCACCCGGGCCGCTGTCGTAGTAGAGGGTCGCGACGACCCTGTCGATCACCTGTTCGCGAGTCGTCTTGGCGTAGTAGCTCGTGCGCGTCCGGATCTCGACACCAGGCTTCGTGGAGCGGACGGCGAGCCTGCGCTCGCCGGCTGTCACGGGGCTCGCCAGGCGGTAGCCCAGGGAGTAGTAGGTGTCGAAGTCGCGCTCGATCCGTTCGAAGACGCCTTCTACGTTGCTGGTTTGGGAGAAAGCGAGGCCTCCGGTCTTGGAGGCTACCGTCTGGAACCCGCTGATCCGGTTCACGGTCTCCATGAACTGGACGTCGGCGGAGCGGATCTCACGGCTCTCGGCCGGCGACTCTGTGAGGTCCAGACCGGTCGACGCACTGAGCATGTAGACCGTCACGCCGTTCGCGTTGGCGGCCCGGCCGACCACCTCGAACAGGGCCGGCTCCGCCGGAGCGCTCGACTCGGGCTGCGACATGACGACCATCTCGCGCGACTGCTGAACGATCGGCTGGAAAGTCTCGTTCACGAACTGGAACATCTCTACGCCGGGACGCATCGACAATTCCTCGCCGACGAAGATCATCGCCTTCTTGCCCTCGACGCCGGCCAGCGTTGCGAGAAGGCCGTTCATTGCGACGACTTTCGCACGCGTCTCGATTCGCACCTGCTCGGCATAGTTTCGCGCGTGCGAGATCGAGGCCCGGTAGGCATCCGCGAGCGAGATGCCTGACCGCGGCGTGGTGGCCAGGGAGAGCTCTGCGCGAACCTTCTGCTCGGTCTCCCGCTGCCTGCGCACGAGCTGCGATCGCCCCGTGCCCTCGCCCGCGAGACGCACGAGCGAGCGCTCGACTTCGCTAACCAGAGACGTGAACGGAACCTCGATGTGCAGCCGGCCGCGCCAGACTGCGAGCATCGCCTGGTCGCCGGGGCGAAGCACCGTTCCCGCGAATCCGCGGATCTGTTCGTAGACACGGTTCCGGTTGAACGGGTGCAGTGTTTCCCCGTCGACGAAGAAGATCAGTTTCCGGCTTCGCTCCTCGGGGATCGGGGCGAGCGGCGCGGTGGCCTGAGCCGGGAGCGGCGCCGGCGGGATTTCCTCGCGTACCTCGCTGAAGTTCGTGATCTCCTGTCGCGTACCCGACTCGAAAATCTCGAAGTCTTCACGAGTAAGGCCGAGAATCGGCTTTCCTTTGGAATCCGTCGCGAAGACGTCGACGCTGACGACGGTCACCTCGATCGCCTCGACGTAGAGCTCGTCCGGCTGCTGTGCCGACATCGGCACGACGAGCGCAAGTGCGAGCAGCGCAACGTTCGCAAATCTCATTCAGTCACTTCCTCTGCGATCCAGTGTAGGGTCGCACAAAACTCCCTACCTGTTACGAACGAGTGATCCTTTCCGGGGTTGCATCGGACCCGTGGCGGGCTCCCCGGAAGGGGAGGGCCGAGAGCCGTGCAACACCGAACGTCGGGCCGGCTCCGGCATCCGTTAGAATTGCGGCCGTCATGATCAGGCTATTCGTTCCCAAAGAGATCGCAGCAGGCGAGCGGCGCGTCGCCGCGACGCCGGAAACGGTGAAGAAGTACGTGAAGGCAGGGCTCGAGGTCGTCGTCGAGGCGGGTGCAGGCGAAGGCTCCTCGATCGTCGATTCTCGATACGCCGAGGCGGGAGCCAGCGTCGTCTCCGATGCGGCGGACGCGTGGTCCGGCGCGGATCTCGTGATCAAGGTCGCGGTGCCCTCCGTCGCGGAAGCGTCGCGGCTGAAGGCGGGCTCGGTACTCGTCTCCTTCATGGCGCCGCACCGCAATCTCGACGCCGTGCGCGCGCTCGTGCACGCGAACGTGACCTCGCTCGCGATGGAACTGGTGCCGCGAACGACGCGGGCGCAGACGATGGACGCCCTCTCGTCGCAGGCGAATATCGCCGGGTACAAGGCCGTGCTCATCGCGGCGTCGCGGCTCGGCAAGTACTTCCCTCTGCTGATGACCGCCGCGGGGACGGTGCCGCCTGCGAAAGTCGTGATCATGGGCGCGGGAGTCGCCGGGCTTCAGGCCATTGCGACGGCGAAACGCCTCGGTGCCGTCGTCGAAGTCTCCGACGTTCGCTCGGCCGCCAAGGAGCAGGTGGAGTCGATCGGAGGTAAGTTCATCGAGCTCCCGATGCAGGAATCGGGTGACGGCGCCGGCGGCTACGCGAAGGAAATGAGCGAGGACTTCCTGCGAAAGCAGCGTGAGATCGTGATGAAGCACCTCGCGAAGGCCGATGTCGTCATCTGCACGGCGCTCGTTCCCGGAAAGAAGGCACCGATCCTCGTCAGCGACGAGGCGCTGAAACTGATGCGCCCGGGTGCGGTGGTCGTCGACCTGGCCGTGACCGAGGGCGGGAACTGCACGCAGTCGAAGGCCGATCAGGAGGTCACCTGGAACGGCGTGCACATTCTGGCTCCCTCGAATCTCGCTGCTTCGATGGCGGAGGACGCAAGCGTCGTCTACTCGCGGAACGTGTTTGCCCTGGTCATGAACTTCGTGAAGGACGGAGCGATCGCGCTCGATCTAGCGGACGAGATCAATGTCGGCTCGCTGCTCACGCACGAGGGAACGGTAAGGCACGCGCCGACCGCCGCGCTGATGGGGTAGGCGGGGAAGTTGTTAGTTGTTAGTTGTTAGACAGGCATGTGTGGTTGTGTGTGCGTGGCGCCTGGCCGAATGGATGGGTGTCCGGTTGCTCACGTTCGCATTTCTGTCAGACGGGAGCGGCCTCCCACGCCCGTCTAACAACTAACAACTAACAACTAACAACTAACAGCCAACAACCAACGACCGCTCCCTCACACCACCCCCGCGACGAGCGCGATTCCGATCACGACGAGCATCGTGCCGACGACGAGTTGCAGCGAGTGCAGCGTGACCTTCTTCACCAGCTTCGCGCCGAAGTAGGAGCCGACGAAGGCGGCGGCGGTCGCGGCTGCAACGAGTCCCCAGGCGCGGTCTGGAAGCGCGGAGAACTTCGCGCCCCAGAATGCGGCGCCGTAGATGGTCAGTCGAGCCACGTCGACGAGGATCGCGCAGACGACGCCCGTGCCGATGAAGGCCTCCTTCGACAGCCCCGACTTGATGAGGAATGCCGACCGGAGCGCGCCCTGGTTTCCGGAGAGCCCGCCGAAGAAGCCGGAGAGGGCACCGCCCACGGGGAGGTAGCGCTGGTCGAACGAGACCTTCGAGAAGCTCGGCAGGAGATCGAGCAAGGCGAACAGGATCACGATCACTCCGATCACGACACCCGCGACCGTCACCTCGTGCACGCGTCCCTGCAGCGTCCATCGGTGAAGCGGCTCGACGCCTTCCATCGCGGCGAGGGACAGGGCGCCCCCGAACGAGGCGAGCACCGCCGGGATCCCGAACCGCGCAACGGTCTTCGCGTCCGCGTGCCGTCCGACCAGGCCGAGCTTGAAGATGTTGTTCGCGATGTGCACCACCGCGGTGGCGGCCACCGCGACCGGTATCGGAAAGACCACGGCGAATGTCGGCATGAGCAGCGTCCCGAGCCCGAAGCCCGAGAACAAGGTAAGGCCGGCAACCACGAACGCTACGAACGGGATCAGGAACCATGCCATGGCGAGCCATTATCGCCGCGGAAACGCCGTCCCAGCGGATTCGACGCGTTCTCGCAAAATTCTCATCGGTTGCCATGAAACCCGCGAATAAACTGACCGTACAGTCAGTTCAATGACCCGCCGGTCAGTTACCGGCATCAAGACACCATGACCAATACGACCCGCAGGCACGCCATCGAGGAGTTTCGCCTCCAGTCGATCCGGGAGGCGGCGACCCGCGTTCTCGCCCGGCAGGGCTTCGCCGGCACGACGATGCAGGAGATCGCCGACGAGGCGATGATCGCCAAGGGAACTCTCTATCTCTATTTCAAGGACAAGGAAGAGCTCCTCGCGAGCGTCGTCGATTTCTCGCTCGAGGAGTTGCGTTCGAAGGTCGACGACGTGTTCGAGCAGAAGCTCGGCGTCGAGGAGACGCTCAGGCTCGTGACCTCCGCGCAGTTCGCGTTCTTCGAGGAGCACGGCGAGATGTTTCGCGTCTATCACGAGCTTGCAGGCGCGGGAGCCTCGAGACGCCGGCGCGATTGCGACCCGCACTACCAGCGATTTCTCGACCTCCTCGCCGCGATGTTCAAGCGCGCGATGGCGAAAGGGGAGATTCGCAGGGCGAACCCGGAAGGGCTGGCGATCTTCGTCGCCGAGGGCACGATCGGAATCATCGTCCGCCGCATCGGCGAGGGTCGCAAGGTGTCGGTCAAGGACGAAGTCGAGCTCGTCGTCGGAACCGTTCTCCACGGCTTGATGCCTGGAAGGAGGAGTTAGTGAGGATCATCATGTTGACCATGGCGCTAGCCCTTGCCGTGCCCGCATCCGGGCAGCAGGCCGAGGGTGGCGTCGCGCCATTGACGCTTTCCGCCGCGTTCGAGCGGGCGTTGCAGGCGAATCCTTCCGTCGGCCGCGCGCGCGCGGAAGTCGGAGTCGCCGAGGCGCAGAAGAGCTTTTTCCTGTCGGCGATCATGCCGCGGATCGGAGTCACCGGAAGGCTCACGCGCAACAGCGAGGAAGTGGCTTTCAGCGGCGGCGAAGGCGAGGCCGACCGGACGATCCTCGCCGAGGACGACTGGAACTATCGAGTCACGCTGTCGCAGCCGATTTTCGCCGGCAACCGCGAGCGGCGCGCCTACCAGCAGGCGAAGATCTCCATCCTGAATGCGGAGGAAGGGGTCGCGCTCACCGAGGAGTCGGTGCTTCTCGAGGTCGCGGCGAACTACCTCGGTGTGGTGCAGGGTGACGCGCTCGTCGATGTCGAGAGAAAGAACGTCGAGATCGCGGGGCGTCGCCGAGAGCTGGCGCAGGCGTACTTCGACGCCGGGGAAGTGACGAAGGTCGAGATTCTCCGTGCGGAGTCCGACCTCAAGGGAGCGGAGCGGCGCTTCACGCGGGCCATCCAGCTCCGCGAGCTCGCCGCGAGCCGCCTCCGGCTCGTGCTGAACACGGACGAGGCGATCGAGGTGACGGCGCCGACGATCGGCGGAGGAATCGTTCCCGCCGAAGGAGAGCTCGCCGCGATGGCCCGCAGCAGCCGCTCCGACCTGACGCAGGCACAGAACTCGGTGAAGATCGCGAAACTCGAAGTGAGCAAGCAGCGCGGTTTCGCGCTTCCGACGATCACGTTCGACGCGAGCCTGAACGAGCAGAAGACGATGTTCCCTTCCGACTCCTACAGCTCGGCGTCGATCAACTTCGTCATCCCGATCTACCAGTCGGGCGAGGTTGCCGCGCGCGTCCGCGGGGCGAAAGAGCGCGAGAAGCAGGCGCTGCTCGCCCTGGAGGAGACGGAACGCGCGGTCGTCGAGGACATCCGGCGCGCGCTGCTCGATCTCGAATCCGCCGAGAAGGCGCTCGCGCTCGCGCGTGAGCAGAAGGCAGCCGCGGAAGCCGAGTACGACCAGATGTTCGATCTCTACCGGGCGCAGGAGGCCACTTCGCTCGACTTGCAATCCTCGGAGAGCGCGCTTGCCGAAGCGCGGCGCGCCGAGGTTGTCGGAATGCTCGAACGTGACTTGTCGCGTCTGGGAGTCTGGTACGCGACAGGGATGCTCAAGGAATCAGTCATGACGGAGGTGCGCTAGTGAGCGTGCAGAAACTTGGTTCGATGGTCATCGCCGCGGTGCTCGCCGCCGCGATGGGGTGCAGTCCGAAGGCGGAGCCGGCCGCGACGGCGTCGGCAGAGTTGCCGGCTGACGTCGCGAAGTTCGAGGCGGTGGCGACCGCCGCGCAGCAGACGGCGAAGGCCTCCGAGGACGGAGTCGTGGAGACGCAGGGAACCGCGAACGAATCGCAGGTCGTGGTTACCGGCGAATTCGAATCTCCCGAAGTCTCGAACGTCGCCGTTGCCATCACCGGACGGGTTGCGCGCGTCGAGGCGGACAAGGGCGATCGCGTCAGCAAGGGCCAGCCGCTGCTCGTTCTCGAAACGCAGTACCTCGACCTCGACGTGCGACGAGGCAAGGCCGAGGTGGCCCGCGCCCAGGCGATGTACGACGAGGCGCAGCGCGACCTGGCTCGAAAGGCGCAGCTCCGTGAGAAGGACTCGGTTCCGCAGTCGACGTACGATCGCTCGAAGGCCGGATTCGAACAGGCCGAGGCGGCGCTCGAGTCGGCGAAGGCGACGCTCGGAACCGCGGAACAACGGCGTTTCGACTCCGTATTGCGAGCGCCGTTCGACGGTGTCGTGATGGAGAGAAAGACGGCGGCGGGCGAGCGGCTGAGCGAGCGGCAGGATGTCGCCTTCGTGCTGGCGCGCACCACTCCGCTGCTTCTGCGATTCGACGTGCCGGAGCGCTACATCGCTGCGGTGAAGACGGGACAGAGTGTCCGCGCGCAGGCCGACCCGTTTCCGGGCGAGACATTCGAGGGCCAGGTCAGCGTCATCGGGCAGACGATCGACTCGAAGTCGCGCACCTTCTTCGTGGAAGCAGAGTTCCCTAACAAGGACGCAAAGCTGCGGCCGGGGCTGTTTGCGCGGGTCGAACTGGAGCTGAAGTAGCAATGCGAAATGCGGAATGCGAAATGCGGAATGCAAGACGAAGTCCGCAATGCGCGATGCGAACTGAGGAGCGTTGAATGGCGAGGTTGAGACTGAACCGCGAAATGAAGGCGAGCCGGCAGACGTGCGGTCTTGATTCCGCATTCCGCAATCCGCAATTGGGGAGCTGCCATGCAGAAACTAGCTGAGATCTGTGTCCGCCGACCGGTGTTCGCGTCGGTCATCATCCTGTCGCTCGTCGTGGTCGGGCTCTTCTCGATTCAGAAGCTCGGCGTCGACCGGTTCCCGAAGATCGACTTTCCCTGGGTCACGATCACGACGGTTCTGCCGGGCTCGGCGCCGGAAGAGATTGAAACCGAGGTCACCGACAGGATCGAGGAATCGGTGAACACGATCAGCGGTATCGATCAGCTGATGTCGATTTCCTCGGAAGGCGTCTCGGTCGTCACGATTCAGTTCGACCTCGAGAAGGATCCCGACGTCGCGTCGCAGGAAGTCCGCGACCGGGTGAACACGATCCTCCGCGACCTCCCCGAGGACGCCGACCCGCCGGTCATCCAGAAGATCGACCCTGACGCGATTCCGGTCCTCGCCGTCGCGCTCTCTGGCCCGGCCTCGATCGGCGAGGTCACCGAGTACGCCGACAAGACGTTCCGTCGCCGGCTCGAGTCGGTCCTCGGCGTCGGCCAGGTGCAGCTCATCGGCGGCCAGCCTCGCCAGATCAACGTCATCGTCGACACGGCGAAGCTGACCGGCCTGGACCTTACCGTCGCGCAGGTCGTGCAGGCGCTGCAGTCGCAGAACATCCAGATTCCCGGCGGCCGGGTAGAGCAGGGAATTCGAGACCTGACCCTGCGCACCTACGGTCGCGTGGAGAATCCGGCACAGCTCGGCGAGATCCCGATCGTCAACCGAGGCGGCTCCACGGTATTCGTCAAGGACGTCGCGCGGATCGAAGACGGTGTCGCTGATCCCGAGACGATCGCGCGCGTCAACGGCAAACCGGCCGTCGTGCTGCAGATCCTCAAGCAGTCCGGCACGAACACGATCTCGGTCGTGGACCGTCTCAAGGAACGGCTCGACGCGCTCGGACCGACCTTGCCTAAGGGATGGGAGGCGAAAATCGTCCGCGACCAGTCGGACTTCATTCTCGCCGCCGTCCACGCCGTTCAGGAGCATTTGCTCCTCGGTGCGATCTTCGCCGTCGGCATCGTGCTTCTCTTCCTTCGCAAGTTCCGGCCGACGGTGATCTCCGCGGTCGCCATCCCGACGTCGATCATCGCGACCTTCGGGGTCATGTACTACTTCGGCTTCACGCTCAACATCATCACGCTGCTTGCGCTGACACTCGCGGTCGGTATCGTGATCGACGACGCGGTCGTCGTGCTCGAGAACATCTTCCGGTTCATGGAAGAGAAGAACATGACACCGGCAGAGGCGGCGGTCGAGGGGACGAGGGAAGTCGGCATGGCCGTCCTGGCGACGTCGCTCTCGCTGATCGCCGTCTTCCTCCCGGTCGCCTTCATGGGCGGCATCGTCGGGCGATTCATGTACGGTTTCGGCGTGACGATGGCGGCGGCGGTCGCCGTGTCGCTCCTCGTCAGCTTCACGCTCACGCCGATGATGGCGTCGCGCTGGCTGCGGAAGGAAGACATGGAAGCCGACGAATCGTCGCGCGAGAAGGGCTTCTACCCGTTCGTCGAGAGGACCTACCTCTCGATGCTGAGCTGGTCGATGGCTCATCGCTGGGTGATCGTCGTCGTGATGACGATCGTCTTCCTGTCGACGGTGCCGCTCGGCATGCTCGCGAACAAGAACTTCCTGCCGAACGACGACGAGTCGCAGTTCCAGATCAACGTTCGAGCGCCGGAGGGCGCGAGCCTCGACACGACCCGGCAGATCCTCGAATCGATGGCGGCGCGCGTCAGTGAGATCCCCGCAGTCGACACGACGGTGGTCACGCTTGCGAGCGACCTCCAGAAGACGCGGAACTACGGCGAGATCTACGTGAAGCTCAAGCCGATCTCGACCCCGTGGTCGCGGTTCGTGGCGGCACTCTCCGGCGAGAAGCGCGACGACCGCAAGGACGACCAGTTCGAGGTCATGTCGACCGTGCGACAGAAGGTCCTTCCGCAATACGCGAAGCTCGACCTGCGCGTCCAGGTGGCGCTGGTCAACGCGTTCAGCAGCGGCGCGAACTCGGAGATCATGTTCTGGATCGGCGGTCCCGAGTTCGAGAAGCTCGACGAGTTCTCGACGAAGCTGGTGGCGGTGGTCAAGGCTCAGCCCGGCGTCGCCGACGTCGACACGAACCTGATCGTCGGCAAGCCGGAGCTCGGCGTCCACATCGAACGCGAGAAGGCAGGTGACCTCGGAGTCCGCGTGCAGGACGTCGCGTCGACGCTGAATCTGCTCGTTGGAGGGCAGAAGGTCAGCGATTTCTACGAGAACGGCGAGCAGTACGAGGTGCACGTGCGCGCCGAGGAGAAGTACCGCCGCGACGCGGAAGGGTTCCTGCAGGCCGAGATCCCGACGTCGAGCGGAGGCTCGGTGCGGCTTGCCGACGTCGTGACCGTCGTGGAAGGCTCGGGCCCGGCCGAGGTCAACCGCATCTCCCGCCGCCGCCAGGTTCTCATCCAGGCGAACATGCTTCCCGGCTACTCGTCGCAGGCAGTCATCGACGCCCTGCAGGACGAGGCGGAGAAGTTGAACATGGGGACCGAGTACTCGTACGGCCTCACGGGGCGCTCCCGCGAGCAGCAGAAGGCGGGAGTGGGCTTCATGCTGGCGTTCGCGCTCTCGATCATCTTCATGTACCTGATCCTCGCGGCACAGTTCGAGAGCTGGATCCACCCGATCACGATTCTCATGGCTCTGCCGATGACGGTTCCGTTCGCGCTGCTGTCGATCGTGGTGCTCAACCAGTCGATCAACATCTTCTCGTCGCTCGGAATCCTCGTGCTCTTCGGCATCGTGAAGAAGAACGGCATCCTGCAGGTCGACCACACGAACCAGCTGCGGGCACAGGGGATGGAACGGCTCGAGGCGATCCTCCACGCGAACCGCGACCGGCTGCGCCCCATCCTGATGACGACGTTCGCGTTCGTCGCTGGAATGCTACCGCTCGTCTTGTCGAGCGGCACCGGGGCGGGCACGAACCGCGCCATCGGCTCGGTGATCATCGGCGGCCAGATGCTCGCGCTCGTACTGACCCTCCTCGGGATCCCCGTCGTCTACTCGATCTTCGACGACTGGGCGCAGAGCCGGATCTTC
>JBPPMG010000432.1:0-12849 GCA_051305935.1 Thermoanaerobaculia bacterium
CCCGGCTGGAGCCGGGGGCTACCAATCCTTCGCCGCTTCGCGGCGTGGGTCCGCGCGCGCGAGCGATTTGCGCATTGACGGTAGATTTGTCTGTGCGATCGGCGCGATCGCACTTTCGGTCTTCCTCTCCCCTCTCGCCTTCGCCGCCACCCTCCGCGTCAACGGCTCGACGACGGTGAATCCCGTCGCGACCGAAGCGGCGGAGGTCCTTCGCGCGGAGAAGAAGATGACCATCACGGTCGACACGCAGGGTGGCTCGTCCGGCGGGATCTCCGGCGTCGCCGACCATTCGATCGAGCTCGGCATGTCGAGCAAACCGATCACCGACGAGGATCGGAAGAAGTTCCCGAAGGTGAACTTCGTCTCCACGTCCGTCGGGCAGGATGCCGTCGCTCTCGTCGTCTCGAAGGATGTCTGGGAAGGGGGCGTGAAGGCCCTCTCGCGCCAGCAGGCGAAAGACATCTACGAAGGAACGGTCACGAACTGGAAGCAGGTCGGCGGCCCTGACCGGCGCATCGTCTTCTTCAACAAGGAGCCGGGGCGCGGAACGTGGGAAGTCTTCGCGCACTGGCTTTACGGCAACACGAAGAACGCTCCCGCGGTCAGACACCGCGAAGTCGGCGGCAACGAGGAGGGGCGGACGAAGGTCGCGTCGACGAAGGGTGCGATCACACAGCTTTCCTTCGCGTGGGCCGAAGGGGACGCACGCATTCACGCGCTCGGCGCGAAGCTCGACGACGGCCGCGTCATCGCCCCGTCGTCGCAAACGATCGCCGATCACTCGTACCCGATGTCGCGACCGCTCCTCTTCGTCACGGACGGGCTGCCAAAAGGCGACGCGAAGGTGTTTCTCGACTTCGTCCTCTCGCCGCGCGGGCAGTCGCTCGTGAGAAAGCACGGCTATCTGCCGATCTCGACCGGGAGCGGCGGCGCGGCAGCGAGGTAAGGCCGCGGAATCGACCAAATGAGATGACCCGACTGCGCAGATTCGACTTCGTCCGGCTCGCCGCCCTCTGCGGCAGCGCCGTGGCGCTCGTCGCCCTGGTCGCGCTGGGGGCGTGGCTCGCCGTCGGAAGCATTGCCGCATTCCGCCACGAAGGGCTCTCGTTCCTCACCGGCAACGACTGGGGCTACCGGCAGGAGTCGTTTGGGGCCGCAGCGATGCTCTACGGGACCGCGGTCGTGTCGCTCGTCGCGCTCGTCCTCGCGGCTCCCGTCGGCATCGGCACGGCGATCTTCGCGTCGGAGATCTGCACGCGTCGGGTGCGGCTCGCGGTCAAGATGCTCGTCGAGCTGCTCGCGGGCGTGCCGTCCGTGGTCTACGGCCTTCTCGGCGTGCTCTTCCTGCGCGACTGGCTTTACGCGCTCTTCGAGAGGCTCGGGCTCGATGTGCTCTCGGGCGACACGCTGCTCACCGCGGGAATCCTCCTCGCCGTGATGATCCTGCCGACCGTCGCAACCCTGACGGACGACGCTCTGCAGTCGGTGCCTTCGCGGGTTCGCGAGGCGTCGCGCGGCCTGGGGCTGACGCGCGCCGAGGCGACGCTCTTCGTCATCGTTCCCCCGGCGCTCCCAAGCATCGCGGGCGCGCTTCTCCTTGCGTTAGGCCGAGCGCTCGGCGAGACGATCGCCGTCTTTCTCGTCGTCGGCCGTGCGGACAACCTGTTCCCGGAGAACCTCGCGTCGTGGCGGCCTCTCGTCGACGCGGGACAGACGATCACCTCGAAGCTCGGCGGGGCGGAGACGAACATCGCGGTCGGCGATCCGCTCCACTCGTCGGCGATCGTGGCGCTCGCCGCGATTCTCTTCGGCAGCGTGCTCGTCGTGACGATCGCGGCGGAAGCGCTTCGTGCGCGCGCCGCGAAGGCGGTGGGACGATGACGCGGCGCCGGCTTCTCGACCGGCTCTTCACCGCGGCGATGGCCGCGTTCGGTGTCGCCGCGCTCGGCGCGCTCTTCACCGTCGCGGGCATCGTCATCTGGCGCGGCGCGGGCGCGATCAGCCTCGCGTTCCTCGTCGAGGAGCTGCGCGGCGCGGGCGCCGGCGGCGGCGTTCTCTATCACATCGCCGGAACGGCGATTCTCGTTGCGAGCGCCGCGCTCGTCGCGCTGCCGATCTCGATCGCGATCGGGCTCCTGAGCCACGGCTACCTCGGCGAAGGGCGTGTCCGCCGCTGGATCGAGGCAACGCTCCACGCGCTCAACGCGGTGCCGTCGATCGTCTTCGGCCTCGCCGGCCTGGCGCTCTTCGCCAACGCGCTCGGATGGCGGAAGTCGTGGCTCGCCGGTGGCATCGTGCTCGGGCTCATGATCGTGCCCACGGTCGCCGTCGCGTTCCTCGAAAAGCTCCGCGCGATACCGACACCGACGATCGAAGCCGCTACCGGACTCGGCCTGCGCCGCTCGATGATCTCGACCGCGGTGCTTCTCCCGCAGGCTGCCGCCGGCCTCGTCACCGGGCTGCTGTTAGGCCTGGCCCGCGCCGCGGGCGAAACTGCGCCGATCATGTTCACCGCCGTCATCTTCTCCGGCGCGACGATCCCGAAGGGGGTCGTCGATTCTCCCGTGCTCGCGCTGCCGTACCACATCTTCGTCCTGGCCCAGGACAGCTTCGACCCCGCGGCTCTCGAAAAAGCGTGGGGCGCGGCCGCCGTGCTGCTCGCACTCGTCTTCGGTCTGGCGATCGCCGCGCTGCCGCTCCGGCTGCGGATTCACGAGGAGGCCAAACGTGTTTGACCGCGACACCGCCGCTGCTTTCGAGGTGCGCGGCCTGACCGTGCGCTGCGGCGCGCGGACGATCCTGCACGACGTGAACCTCGACATCCCCGCCGGGCAGATCACCGGCATCATCGGCCCGTCGGGCGCCGGCAAGTCGACGCTGCTCCGCTGCCTGAACCGCCTCGTCGATCTCTCTCCGTCGCTCGACGTCGCGGGGACGGTCCGCTTCGCGGGCAGCGACGTGCGCGCGAGCGCGGTCGATCCCGACGAGCTCCGCCGCCGTGTCGGCATCGTCTTCCAACAGCCGGTGACCTTCCCGGGATCGATCGTGAAGAACGTCGTCTTCGCGGCGCGTAAGCTCGGCCTGGTGACTCGGAGAGACGAAGCTGAGCTCGCCGAGCGCTGTCTTCGCGACGCGGGGCTGTGGGATGAGGTGAGCGACAGGCTGCGCGCTCCGGCGCTCGCGCTCTCGGTCGGCCAGCAACAGCGGCTCGCCATCGCGCGGGCGCTCGCAGGCGACCCTGACGTCATCCTGATGGACGAGCCGACCTCGTCGCTCGATCCGCGCTCCACCGAGGCGATCGAGGAGACCGCCGCGGCGCTTCGCGGAAAGAAGACGATCGTGCTCGTGACGCATCACCTCGAGCAGGCCCGCCGCCTCGCCGACTGGATCGCCTGCATCTGCGCGGTCGACGGCCGCGGCGAGCTGATGGAAGCCGGCTTCTGCGCCGACGTCTTCTGCCAGCCGACGCGCGAGGAGACGCGGGAGTACCTGGGGATCAGCGGACGGTGTTGAGAGGCAGGCCAGAGGCCAAAGGTCAAAGGCCAAAGCAGGCAGGAGGGAGGGAGTCCGTTCCTTGTGAACTCTCGCGTGGTGCGAGCGCAGGTGGACGCGACGGACGGTTCCACGAGCCATCAGCCTGCTCTGGCCTTTGGCCTTTGGCCTCTGGCCTGCCTTTCTCCCCGTGATAACTTAACCCCCGCATGACGCGCCCCAGGAACAGCCATGGGCGCTCGCTGACCCTCGTCGGGCCGAGCCGCCGATTCAAACGGAAGCTCGGTCCGAAGATCCTGCTCGTCGCGCTCCCGGCGCTCGCCGCTCTTCTCCTGCTGTCCCGCTGGGTCCGTGAAGCGTCCCGCCAGACGCCTCACGCGATCGACCACGTGCTCTGGGTGCTCTACGGCCTCGTCGTCATCCTCGTAGCGCTGCTGATCTTCTTCGCCTTCCGCAGCGTCTACTTGCGGATACTCGTCATCCGTGCGCGGGCGGTGAGCCGCTACATCTTCGACGAGGAGCTCGGCGAGGGCGCGTTCGGGACCGTCTACAAGGCGCACAGCGTGATCCTCAAGCGTCCGGTCGCGGTGAAACTGCTCCGCGGCGTCGAGCACCGGCCGGAGCTCATCGCCCGGTTCGAGCGCGAAGCGCGGCTCGCCTGCCAGCTCACGCATCCGAACACGGTCGAGGTCTACGACTACGGGCGCAGCCCGCACGGCACGCACTACCACGTGATGGAGTTCATCGACGGCATCACCCTCGCCGACCTGATCCTCCTCGAAGACGCGCTCCCGCAGGCGCGGGCCGTGGCGATCCTCCGCCAGATCTGCGCGTCGCTCTCCGAGGCGCACGAGATCGGGCTCATCCACCGCGACCTGACACCGGCGAACGTGATGCTCACCGTCCGCGGAGGCGTTCACGACTTCGTGAAGGTCCTCGACTTCGGCATTGCCAAGGATCTGGTCACTGGCGAAGGCGAAGAAGTGAGCGCGGAGGGGTTCGCGGTGGGAACGCCGGTCTACGTGGCGCCCGAGCGACTGCGTGATCCTTCGGTGTCGACGCCGCGCACCGATCTCTACTCGCTCGGCGCGGTCGCGTTCGCGCTTCTTTCCGGCCGCGAGGTCTTTCGAGGAAGCGCCGAGGAGACGCGCGAGAAGACACTGAACAGACAGCCGGCCTCGCTCGCCGTCGCGACATCACATCCCATCGCCTCGGCGCTCGAATCGCTCGTCGCGTCGCTTCTTTCGAAGTATCCCGATTCCCGGCCACGGTCGGCGACGGAGGTGATCGAGCGGCTCGACGAGCTGGCCCCGGAAATCGGCACGTGGGGAGAGCCGGCGGCGCGGCGCTGGTGGCTGGAGAACCGAGGAGCGCTCCGCCGGAGACGTGACGAAATTTTGGACGATTTGCCGCGCGCTGTACGTTAGTGAGCTCTCAGCCTTCTTTATGTTTCCAAATCGTTGTGCTGAACAACTTTGCGCTCTGTTTGAATGGGCGCGTCTATCGACGTTGAAAGTGAGGATTTGAATGAAACTCCGTTCCATCGCCTTGTTGCTCGCCGTTACGACGGCGTTCGCCGTCACCGCGACCGCCCAGGAGCGCGACCGGTCGAAAATCGCCGACACCTACAAGTGGAAGCTCTCCGACATCTACGCCAGTGACGACGCCTGGCGCGCAGAAAAGGACAAGTTCGCGAAGAAGATCCCGAGCCTTGCCGCCTATCAGGGCACGCTCGGCCAGTCGCCCGCGAAGATGCTCGAAGCGGCCGAGGCGATCACCGCGGCACAGAAGGAGCTCTACCGGCTCTACGTTTATGCCTCGATGAACGCCGACACCGACACACGCGACGCGAAGTACGAGGGGATGCGCCAGGAGATGAACACGCTGGCCACCGGGTTCAGCGCCGCGACCTCGTGGATGCAGCCCGAGGTTCTCGCGCTCGGCAAGGAAAAGGTCGACGGATTCCTCAAGGCCGAGCCGAAGCTCGAGATCTACAGGATCACGCTCAATGACATCGTCCGCCGCAAGGAGCACACCGGCACGCCGGGCGAGGAGAAGATCATCGCCGACGCGGGGCTCGCAACCGGAGGAGCCGGCAGCGCGCGCAACATCTTCGCGAATGCCGACTTCCCGTACCCGTCGGCCAAACTCGCTGACGGAACCGAAGTCACTCTCAACCAGTCCGCGTTCGGCGTTCACCGCGCAAGCGCGAACCGCGCCGACCGCCAGCTCGTCTTCGAAGTCTTCTTCGGCGAGATCGGCCGCTACAAGGGAACCTTCGGCGCGCTTCTCAACGCGCAGGTGCAGAACGACCTCTTCTACATGAAGGCGCAGAAGTACGGAACGACCCTCGAGGCCGCGTCTGACGGGCCTAACATACCGACGGCCGTCTACTCGGCGCTGCTCGACGGCGTGAACAAGAACCTCGACTCGTTCCATCGCTACCTCAAGCTTCGCGCGCGGATGCTCGGCGTCGAACAGCTCCACTACTACGACCTCTACGCACCGCTCGTCGGCTCGGTCAATGACAAGTACCCGATCGAGGTCGCGCGCAAGCACATCACCGCGTCGATGGCGCCGCTCGGCGCCGACTACGTCGCCGTCGTCGACAAGGCGCTCGACGAGCGCTGGATCGACCTCTACCCGACCGAGGGCAAGCGCTCCGGCGCCTACTCGAACGGCGGAGCGTACGACGTCCATCCGTTCATGCTCCTCAACTACAACGACAAGTACGACGACATGTCGACGCTCACACACGAGCTCGGCCACACGATGCAGAGCTACTACTCGAACAAGACGCAGCCGTTCGTCAACGCCGGATACCCGACGTTCGTCGCCGAGGTCGCGTCGACCTTCAACGAGGCGCTCCTCGTCGACTACATGCTCAAGAACGTGAAGGACCGCGACACCAAGCTCGTGATCCTCGGCAACTATCTCGAGGGCATCAAGGGCACGGTCTTCCGCCAGACGCAGTTCGCGGAGTTCGAGCTCCGGATGCACGAGATGGCGGAGAAGGGCCAGCCGCTCACGGGCGACGCGCTCGACAAGCTCTACCTCGACATCGTCCGGAAGTACTACGGCCACGACAAGGGCGTCTGTGTCGTCGACGACGTGATCCAGCACGAATGGGCCTACATCCCCCACTTCTACCGCGGCTACTACGTCTATCAGTACGCGACGTCGTTCACCGCGTCGGCCGCGCTCAGCGAGAAGGTGCTCGCGGGCGACAAGGCCGCGACGAAGCGCTACCGCGACTTCCTCGCCGCCGGCGGATCGAAGTACCCGATCGAGCTGCTCAAGGACGCCGGCGTCGACATGACGACCTCCGAGCCGCTCGACTTCACCGTGAAGAAGATGAACCGCGTGATGGATGAGATGGAGAAGCTGCTGAACGAGAAGAAGTAGGGCGATGAGTGTGCAGGGGCACGGCATGCCGTGCCCCTGCGCGTTTCGGACCACGTATTCAGCGTCTGGCCGGACGACGGCGAACCGCGTCGCCGAGACGCCCGGAGAAGACCCGCAGCGCGCCGTACGGTTCGTCCTGGATGTCTCGCGAAAGAATCATCATCGGACTGAAGTTAGGCAATACAGCCACGGCGGTGTATGCCTGCAGGGAATCTTCGGGGAAAAGGCGCGTCGCTTCGCCGGGCGTCCCGCCGTCGAAAGGCAGCAGCTTCCCGAATGCGGCCCACTGGCACGAATCGGGGCAATCCTCCGGGTAGCCGGCGATCGTCTCCCAGACGACGAGCCACGCTCCGACGGTCGCCACCACGCGGGGGCGAAGCTGGTAAGTCGTGCCGCGTTCGACAAGAAACGCCGGACCCGCGATCCCGTCGCGAATCCGTGCGCCCGTCAATTCGGTCCACGTGTTTCGCTGGTCGAGCCAGACGAGCAAATACTCGCTTCCGTTCCACGCGAGCGACGGACTGACCTGCAACCCACGCGCAACTTCGACACTCTGGCCGACTGTGCCATCGCCGTCTACGCGAAGAGTCCTGATGGCGAAGTGGGGCGGCGGGCAGGTGACCTGACAGCCCGCCCAGCTGCGGCCTTCCTGCCAGGCCACGAGGAAGCCTTCTCCATCCGAGGCCGCGGCGAGCTGATGCTGCCAGTCAAAGTGTTCGGAGAGAGACAGCGGTTTTCCGTCACTCAGCGGAACCGGGTTCGCATCTGCCACAAAGCTCCCGAAGGCCTGGAGTTCATCATACCGGCCCTTCTGAACCAACCAGAGCACGAGCCAGTGCTCCCGTCTCGCAGCGACCGCCGTGCTGTCCGGACGACAGCATGATTCGTCAAACTCGAGTGGGCTCGCGTCGACGGCGACCCCGCCCTCGTCAAAACGCCGTCCGAAAATTGCCCAGCGATCGATTGCCGTTTGCTCGGCCCACACCACGAGATAGTGACCGCCGCGAAACGACACACTCGCGGTCGTCTGGTCGCCGCCCGAGGGAGAGACGTCGAACGTCTTCCATGGATTTCCATTCGCGTCGAGCAGCGTCGCGACGATCTTGCGGTCCAGGTCAGATGTCGACTCCTCCCAGAGCGCGAGAAACGTCGATCGTCCTCCAGCCAGTGCCGCGGCAGTTTGTGACCTCGCGGTCGTCGCGAGCACTCGATCGTCAAGGTCGATCGCGAGGCTCGGATGCTCCACGAGCGCGTACCGCAGGTCGTGCGACTTGTCTTCGTCCAGCCGTCCGTCTCTCCACGTAATGACGAAGTGCGAGCCATCCCAGATCGCACGTCCATCGCTCTGGGCGAACGGCGCGACGCTCAACGGTGCAGGCGGCGCGACCGGTTTCCCGCGATTCAGAAAGACGGCCCATAGATCGGTCGGCTGGCTTGCGGAAGCGGCACCTGACCAGATGACCATTTCGACCCCGCCCTGGTTCGACACGATCTCGGGTTCACGCGCGTTGTAGAAGTCATTCAGCACGAGCGGGGGCGCCAGCGGCACGCCCCCGTCGAGTCCGGTTCCCGTCCGAGCTGCGAGAAGTTTGCCTTGTCCGTACACGTAGGTGCTTTCGATCCAGACGAGGTTCAGCACCTCGCCGGTCCAGGCGATCGCCACGTCAGTCGGGGTTATCCCCGATCTCGTGATGATCTTCCTCCAGAGCCGGACGCCATCAGTGCCTCTGGCTCGCGCGACCTCTACGGTTCGTTCGACCTCCGTCGTCCACGACACGTAGTAGTCGCTTCCGTCACTCGTGACGTCGATTGCCACCGCGACTGTCGTGGCGAGCTCCCGACGCTCCGCAACCACACCTTCACCACTGACGATGTTCAGGTAAATCGCCTCGGGGTCGGACCCGTGCGCTTCGCGTCTCACAACCAGGAACCCACTGCCGTTCGATTCGACCCGCAGATTGCGCGCCTGCCAGGAGTACTGCACCTCTTCCATCGCGATCGCTACGTGCTGAAGAACGCGGAGCTCGCTGTCGAGCAGAACGCCTTCGATTCGAGGATTCGATTCCACCGCGAACCAGACCACCAGGTACGTTTCGCCGTTCCAGGCGACTCGCGGTTCGCTTCCTCGCCCGAGGACACGAGCAACCGGATCGAGGAGGTCGCCACCCGCATGGATGCGAGCGGCGCAAACGCCGCGAGCATCGCTCCAAACGGCCACGATACCGCCCTCATCGCCAGCGAGGGACGCGCGACTCTGATCGCCCAGCGCAGGACCCTGGACGGCCTCGGGGGAAAGTGCGTCGAGCTCTTCGATTCGCAACGGGGCCTGCTCGGTTGCCCGCGTCAACTCGTTGACTGTCCGCTCGCGATCGCGGGCCCGCTCCTCGCCGGAGAGGTTGACGACGAGGAGAACCGCGAGGAGCGAAGATTTGACCACGTGAGATGTCATCTGACCTTGCACCCTAGTCCAATTGCGCTGGAGAGCGTGTGATGCTTCCAAAGTCTCGGTCTGCGGTGGCCCGACGCACGAGTTGCGTGGGACGTCGCGTGATGCAGAATGGGCTCCGGAGAAACGCTCATGACCCCACCTGACACCTCATCCGCCGCCCAGCCCGTGGCTCCTCCCTGGTCTCGCCGCCTGCTTTCGGCGGCAGTCGTCGCGATCTTCGTCGGTCTCTGGCTGCTGCTCGACTCGCTCGGTCTGCCGGTGCCGGACATGAAGGTCCACTGGCCGTCGATCGTGCTGCTCGGCGGGATCGCTTCGTTCGCAGACTTCGCGCTCGTCAGCCGCCGGGCGATCTCGCTGGCGATCGGGGTCTCGGCGGTCGGCTTCGGGTGGTTCTTCTACACCTTCACCGAAGGCTCGGCACAGGTCAGGCAGGTCGGCGAATGGTGGCCGGCGCTTCCCATGATCCTCGGCGCCTCGTTGCTCGCAGGATGGGCAGTACAGCGGGAGAAGAGCCTCGCTTTGTTCGCCTCCGGGGCGATCGCGGCCGGCATCGCACTCTCGGGCTGGGGCGCCGGACGCTGGCCGATGCAGCTCGTCTGGGGTGGCGTTCTGGTCGTGATCGGCATCGTGTTTCTGTGGCGCACGCTCGCACGGAGAAACTGAATCGCCATTCAGTCAAATCGCTGATCCGGCGACATTTACACGCTTTTTACCCATCTTCTCCAAACGTGCGCTGTCACGGGACTGTAACAGCCACTACCCTTGAAATGGAACCAGCCTCGCGGCGCGTTCCAAGGGCATCTGGACGTACTGAGGAGAGTGGGATGAAGGGTAAGCCGATCCGCATTTTCACCACCACCTGGTCTGGCGACTGCTTCCGGGCAAAGAGCTTCCTCGACCGGAACGGCGTCCGCTACGAAGAAGTCGACATCGAGAAGAACGAAGCCGCGATGCAGACCGTGATGAACGCGAACGACGGCAAGCGCCGCGTCCCGACGTTCGAGATCGACGGCCAGTTCCACGGCAATCCGGCAATCAACGAGCTGGCCAAGCTCGTCGGTCTCGCCGAGGCCACTCCGGCCGAAGCGCCGCGCGCCACGCGCTGACCCGCGCCTCCGCAAAGTCTTTCGTCGATTCCGGGCCGCACGCGTGTGCGGCCCTTCTCTTGCCCGACAGAATTATTTCGGGTGCCCGCGTTCGATTTCCGGCCCGCCGCGTATTACGGTACGAATGACCGTGACACCCCTCGTCTCCGTTTCGATCGACCCGCTGGCCCGCGCGACGTCGGGAGACCACGCGGCGTTTGCCGAGCTGGTGCGCGAGCACGAATCGATGGTGTTTTCGATCGCCTGGCATGTCCTGCGCGACAGCCAGCTGACGGAAGAGCTCGCTCAGGAAGTCTTTCTGCAGCTCTACAGGAACCTCGGGACGATCGAGTCGGCCGAGCATCTCGTCTTCTGGCTGCGCCGCGTGACCAGCAACCGCTGCATCGACCTGCTCCGTCGCCGCCAGTTCCTTCCGGTGCCGCTCGAGCAAGCCGAGCTGCCCGGTGCCAGCCCTGAAGAGTCCGATCCGATCCTCCGGAGCCGGCTTCGCTACCTGGTCGCGACACTTCCGGCAGCGCAGCGCGTCGCCGTGACGCTCCGCTACCAGGAGGACCTCGACCCGCGCGAGATCGCCGAGGTGCTCGAGTTGCCGCTGAACACGGTCAAGAGCCACCTGCGGCGCGCGCTTGCGACACTCCGTGCCGAGCTCGGCGACGCGGAGAAGGAGACATCACCATGAAACTCGACGACGAACTCGGACTCGCGCTGCGGCGGAGGCCGGCCCCACACGGATTCTCCACGCGCGTTCTCGAACGCATCGACGGCTCTCCTGCCGCGCGCGTCTCGCTCTGGCGCCGCCGGGCGTGGCGGGGAGCGATCGCAGCCGGACTGACGCTCGTCATCTCGTCCGGCCTCTGGCTTCGGCATGAGCGCGAGGAACGCTTCGAGCGCGCGCAAGGCGAAGCCGCCAAACAACTGGCACTCGTCGCGATCCGGATCGCGAGCGAAAAGGCGAACGTGGCCAGAGACCGCGTCCGCAGAACCGACTCAGTCACGACATCGAAGGAAAACGTCCATGAAGAACGAACGATCCAGAATTAGCATCCTGCCGCTGCTCGCATTCTTCCTCGCCTGCCTCGCCCTGCCGCTGCGGGCACAGGAGTCGAAGATCGACCTCTCGTTTCTCGACTTCAGCGCGATTGCCGCAGAGACCGTCGACGTGACTCTCGACGGGCAGATGCTCCGCCTCGCCTTGAAGTTCCTCGCCGAGGATCCCGACGACAAGGAAGTGGCGCAGCTCGTCGGCGGCCTTTCCGGCATCTATGTCCGGAGCTTCACGTTCGACGGGAAAGGCAGCTACTCGAAGAGTGACGTCGACCGCGTCCGATCGCAGCTCGGGGCCGGCTGGAGCCGGATCATCACGTCGAAATCGCGCGAGGGCGAGGACATCGAGGTCTGGGTCCGCTCGAAGAACGACCGCGTCGCGGGACTCGTCATTCTCTCCGCGGAGCCTAACGAACTGACCGTGGTGAACCTGGTCGGCGAGATCGACCTCGACAAGCTCAGCAGGCTCGAGAATCAGTTCGGCATTCCCGCGATCCCCGCGGAGGCGAAGCAGGATGCGAAGACGGGAGCACGCCAGTGATCCGCAGACGAGTCGTGGCCCTCGCGTTTGCCCTGCTCACCTCGCTGCCCGCGCTCGCGGAGTTCAACGACGTGGCGCGCGGCATCGAAACGAAGAGCGGGATGAACCGCGTCCACGTCCCGGGGATGTGGCTTGCGCGGATCCTGACGCGCGCCATCGACCCCGAGGGTGTGCACGACATTCGAGTCGTCATGTTCGACAGCTCCTCGGCACGCACGTCGTTCGACGCGGCCGCGATCATGCGCTCGTCCCTCGGTCCTGAGTGGCAGGCCGTCGTGCGCTTCTCCGACCATCGCTCCGGCGAGCAGGGAGTGATCTACGCGAAGCCGTCGGGCTCGCGCGAGATCTCGATGATGATGTTCGTGATCGACGGCGAGGAGTCGATTCTGACCGAGCTCAGGATCGACGCCGACCGGCTTGCCAGGTACGTCAACGGCGGCGCGGAAGGTGAGATCTCGGCTAGATAGTGGCGTCGCGATTCCCGTTGCCCTGCGCTGCGTCCGCAGCTTCTTCTCGCGGGCGCCATCGTGCGAGCAGCGTCACGAGTCCGAGCAGTCCAATCAGCGAGAGCGCGACGCCTGCCGCGACTCCGGGGGGGCGATAGCGCAACGTGAAGGTTCCTCCGCCCGCGGGCACGCGCCATCCGAGGAAGATCCCGTTCACCCTCAGGAGCGGCCACGCCTCGCCGTCCCGCTCGAGCCGCCATCCGGCGAGCGCGGGCTCGTTCGTCGCGATGAACGACTCGGCCGCCGACTCGACGCGAATGACTTCGTCATTGCTGCCGTAACTCGCGATCGACACGCGTGCCGGGG
>JBPPMG010000484.1:0-12711 GCA_051305935.1 Thermoanaerobaculia bacterium
CCGTCGCTACGCGACGACGACGGATCCCGATCGATGCGGAGCGCGGGTGCCAGTGATCCACGGCCAACTCCGCGTGAAGTGGTTCTTCGATGCCTCCCTTCGGGCTAGAATCTCTGGACACACGACAAACCGACCCTGTGCCCGAGTCGCCGAGCCTTCGCGTCGCGCGCGCATCCTGTGAGGTTCCATGACGGCAGTTGAAGACCCGACGACGCTGGTGAATCCCCTTCGCGAAGGGCTCGATCAGGAGAGGATGCCCGACTCGTCGGTCATGGTGATCTTCGGTGCGTCAGGCGACCTGACGAATCGCAAGCTCCTTCCCGCGCTCTACTCGCTCGCGCACGACGGGCTGTTGCCCGCCGGCCAGGTCATCGTCGGCCTTGCCCGGCAGGAAATGTCCGACGACGAGTTTCGGGCGAAGATGCGCGAAGGATGCGACACGTTCGCGCGCAAACGTCCGGTCGAAGACGCGGTGTGGGAGAACTTCGCCAAGAACCTCTTCTACGTTCAGGGGAACTTCGACGATGCAGAGGCGTATAAGCGCCTCAAGGAGCGGCTGGAGGGATTCGACCGGACGCACGGCACCGGCGGTCGGCGGATCTATTACCTGTCGGTGGCGCCGAACTATTTCCCCATCGTCTGCCAGAACCTCGGATCGAACGGGATGGTCACCGACCCCGAGCTCGGCGGCCCGTTCACGCGAGTCATCATCGAGAAGCCTTTCGGCCACGACCTGTCGTCCGCGCGCGAGCTGAACCGGGTCGCCGTGAGCACGTTCCGCGAGCGCCAGGTCTTTCGCATCGACCACTACCTCGGCAAGGAGACGGTCCAGAACATTCTCGTACTGCGTTTCGCGAACAGCTTCTTCGAGCCGTTCTGGAACCGGCAATACATCGATCACGTTCAGCTCACGGTGGCGGAAACAGTCGGGGTCGAAGGGCGCGGCGGCTACTTCGACTCGTCGGGCATCGTCCGCGACATCATCCAGAATCACCTGCTGCAGCTTCTCTGCCTCGTCGCGATGGAGCCGCCGAGCATGTTCGAGGCGAACGCGGTGCGCGACGAGAAGGTGAAGGTGCTCAACGCGCTGCGCGAGTTTCCGCTCGACCGTCTCTCCGACGTCGCGCTCCGCGGCCAATACGGAGAAGGTTCGATACTCGGCAACGCGGTTCCCTCGTACAGGCAGGAGCCGAGCGTCGACCCGCAGTCGAAGACGGAGACGTACGCCGCGATGAAGGTCTTCATCGACAACTGGCGCTGGGCGGGCGTCCCGTTCTACCTCCGCGCCGGCAAGCGGATGCCGAAGCGGGTCACCTACATCGCAATTCACTTCCGCCAGGCGCCGCACATGCTGTTCCGCAAGTCGAGCCACGTGGAGATGGGATCGAACGTCCTCGGAATCCGTATCCAGCCCGACGAGGGAATCTCGCTCCGTTTCGACTCGAAGATCCCCGGCCCGACGCTTCGCACGCACCCGGTGACGATGGAGTTCCGCTACGCGACGTCGTTTGGCGCGGAGCCGCCCGAGGCGTACGAACGGCTGCTTCTCGACACGATGTTAGGCGACGGAACGCTCTTCGCGCGCCGCGACGAGGTGGAGACGGCCTGGGAATGGCTCGATCCGGTGCTCGCGTCGTGGGCGAAGTCGGCCGAGGATCCGTGCAGTTATCCGGCGGGTTCGTGGGGGCCGGCGGAAGCGGGCATGCTCCTCGAGAGCGAGGGCCGCAGGTGGCACAGGCCGTGACGACCGCACAGGACGCGCTGGCCGGACGCGATGTCGAAGTCGACTTCTCCTCGATCGAGAAGACGCTCGCGGAGCTCTGGCGCGGCCAGGGGGAAGGGGAGGAGGCGCTCACGCGCGCCGCTCTCTGGAACGTGATCGCGCACGCGATGAACGACGAAGACAAGTCGCGCGCCGAGGAGGTGCTGGCGAAGGCCAGCAGCCGCGTTCCGCAGCGGACGATCCTAATCTGCGCGAAACCCGAAGCGGAGCCTTCGATCTCGGCCTGGATCAGCGCGAATTGCCACGTTCTCGGCAGGGGGAAACAGCTCTGCTCCGAGGAGATCTCGATCGTCGCCGGCGGCGACCGCGTCGGGCGCATCCCGCCGCTCGTCGAGGCGCTGCTGCTGCCTAACGTGCCCGTGCTCGCCTGGGCGATCGGCGACCTCCCGACCGAGCCGAGCTACACGAACGCGCTGCTCGCCGCCGTCGACCGGCTGATCGTCGACTCGTCCGAGTT
The DNA here is from genome assembly GCA_051305935.1 of Thermoanaerobaculia bacterium. Lineage (GTDB taxonomy): Bacteria > Acidobacteriota > Thermoanaerobaculia > Gp7-AA8 > Gp7-AA8 > JACPDH01. The sequence continues at coordinate 2,241 of JBPPMG010000484.1, forward strand.
CTCGCGCGCCGAGCACTTCGAGATGCTCGACAGCCTCGCGAGGACGACCTCGACGGCCCCGGCCGACCTGAACTGGACGCGCATCGAGGAGTGGCGCACGGCGACGGCGAGCTGTTTCGACCACGCGGGCATGCGGAAGCGGCTCGGACGGATTCGCGGAGTGCGCGTGAAGTGCGCGTCGCCAGACGGGCGCTTCGCCAACGTGACCGGCTCGCTCCTCTACCTCGGCTGGCTCTTCCGCCAGGCGGGGTACGCGGTCGGATCCGACGGAACGGTCCGCGGCGACGGCTGGACCGTGGAGTGGGAGATCGAGCGGATCGAGGTCGCCGCGACGGGGCGCAGGCGGATTCAGTCGATCGAGATTCGATTCGACGACGACCGCAGCGCGGTCATCGAGCGGCGCGACGTCGACGGCGCGCTCCGCGCATTCCTCAGGCCGGCTGTCGAGTCTGGTGAGACAATCACACACTTCTCAGAATGGTCGCTCGATCAATTGCTGGTGCGGCAGCTCGGCGCGCAGGACGATCCGCTGCTGGCGCGGGTGATTCCCGTGGCGGTGGCGCTCGCAAGAAAGGTGGCGCAATGAACTTCAGGGTCTTCGAATCGGTCGACGATGTCGTCTCGGGAGTGGTGTCGACGATCGTCGGAATCGCGGAGGCGCGCGAGCGCACCGTGATCTCACTGTCGGGCGGTTCGACGCCGGAGGTCGTCTACAAGCGCCTCGGCGTGGGCGACGCCCTCGAGCGGCTTTCGAAGCGCAAGGTGGTCTGGGTGTTGGGCGACGAGCGATGCGTGCCGCCCGACGACGCGATGTCGAATTCGCGAATGGTCTCGCGGTCGCTCTTTGCGGACGGGCTGCCCGAGGATCACGAGTTTCTGCGGTTCCGAACCGAGCTCGAGGATCCCGCGAAGATCGCATCCGATTTCGAGGATCGATGGCGCGCCCTGAAGATCGAGCGGCTCGACGTCGTGCTGCTCGGGGTGGGCGAGGATGGGCACACCGCGTCGCTTTTTCCCGGCACCGACGTGCTCGGGGTCGAGGACCGGATCGCGAAGGAAGTGTGGGTCGAGAAGATGAAGAGCTGGCGCGTCACGCTGACGATGCCGGTGCTGCGCGCGGCGGAGATGCGCGTCGTCATCGCCAACGGCGCGAAGAAGAAGGCGATCCTGACGGAGCTTCGGGGCGGCGTGCACTATCCTGTTGCCGACGCGATGCGCGGCGGGGAGAATGCCTGGTGGTTCGTGGACCGGGACGCATACCCGGGGGAGCCTGTCTGAACCGATGAAACTGATCGCCGCGGATGTGGGTGGTACGAAGACGCTACTCGAGCTTTTCGAGATTTCCGAGTCTCAGTCGCGGACTCTGCGCGAGGATCGATTCGAGAGCGCGGGGTTCGAGACCTTTACGGAGCTCGTTCGCGCGTTCATGCGTGACGGAGACGCTCCGGTCGACGCCGCTTGCTTCGCGATCGCGGGACCGGCCGACGACCGGCACGCGCTGATGACGAACCTCGGCTGGTCGATCAGTGCGGAGGAGCTCGAGCAGGAGCTCGGGATCGTCCGAGTGAAGCTGGTCAACGACTTCTACACGGTGGCGACGGGAGTCGGCGTCGTCGAGGAGCACGACCTTCTCAGCCTGAACCCGCGGCCGCGCGACCCGGACGGCGTGGCAGCGGTTCTCGGCGCAGGGACGGGGTTGGGACAGGCCACGCTCGTCCGCTCCCCGCAAGGTGGCGTTCACGTGATCGCTTCGGAGGGAGGGCATGCGAGCTTCGCCCCGCGGAACGATTTGCAGTCGCAACTGCTCCGGTTTCTCGCCGAGAAACACGGGCACGTCAGCTACGAGCGCGTTCTCTCGGGCCCCGGGATCGTCAACATCTTCACCTTTCTCTGCGAGTGCGTCTACCACGTGAGCCCCGAGGAAGTCGGCGTCGACAGCGGCCGCGGACACGTCGCGGGACAGGTCGCGGAGCTCGCGGCGCAGGGCTCCGAGGTCGCGAAAAAGACCGTGGAGATCTTCGTCGATGTCTACGGGGCGGAAGCGGGGAACCTGGCGCTCAAGACACTTCCTCGCGGCGGTGTTTTCGTTGCCGGGGGGATCGCGGCAAAAAACCTGCAGTGGTTCCGCGACGGGCGCTTCCTGGAGGCCTACGCCGACAAGGGGCGGATGCACGGGCTCCTCATGGAGATGCCGGTGGCCGTGATCTCGAATCCTCGGCTTGGGCTGATGGGCGCGAAGACAGTGGCGATGGATGTCGCGGGCGAAGGTTAGGCTGCCGATGTGGCGCAGGCACTCCTGCCTGCGCGTCGCCGAAGGCGACTTGTAGCGGTACATTCCGAAGTGCCGTTCGTGCCTGGCGATGACGGAAAGGCCGAGCATCGGAATGCTCGGCTACGAGGCGGCGCTTCGCGCCGTGAGCAGGCAGGAGTGCCTGCTCCACATCGATTAGCGTAGGCAGGAGTGCCTGCTCCACATCGTTCCTACGCCACACAGAACACGATCGTCAGCACCTGCGCGGTGAGGATGCGTAGCAGCAGCGTCATCGGGTAGACGGTGGCGTACGAGACGTTCGGTGAGTCCGACTTGTTCAGGTCGGTCGCGAAGGCGAGGGCCGGAGGATCGGTGTTGCTCCCGGCAAGAATGCCGGAAAGGCTTGCGAAATCGAGCTTCAGCACGAGCCGGCCGATGATGCCGCCGACGAGCACCGGGACGAGCGTCACCGCGAGGCCGCACGCCATCCAGAGAAAGCCGTCGCCTTTCGACAGCGTCTCCAGAAACTTCTCGCCCGACTTCAGGCCGACGCAGGCCAGAAAGAGAGTGAGGCCGAGCTCTCGAAGCGCGATGTTCGCGTTGAGCGGCATGTGCCAGATGATCGGACCGATTCGTCCGAGGCGGCTGATCAGAATCGCTACGATGAGCGGCCCCCCTGCGAGCCCGAGCCTGAGAGGCACGGGAAGTCCCGAGATCTCGATCGGAAGCAGGCCGACGAAGACGCCGAGGGCGATGCCGACGAAGATGGCAAGAATGTTGGTTTGATTGAGCGCGCGGGCCGAGTTGCCGAGCAGGTCGGCGGTCCGGGCGACGTCCTCTTCACGGCCGACGAGGTTGAGCATGTCGCCGAACTGGAGTTGAAGGTTCGGGACCGCCGTCATCTCGAGGTCGGCGCGCGTGACGCGCGTGACGGTCACGCCGTACTTCTGTCGCAGGGCCAGCTCGGTGAGAGTCTTCCCAAGCACGTCGCGATGCGTCACGACGACGCGGCGGTTCGAGACGGAGCTCGGCATCTGGCGTAGATCCTCTTCGATCTCCGACCCGACGATCAGCTCGAAGCGCTCGAGGCTCGCGCGCGTGCCGACGGCCAGGATGACGTCTCCCTTCGCGAGAATCATCTCGTCCTTCGCGAGCACGACCTCCGTCAAGCCGACAGGCCGCATCCGGGTGATCGTGATCTCGAGCTCGGCCATGCCGGGAATGCTCGCGAGCTTGAGGCCGACGAGATTCTCGTTCTCGACCCGGATGCTCGCGCGCTCGGGAGGCTTCGACGCCTCGGCCTGCCTGCGCTCGCGCTCTTCGCGCTCCTTTTCGAGATCGATGCGGAAGATCATCCGAAGAAGAATCATCGCGAAGATCAGTCCCGCGATGGCGCCCGGATAGGCGACCGCGTAACCGAGGCCCGGCATCGCGAGCAGATCGGGGGACATTCCGGGGATCGAGCGGAGCGTGTCCTGCATCGCACCCAGTGAGGGCGTGTTCGTCGTCGCCCCCGCCATCACGCCGAGAATCGCCGGCATCGGAATGTCGAACAGGAGCCCACACGCGATCGCGGTCGCGCCGCCCATCAGAATGATGCCCGCCGCGAGGAGGTTCATCGGCAGCCCCTGTTCGCGAAGCGACGCGAAGAAGCCGCGCCCGACCTGGGTGCCGATCGTGTAGACGAAGAGGATCAGGCCGAACTCGCGGATGAATTCGAGGATCGACTCATCGAGGCGAAGTCCGAGGTGGCCGAAGAGGATACCGGCGAAGAGGACGCCGGCGACGCCGAGCGAGATGCCCCGAATCCTGATGTTGCCGATGGCGAGCCCGAGGATAGCGACCAGGGAAAGCACCGTGACCGAGTAGGCGACTTCGTGCGAGGCCTGAATCTGGAGCAGCCAGTTCATTGATTTCGTGACACGCCGTATCTGTCGGAACTCGATTGTATCGAGGATTGGCGCAGACGGGGTCGTCGGAGTTGTCGCCGGCTGCGCCGGCGGCTACGGCGAGGGCGACGGAAGCGAGAGGGGACGGGCATGAAAGTGGGATGGCGCAACGAGAAGATGCAGAGGGCCGTCTCGCCTCTCCGCAAATTCTGTGATAATTGAACATTCTCAACCCGAGGTTGGAGAGGATACGTGTCGATGACCGATGTCAGCCACCCCCCGACGAGCGAGCAGTTCACGCGCGAGAGCATCCTCGCGGACTACCGACTCGCCTACCGGAGTCGCCAGGCGAGCCTGATCGGCCGGCGCGAAGTGCTGACCGGAAAGGCCAAGTTCGGGATCTTCGGTGATGGCAAGGAAGTCGCCCAGCTCGCCATGGCGCGCGCCTTCAAGAATGGCGATTTCCGCTCCGGCTACTACCGCGACCAGACCTTCATGTTCGCCAAGGGGATGGTGACGCTCGAGGAGTTCTTCGCGCAGCTCTACGCCAATCCCGACGAGGAGCACGACCCCTCGTCGGCCGGCCGGTCGATGAACTGCCACTTCGGCACGCGCATGCTCAACCCGGACGGCAGCTGGAAGAACATCGCGGACTCGCCGAATTCGTCCGCCGATCTTTCGCCGACCGCGTCGCAGATGCCGCGACTCGTCGGCCTCGGTTACGCCTCGCGCCTCTACCGCGAGCTCGCGGAGCTGAAGCACATGACCTCGTTCTCGCACGAAGGGGACGAGGTCGCCTTCGGGACGATCGGCAACGCGAGCTGCGCCGAGGGGATGTTCTGGGAGTCGGTCAACGCCATCGGCGTGCTGCAGGCGCCGGTGCTTCTCTCGATCTGGGACGACGGCTACGGCATCTCGGTCCCGAACGAGTTCCAGCACACGCGCGACCTTTCGGAGCTGCTGTCTGGCTTTCAGCGAAAAGGCGACACGCGAGGGTACGACATCTACCGCGTGAAGGCGTGGGACTACCCGGCGCTCTGCGAGACGTATCTCAACGCGGCGTCGATCGTCCGGATGGAGCACGTACCGGCGATCGTCCACGTGGTCGAGGTGACGCAGCCACAGGGGCACTCGACCTCCGGCAGCCACGAGCGCTACAAGTCGAAAGATCGCCTCGAGTGGGAAACCGCGTACTGCTGCAACTCGCAAATGCGCAAGTGGATACTGGCGCAGGGTATCTCGACGGAAGCTGAGCTCGACGCCTTCGAGCGCGAAGATCTCGCGATTGTGCGTGAAGCGCAGCGCAGCGCCTGGGACGCCTGTCGCACGCCGATCGAGGGCGAGAAGCGCGCGATGATCGCTCTTGCGCGCGAGGTCGCCGCCGTCTCACCCGCTCGCTCCGAGATCGAGCAGGTCATCGCCTCGCTCGATCGGATGTCTGTCGCGCTCCGGCGCGACATGATGCGGGCGGCGTCGGACATCCTCGTACTGGCGCGGGGAGAATCGCACCCGTCGATCGCAGCGCTCGCCGCCTGGAGGCGCACGGAGATCGAGGTCAACCTCGACCGCTACGGTTCGGACCTCCATTGCGAGGGGAGCAGATCGGCCCTCGCCGTCCCGGTCGTTCCTCCTTCGTTTTCGGACGCCTCTCAGGCGATGGACGGCTTCCGGATTCTCAACCAATGCTTCGACAAGGCTCTCGAGCGCTATCCGAACCTCGTCGCCTTCGGTGAGGACGTCGGCAAGCTGGGCGACGTGAACCAGGGCTTCGCGGGGATGCAGGAAAAGTACGGCGTCCTGAGGGTGAGCGACACGGGAATCCGCGAGTGCACGATCGTCGGGCAGGCGATCGGGCTTGCGCTTCGCGGGATCCGGCCGATCGCCGACATCCAGTATCTCGACTACCTGCTGTACGGGCTGCAGCTGATGTCCGACGATCTCGCGACGCTCCGCTGGAGGACGAAGGCGGGCCAGATGGCGCCGCTGATCATCCGGACGCGAGGGCATCGCCTCGAAGGCACGTGGCACTCCGGATCGCCGATGGGCGGCGTGATCAACCTGATTCGCGGGATCTACGTCTGCGTGCCGCGCAACATGGTGCAGGCCGCCGGCTTCTACAACACGCTGCTCCAGTCGGACGATCCGGGCCTCGTGATCGAGGTGCTGAACGGCTATCGCGTGAAAGAGAAACTTCCGGACAACATCGGCGAGTTCACCGTCCCGCTCGGCGTGCCCGAAGTGCTGCGTGAGGGGAGCGACGTGACGCTCGTGACCTACGGCGCGACGTGCCGGATCGTGATGGAGGCGGCGGAACTGCTCGCCCGCGTCGGCATCGACGCAGAGGTAATCGACGTCCAGACGCTGCTGCCATTCGACCTCAACGGGCGCATCGTCGAGTCGCTGCGAAAGACCAACCGGGTGGTCTTCATCGACGAAGACGTTCCGGGCGGCGGCTCGGCGTACATGCTCCAGGAGGTTCTCGAGCGCCAGAAAGGCTACGAGCTGCTCGATTCCGAGCCGCGCACCGTCGCCGCGAAGGCGCATCGCGCCGCCTACGGCTCGGACGGCGACTACTTCTCTAAGCCTAACCGCGAGGAAATCTTCGAGGCCGTCTACGAGCTGTTGCACGAGGCCGCGCCGGTGAAGTACCCGATCTTCTACTGAGGCTCCAGTCATGGGAGACCTGTTGAGGTCGGGACGCAGGGATGTATTTAGAAACCGAAATGAAGAATGTCGAATGAGGAATGAAGAATGAAGAAGTAACGGGGCAGTGCGCGCCCGCACCTCTTCATTCTGCATTCCTCATTCGACATTCTTCATTTCGGTTCACCGGGGTTGCGCGCCTCGTTCGTCGCCCTTCATTCCGGCACCGCCACCACCACGTAGCGCAATGGTCCTCCCGGCACGACCGCGTCGAAGGGCCAGCAGGTGACGAGCGTCAGGCGCTCGGAGCCGTCGTCTTTGAGCACCACGGTGTCGCTCTCGTCGGTGACGAACGTGTCGTCGACGAGATAGCGGCGGGTCTTGCCGTCGCGCGTCTCGAGGTCGATGGCTTCGCCCCGCGCGAGGTGCTGCAGCGGCTCGAAGTGCGTGTCCCGATGCGCGGTGATCACGCAGTTGCCGGCGGAGCCAGGCTCCGCGGTTCCGTCGACGTGGCCGGGGCCGAAGGCCATCGTGCGGCCGCTTGCTCCAGCGAGCACGACGAGTCGCTCATTCTCGCGCGGAAGCTCGAGCCGGGCGACCGGCCAGGTGTCCGCCCACGGCCACGGCTTCGCGCGTGACTCTCCGGCGACGACGAGCGACCAGGCGCGATCGAGCAGGAGCTGCGCGAGCTGCGCCTTCGCCGAGATCCAGATCGACTGGCCGAGGCAGGCGAGGCCCGCGAGAGCGAGCGCAGCCGCGAGAAGGTGACGCGTTGTCACTCGGCGCCTAACGCCATTCGCCTTCCACTCCGGCCCGGCGGCACCCGAACCGCCGCCACCGGGCCGTGCGTCGTCGTCACTCGTCATCGTCGAATCCGTAATCTGTGCTCCTGTTCTCACTGGCATCACACCCCGCGCCCATCCGTTCGCCAGCGCCCCTCCGCCTGCTTTGACCTATGACCTTTCGCCTTTGACCTCTGATCTCTGACCTTTGACCTGCTCTCCGGCGTGATCACCACGAGCGCGGCTCCGAGCAACAGGAAGAGGCCGACGACTCCGAACAGAGACCGAGGCGTCGCAGTCTGGGGAAGCGAGCCGTCCGGCCTCATGGCCGAGCCGTGGGGAGCGTTGACGGGAATCGCCTCGGGGAGACATCCGGCGCCTCCGATGGCCGGCGACAGCTTGTCGACGGCGACGAAGCTCGTGAAGCGGGTCACGAGGCCGTGCGCCAGGCCGAGCTCGACGATCTGCGGACGGATCTCCGCCTCGTCGCCACCGAGCGCGATCCTGTCGCTGAGCGCTTCGATCTTACGGCGCGCCCAGAGTTTGGCGACGCCGCTTCGTTCCGGCGCCTCCGTGCTGGCGGGGGTCGCAAGCCATGACTCTTCGGCTCCACGACCCGCGAGCTGAATTCGCGGCGATGCCGACCGCGACCGGACGGCGAGGACGAGCGGCTCACCGGCGTAGAGGTCGGGAAGCGTGCTCGGCCAGTACTCGGAGCGCGGGTCGTCGATGGCGAGCACCAGGTCGGTCAATACCGGGGCGTCGAGCTTGCGGAACAGCAGCGTCATCCGCTCCTCGACCTGCGCGGTGTCGCCGATGAAGGTGTAGACGCCGCGGCCGGCGCGCGCGAGGCTCGCCATCAGGTGCCCGTTAGGCGCGGAACCGATGCCGACGGTGAAGAGACGGGTCGAGCCGATGCTCCGGTGGACGTACTCGAGGAGCTCATCTTCGTTGCTCACCTGGCCGTCGGTCACGAAGACGACCTGCCGCACGGCGGTCGGGTTGACCTCTTCGGTCTCGAGCGCCTCGCGCAGCGCGGGGAGCATCTCCGTGCCGCCTCTGGACCGTAGAGAGCGAACCCACTCGACGGCGCGGGCGATGTTCTCGTCGTCGGCCGGCTCGAGCGCCCCGAAGAGCCGGGAAGCGGACGAGTTGAACTCGATGACTTCGAACAGATCCCCGGGGCGAAGCGACCGAAGCGCGCGCTCCAGCGCCAGCCGGGCCTGCTGGATCGACGTGCCCTCCATCGATCCGGAGGTGTCGACGACGAAGATCGCCTCGCGCGGCAGGGTCGCGCTCGCGACATCGACTGACGGGGGAAAGAGCATCAGCAGCGAGTAGCTCTCCTCGCCGGCGCGCTCGGTGTAGCGCACGGAACGAGGCTCGGAGCCGAGGCGAGGCCGCCAACCGAGCACGAAATCGCGGTCTGCGGGGGTCGATCCGGCCGTGAGGCGGATCTCGTATCGATCGCCCTCGCTGACCTCTGCAGCCGCGCGGGTCGAGCCGAGTTGAGTGATCGTGACCTCGTGCGACTCGCTGCCGAGCTCTCGGACCGGGAGCCCGGGGAGAAGCTCCACCGTGATCGAGACCGGGTTGCGCCGCGCCCTGATGTCGACCGGCGGGTCGGGCACCACGACGGATGTCGGGCTCGATGCGGGGGAGACGTAGCGGGACGGAGCGACGAGCGGCAGACGGAGCTCGAACTGGCCGTCGGCCCAGCGTACCGTCTGCTGGAACTCCAGCTCGACTTCGATCGTCTCGCCCGCGCCGAGATTCGAGAGGCTGACGGAGAAGAGGTTAGGCCGGTGCTGTTCGACAAGCGATGCCCTGCGCCCCTCGGCGCGGGCCTGCTCGAAGATCCTGCGGGCCTCGGCTTTCTCCCGGATCTCGCCCTCGACGGTGCGGATGCCGACGCGGAGCCGGTAGCGATCGACCGCGGCCGACTCCGGCAGAGGGAAGACGTAGAGCGCGTCGACGCATTCGCTCGCCGGGTTGCGGAAGGTCTGGCGCACCGACGCCCGGGCGACGATTCCGGTGACTCGGTAGGCGACCTCCGTCTGCACCGTAGTCGCCTCGATCCAGGCGCCGGGGACGCTGCTTTCGACCAGCAGGGAGCCGGTGCCGACGTCGTCGAGCCGAACGAGCGCAGCGTCGCCGGCCGCGGGGGAGGGTAGCTCCTGCGCCTCGGCGATCCAGGGGAGCAGGAAGAGAAGCGAGAAGAGGATGGCGAGCCAGCGTTCGAGGGTGTAGTCGCTGCCGATCTGTTTCATGTCCATGGTGCCGCGCCTCCGTCGTCGTACGACGACTTCATTAGGCGGCCGGTTCGCGGCGCGAGTCGGTCCCGTGCAAGGAAAACTGAAGGAATCTTTGTGGCGGCTTTGTGGCGGCGCGCTCGTGGCACGGAGGCCTTGTAGGCAAGGCCTCCGGCCTTGCCCGCAATCGCGGGATGGGCGGAGTATCGGGGCGAGGCAAAGGCCGGAGGCCTTTGCTACGAGGCGTCACCCTGTAGAATCTCTGCGCATGGGACGCATTGCCGTCGTCGACGACGAGGAGAACATCCGCGAGACGGTCGCGTTCGCGCTCAAGCGCGAGGGCTGGACCGTCGAGCTCTACGCGGACGGGCTCGAGGCGTGGGAAGCGTTCCACGCGTCCCCGCCCGACCTCGTGATCCTCGACATCATCATGCCGCGCGTCGACGGGCTCGAGCTCTGCCGCAGGATCCGCCAGACGTCCGAGACGCTGCCGATCATCTTCCTCACCTCGCGCGACGACGAGTTCGACCGCGTGCTGGGGCTGGAGCTCGGCGCGGACGATTACCTCTGCAAGCCGTTCTCGATGCGCGAGCTGGTCGCGCGCGTGAAGGTGCTCTTCCGGCGGCTCGCCGCGACGAGAGCGAAGCGCGAGAC
>JBPPMG010000490.1:0-15911 GCA_051305935.1 Thermoanaerobaculia bacterium
CCCTCACGGCGACCGGCATCCTCTCGTCGTGGACTCCGGCGCGCGCATCGATGGCGGCGATCGCGATCATCGCGACCGGCGCGGCGCTCGTGCCCGCCGCAGGATCGATCGCGGACGACTCCAGCGCTCGATTCTGGATTGCCGCGGGCGCGTGCCGAGGCGTGCTCGAGCTTGGCCTGGCCCTCGCAATCGCCTTCAACCGCGTCGACGCCGAGCGCCGCCGCGCGCTCGAATCGGTTGCGCGCGCCGAGCAGGTCGCCTATCACGACCCCCTCACCGGCATGCCGAACCGCGCGTTGTTCTTCGACCGGCTGAACGTGGCACTCGCGCACGCCGCGCGACACAAGCACAAGCTTGCCGTCCTCTTTCTCGACCTCGACAGGTTCAAGAACGTCAACGACTCGCTCGGCCACACGCTGGGAGACGAGCTAATCCGGGAGGCATCGCTCCGCCTGCACCGCTGCGTGCGGAGCGAAGACACGGTGGCGCGCTTCGGTGGCGACGAGTTTCTCCTCCTGCTGCGCATCGTCGGCCGGGTCGAGGACGCCGGGCGTGTAGCGCAGAAGATCCTCGAGACGATCTCGCAGCCCTACCGCCTCGGAAAACGCGAGATCATCACCACCGCGAGTGTCGGCATCGCGATCTATCCGACCGACGGCACCGACGCCGAGACGCTGGTGCGCAACGCCGACGCCGCGATGTACCGCGCGAAGGAGGCGGGCCGCGATGCCTCGCGCTTCTACGCGCCCGCCATGAACGCCAACGCGCTCGAAGAGCTCGAGCTCGAGTCGGATCTCCGGCGCGCACTGGAGCGCAAGCAGCTCGCCCTCCATTACCAGCCGCTGATCGACCTCGAGCGCGGCAGGATCTACGGCCTCGAGGCGCTGATCCGATGGGAACACCCGAAGCTCGGGCTGCTCCCTCCGGACCGCTTCATTCCGGTCGCCGAGAGCACCGGCCTGATCATTCCGATCGGAAACTGGGTCATCCGCGAGGCGTGCCGCCAGATCAAGTCGTGGCATCGCCTGCTCGGCAACGAGCTGGTCGTCTCGGTCAACCTCTCCCCGCGCCAGTTCGAACAGGCCGACCTTCCCGGTCAGGTCCGCGCGGCGTTCGAGGAGGCGGGCCTCCGGCCGCGTTTCCTCGAGCTGGAGATCACGGAATCGCACGCGATGGCCGACGTTGCGAAGTCGATCCGCATCCTCGGCGAGCTCAAGAGTCTCGGCGTGCGCCTCGCGATCGACGACTTCGGCACCGGCTACTCCTCGCTCAGCTACCTCAAGCAGTTCCCCGTCGACACGCTGAAACTGGACCGCTCGTTCGTGCGGGAGATCACGGTCCCCGAGGACGGCGCGATCGCGCGCGGCATCATCGCGATGGCGCACAGCCTCAACCTCCGCGTCCTCGCCGAAGGGGTCGAAACCCTCGGCCAGCTCGAGTTCCTCAGAGAGCACGCCTGCGACCGCCTGCAGGGCTACCTGTTCAGCCGCCCGCTCCCTGCCCTCGCGTTCGAGAAGTTTGCCGTTCACACGGGGACGGAGCTGCGGGTTGCGTGAGGGGGCCATGTAGCGAAGGCGTCCCGCCTTCGCCGAAGGACACGGTTAACACGGACCCCGCGAAGCGGGCAAGGCGGGACGCCTTGCCTACAATTTCCTCAGTCTCGGAATCGCTGGCCCCCTCGGGGTGGTTTGAGGTACTGTTCTATCCCGATTCAGGGTGAGGGGGCCAACGGCACGAGCCGTGTAGGCTGGATCCCGTCCCGAATCGAAGGCCGGCCGCGATTCACTGCGGCGCCCGCCGGGCCAGGAGCGCCCGAGGTGGCTATCAGTAATTCGAACAATCGGAGAAAAATTGTCACGCAGACTGCTTATCAATGCTGAAAAGCCGGAAGAGGTGCGCATCGCGATCCTCGACGGCGACCGGCTCGAGACCTACCAGGTCGAAGTTGCCGAAGGCGGCGTCAGCCGCGGAAACATCTACAGAGGCATCGTCGCCAACATCCAGCCGAGCCTCAACGCCGCGTTCATCGACTACGGCGCGCCGAAGGACGGCTTCCTTTCGATTCAGGACGTCGTCGACGAGTCCTGGCAGCGCAAGCCGAAGAATGCGGGCCACCCGCGCATCGACGAGGTGCTCGAGCGTGGCAAGCCGATCCTGGTCCAGGTCTCCAAGGACATGGACGGCAAGAAGGGCGCGGCGCTGACGACGAACATCAGTCTCGCCGGACGATTCCTCGTGCTGACGCCGTTCGATGCGAAGCGCGGCGTCTCGCGCAAGGTCGAGGACGAAGAGACCCGCAAGACTCTGCGGGAGCAGGCCGAGAGCCTGAGCCTTCCTGAGGGGAGCGGGTTCATCATCCGCACCAACGCCCTCGAGCAGAACAAGACGACGCTGAGCCGTGACTTCAACGCCGTGGCGAGACTCTGGAAGACGATCCAGGCCGGAGCGAAGAAAGGCAAGGAGCCGGCGCTGCTGCACGACGACCAGGACATCGTCGTCCGTGCGCTTCGCGACTTCGTCGACGCGCGCATCGAGGAAGTGCTCGTCGATACCGACGAGGCGCACGAGAAGGCGCAAGAGTACATGCGCGTCTTCATGCCGCGCACGAAGACGAAGCTCATTCGCTATACCGAGCGCGAGCCGCTTTTCTCGCGATTCGATGTCGAAAAGCACATCCACGGCATCTACGACCGCAAGGTGCAGCTGCCGGGCGGCGGCTCGATCGTCATCGACCGCACCGAGGCTCTGACGGCGATCGACGTCAACTCGGGGCGCTCCACGAAAGCGGGAAGCCAGGAAGAGACCGCGGTCCACACGAACCTCGAGGCGGCCACGGAGATCGCGCGCCAGTTGAGGCTCCGCGACATCGGGGGTCTCGTCGTCGTCGACTTCATCGACATGCGTGGCGCGAAGCAGCGCCAGAAAGTCGAGAAGGAGATGCAGGAGGCGATGAAGATCGACAAGGCGAGGCATACGGTCGGGCGGATCAGCGCGAACGGCCTCGTCGAGATCAACCGCCAGCGCATCCGCAAGGAGCTCAACCTGCAGACGCACCGGCCGTGCCCGACCTGCGACGGTACGGGACGAATCGCGAGCACCGAGATGGTCGGCCTGAACCTCCTGCGGCAGATCGAGTCGCACGCCGCGACCAGCCGGCTCGAAAGCGTCCGGATCGAGCTGCATCCCGAGCTCGCCGACGCGCTGCAGAACCAGCGGCGCCGGCAGATTGCCGCGCTCGAATCCGAGTTCGGCATCCGTATCGAGATCATCGCGTCGAATCGCCTCCACCGACCCGAGCAGGTCATCGAGTGGCACGAGCGTCCCAAGGGCGGAGACGAGCGCCACGAGAAGCGGCACGAAGGAAAGCGCGAGCACGAGCAGCAGGGCAAGCGCGGACCGAAGGCCGATGCCAAACGGGACAAGCCAAAGGAATCGCCGCCGGCGAAGCTCGAGCCGCTGGACGACGCCGATCTCGATTTCGACCCTGATCTCGAGCTCGATCTCGATCTCGAGGACGAGCCGGGCGACGCGAAACCCTCGACTGCGGCCGGCGCCCCCGCGCCTGATGGGGAGAAGAAGGGCCGCCGCCGTCGTCGCCGTCGCGGCAAGGGTGGAAGCGAAGCTCACGGCGACGCGCCGCACGCGGCCGCGCCATCGAGCATCGGCGCCGCTCCGGTTGCCGCGGAGCTTCCGCACGCGAATGAACCCGTCACGCTCACTTTCGACTGGGGAGCGGCCGACGACGAACACGACGACGACGGCGACGACGACGAGAGCGATGTCTCCGCGCCCGCGGTCGCCGGGGCTCCCGAGGATCCCGCCCATCATGCGAAACGCCGCCGGCGTCGCGGAGGGCGCGGCCGCTCCCGCCGTCGCGAAGGTGGGGTAGCCGTGCCGAACGGAGTGCCCGGCGATGCTTCTCCGGCACCTTCTGCAACGCCCGTCGCCGTCACTCCTGCAACCAGAATCACAGAGCTGGTCAGTGAAGCCGCCGCCCCGTCCTCCGCCGATGCGGAGCCCGGGAAGGCTCCCAGAAAACGAAGCCGCCGCCGCCGGGGACGCAAGCCGTCCGATCCGGGCCCGAGCGGTGTATCATCTCCGCCGCATGAAGGTTGATGTTCGACATTTCGACGACGTCATCATCGTCGATCTCAACGGCCGGCTCGTCGCCGGCGACGGCGCCGACATCCTCGGCGAGATCATCGTCGCCCTTCTCGAGGAGCACTGGACGAAAATCCTGCTCAACTTCGAGAAGGTCACCACGATCGACAGCACGGGAGCGGGCGAGCTCGTCGAGAGCCTGAAGAACGCGCGTGCAGCCGAGGCGAGTCTCAAGCTGCTGCGCCCGCGTGATCGCGTCGCGAAGAGCCTCCTGATCGGCCAGCTTCTGCCGTTGTTTGAGGTCTTCACCGACGAAGCGGAAGCCGTCAAGAGCTTCTGACGCAGGTCTGGCCGGCTGTATCGGATGCGGGCTTCCTCCGGAACCTGTGACAGGGCGAGCTACTTGACTGGATTCGTGATGCGCTGCATGGGAGAGACGATGATGAACAGATCACTAGGCGCCGTGTTTACCATTGCCATCGCACTCTCATCCGTATCGGCATTCGCGCAGGATCCGGCGGAGGATCTCGCGTGGAAAAAGGGCAACTGCAAGATGTGCCACGGCACGGACGGGAGCGGCTCGACCCCTGCCGGAAAATCGATGGGAGCGCGCGACCTGCGCCTGCCCGAAGTGCAGAAACAGACCGACGCCGAAATCGGGAAGCTCATCGCCGACGGTCGGAAGAAGATGCCGGCGTTCAAGAATCAGCTGAGCGAGAAAGAGATCGCGGCGGTGGTCTCGTTCGTCCGCAGGCTCGCTTCGCCCGCGAAGTAACGCGGGTTCGACCCCGGCGCCCCGATCACCCCCGCCGCGCGCCTCGGGCGGCGATGATTCCACCGATGAAGCCGAAGGCGTGACCGGTCCACGAGATTCCTCGCGTCACCGAGACGAGGCTCCAGAGCGCGCCCCCGTAGAGCATCGCGACGACGAGTGCGATCGCGATCCAGAGGAAGCTCTTCTCGAAGAATCCGCGCGATAGCAGGAAGCCGATGAAGCCGAAGACGATGCTGCTCGCGCCGATGTGAATCGTATTCGGCGCGCCGAGCGCCCAGGTTCCGAGTCCGGCGACCACGATCGTCACTCCGATTACCCGCCAGAAGTCGTCCGAGCGCCGCGCCATCACCAGCCAGCCGAGAATCACCAGCGGGATGCTGTTGGCGACGAGGTGAGCAAATCCGCCGTGGAGGAACGGCGCGGTGAAGATGAACGGCAGCGAGCCGATCTGTCTCGGTCGGATCCCCCACGAGTCGAGCGGCGTGCCGGGCAGCACGAAATCGGCGAGCTCGAGCAGCCAGAGCAGCGCAACGAACCCCGAGAGGATCGAGGCGCGCTCCTGGAGCCCGCGCTTGAGGCTGGTCATCGTGGCCATCGAGCGGAAAGGATAGCGCGATCGCCCGATCGATCAAGGGACTGCGGCGAAGCCTGCGGTTTGTCGCGCATCATGTGCATTTTGTTTTCGAGCTCGCAGACTTGCGGACTTCGCGAGATTCTTCGTGGCGATTTCCACAGAATTTCCGCGAGGTTTGCGGAAAGCGGTGCCGGTGGGGGTTACCGATGGTCGCGCTCGGTGATCGCGAGCTGCGCCATCATGCGGAGCATGTAGCGGTCTTCGTCGTCGTAGAGCTCGTAGGCCTTCCGGAGCAGACGGACTTTCTCTTCCGCCTCGTCGTCGCAAACTGCAAAGCCGTCGAGCGGCTGATTCGGGTCGCGCGTGACGCGCGTCGTCCAGATGCCTTTGGTGAAGTGATGCCATTCGTAGGCGTGCGGAGCGGAAGGAAGCCGGCTTAGCGCCGGGAGCCGTCCGCGCCGGGTTCCCGTGAGGTTGGCTTCCCACTCCGCGATTTTTTCTTTCGCCTCGTCGATCAGCACGCTGTCGATCGCAATCGCCTGGTCGTCCGGAACCGAGACGAACTCGACACCGGTACGGAAGACCGCCTGGGCGCTTCCGCCGGCGAGCTGTTGAATCTGCGAGTGCCGCACGCGCGCCGTGATGCGAATTGGGTGCCTCGCGTCGATCGCGAGCGGCTGCCGGTCGCCGACGGTCAGCGCGCCGCTGTGCTCGAGCCCCGCGCCCTCGAGACCGAGGTCCACGACGGCCACCGGGAGGGCGCCGAGGCGCGCCTTCAGAGGAGTCGACAGGAAGACGCGCTGTGATCGTCTGTGCATTGGTCGGGCGTGATTCTAGCAATCAAAGGGAGGATGTTTGTACCTGACCAAGGGTGGGATCGTGCAGCCGCGCCTCACTGCGTCGTCGTCGGGTCTTCCGCTCGTCGCTTTCGGGCACTCTGGATGGCGATTGCCACGAGGGCCGCGACGGTCAGCGGGATGACGAAGAAGCTCATCGCGGCGCTGAAGCGCGGAAGAGCGTCGTGTCTGGCGCTCGCGAGGCCGAGGTATGCGAAGTACGCGACGAAGTAGAAGAGAAACAACGCGCCTTCCCACCTCTCGATGATGTGTCCGCTGGCGAAGATCGGGAAGCACGCGATCGTTACCGCCAGCATTACCGGAAGATCGAACGCGATGATCGCAGGCGCGACCGCGACTCCGTTCGGCGCGATCGCGGCGGTCGAGCCCAGGACCAGCAGGATGTTGAAGATGTTGCTGCCGATGACGTTTCCGGCGGCGATTTCGCGCTCTCCGCGCAGCGCCGCGACGAGTGAGGTCGCCAGCTCGGGCAACGACGTGCCGACCGCGACGACAGTGAGTCCGATGATGAGATCGCTGACGCCGAGCGACCTTGCGATCACGGTTGCGGATGTCACGAGGAGGTCGGCGCCGAAGACGAGGATCGCGACGCCCGCGGCGATGCGTCCGAGGTCGAAGGCGACCGGGCGCCAGCCTCTCGCGACCTGAGGCGGGCGGTCCTCGGACCGCATGTCCCGGCGACTCGTCGCGATTGCGAACCAGCTGTAAGCGACCGCGCCGCCAAAGAGAATGATCCCGTCGACGTTCGAGACGCGGCCGTCCCTGGCCATGACGAGGGCCACGATGCTCACCAGGATCATCAGCGGGACATCGATGCGGACGAGTCGCTTCGAGATCACGAGTGGTGCCGCGACCGCCGAGATTCCGAGGATCAGGAGAATGTTCACGATGTTGCTTCCGACGACGTTGCCCATCGCCATGTCGGCGCGGCCTTCCAGTGCCGCGTTGAGCGAGACCGCGACCTCCGGGGCGCTCGTCCCGTAGCCGACCACGGTCAGCCCGACGACGAGCGGCGAGATCCCGAGGGAGAGCGCGAGGCGTGAGGCACCGCGTACGAGCAGTTCTGCGCCTCCCGCGAGCAGGACGATTCCGGCGAGAAGCATCAGGATGCTGTCGAAATCCATTCGGGCGAGTATAGCGTCCGATCGTCCGATCGTCCGCAAGGCTGACGTTGCCAGGTCGTTGCAGCTTGCCGAACGCTCCGCCCGCGGGCGGATGTAGACTCTTCTCGCGTGACTGAGATCTCCAGAGTAGCGATCGAAGCGGAGCGTCTCGCGCGGAGCGGTGAGCCCTGCGCGCTCGCCACGATCGTCGAGGCGAGCGGCTCGACCTACCGCCGCGCGGGCGCGTCGTTGCTCGTCGAGCGATCGGGAGCGATGCACGGGGCGATCAGCGGCGGCTGTCTCGACGCGGATCTGCTCGAGCACGCGCGCGCGGTGATGTCGAGCGGTGTCTCGAAGGTCGTCGACTACCGTTCCGCGGACGACGACACGCTTTTTGGCGTCGCGATGGGATGCGGCGGGGATCTTCGCATCCTCGTGGAACCCGTCGATGACGCGCTTCGAGCCGCCCTCCGGTTCGCGCGCGAGAACGAACGCCGCGATCTCGTCGCGTGGGTCGAGCCGGGGCCGCCGATGGCGACCCGTGTCGCGACTCGCGAGCGCTTCGAGGCGATGCCCGTCGGCGCGGCGCGCTGGTCGCGCGCCCGTCCCGCGGCCCGGGAGATCGTCCTTTTCGGCGCAGGACCCGAAGCTGCGCCGTTCTGCACACTCGCCGCGCAGCTCGGCTGGCACGTAACCCTCTGCGACCACCGCGCCGCGCTCGTGGAAGGGCGGTTCCCCGGAGTCGAGACGATCGTCGCCCCGGTCGACCGGCTGGTCGGCCTCTCATCGCCTTCCGCCCGGTCCGCGGCCGTGGTGATGATGCACAACCTGCCCCATGACCTGACCCTGCTGCGAGACCTGCTCGCGCTGGAGCTCGCATACCTCGGGGTGCTGGGCCCGAAGCGGAGAACCGAGCGCCTCATGGGAACGCTTCGCGACGAGGGTCTTGCGACCGGCGGGCAGGGAGGGCGGCTCCACGCGCCAGTCGGCCTTGCCATCGGCGCGGAGAATCCTGCGGAGATCGCGCTTTCGATGGCTTCGGAAATCCAGGCCGTGTTCGCCCGCGGCAGCGGCGGATTCCTGCGCGACAAGGCGGGGCCCATCCACGATCGCGACGAGTCGCCCGCGGGCGCGGAACCGCAGCCGCTGCTCGGCGTCCCGATCGCGATCCTGGCGGCGGGAGGCTCCGCACGCATGGGAATGCCGAAGCAGCTTCTCGACGTGGGCGGAGAGTCGATGCTTCGACGGGCGGCGCGCGCTGCAGTCGCCTCGCGTTCGGGCGAAGTGGTCGTCGTCGTCGGCGCTCGAAGCGACGCGATCGAGCGGGAGTTGAGCGAGCTTCCCGTGCGAATCGTGGAGAACGGCGACTGGCAGTCCGGGATCGCGAGCTCCGTGATCGCAGCGGTCGCCGCCATCGAGGAAACCGACGCGCGCGCCGTCGTCCTCGCGCTCGCCGACCAGCCGTTCGTCGGCGCGACCCACCTGCGCAGGCTCGCGGCTACGATCCGCGCGAGCGACGCGCGAATCGTAGCGAGCGCCTACCCGGAAGGGGGAGGCGTGCCTGCCGCCTTCGATCGTGAGCTCTTCGCCGAGTTGAAGTCGCTCCGTGGCGACACGGGCGCGCGCGATCTGATCCGCCGCCTCCCCGGCCTCACCATCGAGATTCCGATCGAGAATCCTGCAGACGTCGACACGCGCGAGGAGTACGAGAAGCTGAAGGCGAGTTGCCCGACGTCGTGAGACTCAGCTCCTCGGTGTGAACCTGTACAGGTAGATCGAGCCGCCGAGCACCACGAGCGGGTCGGTGCGTCTCAACTCGTCGAGGATCGCCTCGAATCCGGGAAGCGGACGGATTCCCTGGAGGATCGTCGCACTGACGGCGACG
Organism: Thermoanaerobaculia bacterium; assembly: GCA_051305935.1. Taxonomy (GTDB): domain Bacteria; phylum Acidobacteriota; class Thermoanaerobaculia; order Gp7-AA8; family Gp7-AA8; genus JACPDH01. The sequence continues at coordinate 9,296 of JBPPMG010000490.1, forward strand.
ACACCCGGAGTGTCCATCGGCTCCCGCGGCGGTCCGAACGCGTACGCGCCGAAGGCGTTCACGTAGGTAATGTCGTGGTTGGTGGGATCCGCGGTTCCCTCGTACGCGAGGTAGAGCTTCTCGTCGGGATTCGCACGCTGCCACGCCGCGAGTAACTTCAAGTCCTGACCCCAGTCGAGGTTCGAGTCGCCCAGCAGGCGAAGTCCGCCGCGCGGGCCTCCTGCCGCCACGTTGAAGAAGGCGATGTAGTTCGGCCAGGCGGCGAGGCACTCGACCGCGAGAATCGTTGCGAGCATCGCAATGGCGCGCCGGGCGCGACTGCCGTGGATGCGGGCGGCGCGCGCTGCGACGAGTCCGACCGCGATGAACACGAATGGCAGAACGGGGAAAAGGCGCCTCACCCCGTCGTTCGGATGCGACGTGATGACGACGATCGCGAACGCGACCGGCGGGACGACGAGACAGTTGAGCAGCCACGCGTGACGCGCGGTTGCGAGCTCGCTTCGCCGCAGCCAGCCGGCCGCCAGCGCGATCGCTGCGATGACGCTCGCGGTCGCCGCAACCGGCGCCTTGAAGAGCAGCGCGGCCGGAAAGTAGAGGAGCCTGCTTCCGTAAGCTACGTTTCCGAGGAGGAATGCCGGGGTTCGCGCCGCCACCTCTTCAGGAGCGAGCAGCCCGACGTTCCACGCCTCCGGGAGAATCCCGTGGTTCTGGGAGAACAGCGCGAAGCGTGCTGCCGCGCTGTGCTGGAAGCCGGCGATCTCCTCGGAGGAGGGCGTCACCCCCTCGGGGCTCGCGTCGCGAAGCGTTTGCTCGGCGACTCGTTCCATCGCCGCTCGAAAGTCGAGAGGCGTGTCGTAGGCAGTTGCCGAAAAGCGAAGCCCGTACCCGCACCAGATGAGCAGCCAGCAGAGCGCTGCGACCTGGAGGAAGATCACCAGTGCCGCTGCCGCGCGCGTCGCGGGGCGCGCGAACTCGGTCCGCCCCGCCAGCCACGGGCGGCCCTCGGCGGCGCGGAGGGCGAGAAGGCCGCCGACCGCCGGGAGCGCCAGGAGTCCCGAGAAGCTCACAAGAGTTGCGCAGGCGACCGCCGCGGCAAGCGTCGCGATGCGTGCGAGACTGATGCGCTCGCCGAGGCGCCACGCGGCGATCGCGAGTGCGAGCCAGGCGAATGCGAGCGGGACGTCGCTCGTGACGAGCGATGCGTGGCCGATGAAGCCCGGAGAGAACGAGTAGAGCGCCAGGGCCGGGAGCGCCGCCGCCGCGCCGCCGAGGCGCCATGCCCAGGCCGCGATCAGCGCGCCGAGCGCGACGCCGAATGCGAGCATCGGCAGGCGCGAGCGCTGGATGAAGGCTTCCCCCTCCACGGCGGGCGAGCGAAACACGGCGGCGGTTGCCCAGTTCCACTGCCAGCGCGGATTCGAGAGCGTCGCGCGCCACGCCATCGACTTCGTCGACGTCGCGAGGTCGAGCGGACCGTGGAGCATCGCCGACCAGAGCTTGATCAGCGGTGGAAGCTCCGGATTGGCTCGCGAGTCGCCGGCGTGGACGTGGCTCCAGCCGGCGGCCGCGTGGAGAGTCTCGTCCCGGGTCGCGCTCTTGGTGAGCACCGCGGAGCGCGATAGGATCGCGAATACCGCGAGAAGGCAGATCACCGCCGCCAGGGACGCCGTGCTTCGGTCGTTCGGTGAGGTCATCGTGTCCGGCTGCCGCTCTCGCTCGACATTCTACGTGGAGCCGGCAGCGGGCGGGGATCGCGCCGGCCGGCGCGGAGACCACACATGCAGGACTACCGCTTCGATTCGAGACTCGCGCGAGGGGAAACGCTTCCTTCGCGCTACTACGTCGATACCGCAACGCTGGAGCAAGAGCAGCGAGACGTATTCGGTCGCTCGTGGCAGCTCGTCGGGCGGGCCGAGCAGGTGGCGGAGCCGGGGTCGTTCTTCACGACGTCCGTTGGTGGAGAGCCCCTCGTCGTGGTGCGAGGAAAAGACGGCGCGCTTCGCGCGTTTTCGAACGTCTGTCGCCACCGCGCCGGCCCCGTCGCCTCCGGCGAAGGGAAGCGTCCCTCCTTCGTCTGCGGATACCACGGCTGGAGCTACGCGCTCGACGGCCGTCTTCTCTCAACACCGGAGTTCGACGGCGTCGAGGGCTTCGACCGGGAGGCGATCTGCCTGCCCGAGTACCGCGTCGACATCCTCGGCGCGCTCGTGCTCGTCAACCTCGACGCCGGTGCGCCACCGCTACGGGAGGTCTACGGCGAGATCGCCCCGCTGCTCGAAGCCGCGCCGCGCAGCGCCTACCGACTGGCGACGCGCAAGGACTGGGAGCTCGACTGCAACTGGAAGGCCTACGTCGACAACTACCTCGAGGGGTACCACATCCCCATCGTCCATCCGTCGCTTCATCGAGAGCTCGACTACCAGCGATACCGGACCGAGACGAAGCAGTGGTACTCGCAGCAGCACGCGCCGGTTAGGCGGCCCGAGCGGATCAGGGTCACGGCGGACGAGCCGGAGGCGCGCTATTACTGGATCTACCCGAACCTGATGATCAACGTCTACGCCGACAATTTCTCGACCAACCTGATCCTTCCGCGCGGTCCGCGACGAACGCTCACGGTCTTCGAGTGGTTCTTTCCGGAAAGGGGTGCCCGGGCCGACGTCGACGCGACCGTGGCGTTCAGCGATGAGATTCAGCTCGAGGACATCGCCATCTGCGAGGCGGTGCAGCGCGGTCTCGAGTCGCGAAGCTACGACCGCGGCCGCTACTCGGTCGCACGCGAGAACGGCGTCCATCACTTTCACGGGCTCTACGCCGAGGCGATGGGGATAGAGCGGGCGTAGCAGGCGAGAGGCGAAAGGCGAGAGGGGGCGCTCTTACAGAGCCTGGAAATCTGGAGTGACAAACGATCGCTTCACGCGTGGGAATGTCGTCCTGAACGGAGCGAAGCGGAGTGAAGGACCTCTCAGGTTTCTACCAACGCGCAACGGGTAGATGCGACTTGCGTCCCCGGAAGTTCGGCAGGCGAAACCTGAGAGGCCCTTCTCCCGCTTCGCGGGATCAGGGCGACACTGTCGCTGAGTTCTGCAAGGTTCCGAAGGGCGAAAGCTCCGCTTTCGCACTCCACACAGCCTGCTCATCGCCTCTCGCCTTTCGCCTCTCGCCTGCTTGCTTGTAGACTCTCGGCTGGATGGATATCTCCGTGGTCATCCCCGTGAGGAACGAGGCGGAAAACGTCGCCCCGCTCTGCCGGGAGATTCACGAGGCGCTCTCAGGGCGTTACGAGTACGAGATCATCTTCGTCGACGACGGGAGCACCGACGCGACGGCAGACGAGATCCGGCGCTGCATGGGTAGCGGTCGCGTCCGGCTCCTCCGCCATTCGAGGAGCTTCGGCCAGAGCGCTGGCGTGCACAGCGGCGTGGAGGCAGCTCGTGCCCCATGGATCGCGACCCTGGACGGTGACGGGCAGAACGAACCTGCCGACCTGCCCGCGATGTACCAGCGCGCCATCGGCGAGCCCGCGGGATCGAAGCTGCGCATGGTGATCGGCAATCGAGTGACGCGGCGCGACACCTGGGTAAGGCGGCTTTCTTCGCGAGTCGCGAATCTGATTCGCGGGTGGATGCTTCACGATGGAACGCCCGACGCCGGTTGCGGCATCAAGGTCTTCGACCGGAAGACGTTCCTTCGCCTCCCATTCTTCAATCACATGCACCGCTTTCTGTCGGCGCTCTTCCTTCGCGAGGGAGCTGGCGTGGTGTCAGTCCCGGTCGCGCATCGGCCCCGAATGCGAGGCACGTCGAAGTACGGCATCCACAACCGCCTCTGGGCGGGCGTCGTCGACATCCTTGGCGTGATGTGGTTGCGCCGGCGCGGCTTCCCCGACCTCGAAGCGATCGAGGAGCGGCCGAAGGAGCAGGAGTGAGCGCCGATCCCGCATCGACCTCGGAAGCGTTGCCGGCGCGGGGAGAGCTCCGCGAACTGCTCCTCCTCGCGATCGTGGCGCTCGTGCTGTTCGGCGCGGGGATCGGCCTTCGCAACCCGTGGCCGGCGGACGAGCCCCGTTTCGCGCTCATCGCGCGCGACATGGTCGCGTCGGGTCAGTGGTTCTTCCCCGAGGTGGGCGAGGAGCTCTACGCCGACAAGCCGCCCGTCTTCTTCTGGATGATCGCCGCCCTCTACGCGCTCACCGGGTCGTTGCGGTTCTCCTTCCTCTTCCCTTCGCTCGTCGCGGCCGGGGTCACGCTCGCGCTGGTCTACGACCTGGGGAAGCGCTTCTGGGGACATCGCGCGGGGCTCTTCGCCGCCGCGACCCTCGTCGCGACCGCGCAGTTCGCGCTCCAGGCGCGCGCCGCGCAGATCGACATGACGCTTTGCATGTTCACGACGCTCGGCATCTACGGGCTCGCGCGCCACCTGATCGGCGGGCCACGATGGGGGTGGTACGCGATCGGCTTCGCGGCCATGGGGGCGGGGACCATCACCAAGGGCGTCGGGTTCCTTCCAGCGCTCGCGCTCATCCCGTGGGGATGGGCGGCGTGGAAGGGATGGCCCGAGGCGACGCGATCGCGCAGCTGGAAGTGGCTGATCGGGCCGGTGGCGCTGCTGGCGGTCGTCGGGCTGTGGCTCGTTCCGATGCTCTGGCTCGTCGAGTCGAGCGGTGATCCGGCCTACGCCGCGTACCGCGACGAGATCCTGTTCAAGCAGACGGGGGAACGCTACGCGAGCTCGTGGCACCACGTGAAGCCTCCCTGGTATTTCGTCGTCAACGTGATTCCCGCGCTCTGGCTCCCGTTCTCGATCGCGATTCCCTGGCTGGTGCCGCGATGGCGCGCCCGGTTGCGAGAGCGCGACACGAAGATCCTGCTGCTACTCGGCTGGGCGCTCTGCGTGCTGCTCTTCTTCTCGATCAGTCCGGGCAAGCGCGGGGTCTACATTCTTCCAGCGTTGCCGGCGGTCGCGCTGGCGGCGGCTCCCTGGATTCGGGAGATGTGGGATCGAAGAGGAGTGAACCGGATCGGCTTCGCGATCGCGCTCGTCGCGGCGGTCGCGCTCGGCGGCGGGCTCCTGTTCGCGAGGTTCGTCAGCCCCGATCGCGCGGCGTCGCTCGCGGCGACGTTCGACGTTGAGTTTCCGTGGGGGCCGCTCATCCTGCTGACGGTCGTGTCGATTGCCCTGATCGTGTCGTTCTGGGTGAGGCGGGGGATCGCGGCGCTCTCGCTGCTGATCGCGTCGGTCTGGGTCGTTCTCGGCTTCTGGATCGCGCCGAAGATCGACCCCGTCCGGTCGGGTGAGATGCTCATCGGAGAGATGGAGCAGCGGCTCGCCCCGGGAGACGAAGTGGGGATGATCGCCTGGAAGGAACAGTTTCTTCTCCACGTCTCGCGACCCGTGACGGTATTCGGGCACCGGCGCTTCGACGAAGAGCAGGAACTGCTCGACGGTGCGGCGTGGCTCGTGCGTGGCAAGTCGCGGAGGTTGTTCCTCGACGAGGCGGGCCGCGATCGCTGTTTCGGCGAGCGCGGCACGTTCGTCGCGCACGCGCACCGGGAGAACTGGTATCTGGTGGAGGCCGACGATCTCGATCGCGCGTGCTATGGACGGGGACACGGCGAAGTCGCCCGGGCGTACAAGCCCGGCGCCGCGCCGCGCTGAGTTCTCGGTCGAGTGAGCCGCAAAGCGCGCAGCGCCTAACGGTCGAAGTGCACGGAGAGCAGAATCGACCGACCGGGCTGAGGCAGCAGTGAGTTGTAGAAGCCGCCCGACCCGTTCCATGTGCCGTTCGCGCCGAACGATCCCGGTTCGGTGCCCGCGTTGGCGTCGCGCACGCCCGGATGGAAGTACGCCTCGTCGGTGAGGTTCTCCATCCGGAGCGAAACGCCGATACCGGTGGAGGCGATGTCTCTCACCATCAGGTTCAGATCGAGGGTCGCGAAGGCGTCGACGGAGCGGACGGGGTTGGTCTCGATCGTACGCCGGTCGTCGACCCAGCGCCCGCGCAGCGTCGCGATCCAGCGCTCGTCGACCGTCGTGGTGACTCCGAGCCAGAGCTTGCTCCATGCGAGGTCGGGGATCGGGCCGTCGCCGGAGACGGCGCCGGTTGCAATGTGCTTGTCTTCGACCGCGCGGACGATACGGGAGTAATAACCCCAGCCCTTGACGCGAGCGCGCCCGGACCCGCGGAGGATCGACTGGGCGTGGAGGTCGAACCCCGCGACCTCGCGGTCGCCGAGGTTGCCGGCGCCGGCGGCGGTGTTGACGAAGGTGTCGCGGTTCTCGACCGCCCACGCGCTCGCCAGCGCGCTGACCCGCGGGCTCGCCCACGACGCGCTCAGCTCGAGCGTTCGCGACGTTTCCGGATCGAGCGTCGGGTCGCTGCCCGACCCATCCCAGCCTCCGTAGAGCAAGCGGTTGTTAGGCTCCTGGAACGCCTCACCGAAGAGCGCGCGCAGCGTCCATGCGCCGAACGCTCCGACGTAACCTGCCCTCACGGTCGTCTCGGTGCCGTATTTCGAATTGTCGTCGACGCGCAGGCCGGCGTTGACCCGGTGACTGGGCGCCAGAATCCACCGCAACTGGACGTACCCGCCGATGTCCTCCGTCGAGATGG
>JBPPMG010000522.1:0-5362 GCA_051305935.1 Thermoanaerobaculia bacterium
CGTCACGGGGAGGTGCTCTACGAGACGCTCTCGGCCGCCGGCACGCGCGGCGACTGGATGGACGCGGACGACCTCCCCGATTCGCTCGTCGCGGCGACGATCGCGGCGGAGGACCACCGCTTCTTCCGGCATCCGGGCGTCGATCCCCTGGCGATCGCGCGCGCGACGTGGCGAAACCTCCGCGCGACGCGCGTCGTCGAGGGCGGCTCGACGATCACCCAGCAGGTCGTCAAGCAGATCCTGCTCGCGCGGGGCGAACGCGGGCGGCAGGACTTTCGCGGAAAGCTCCGCGAAGCCGTACTCGCGCTTCGTCTCGAGCACCGGCATTCCAAGCGCGAGATCCTCGCGCTCTACCTGAACCTCGCGCCTTACGGGAACCAGTACATCGGGGCGCGCCGCGCGTCGCTCGGCTACTTCGGCCGCGAGCCCGTCTCGCTCACCGTCGCGCAGTCGGCGTTTCTCGCCGGCCTGCCGCAGAAGCCGAGCGGCTACGATCCGTACCGTCACCCCGAGCGGGCCCGCGAGCGCCAGCGATCGGTCCTCGCGCGGATCGAGAAGCTCGAGCTCGTCGCTCCCGACACGCTCGCCGAGGCGAAGGGCGAGGAGCTCCGGTTCGTTCGCGAGCGACCCGAGCTCCTCGCGCCTCACTTCGTCGCGCACCTGCTTCGCGGCGCGTCCGGCGCGCGGACGATCGAGACGACGCTCGACGCGAAGCTTCAGCGCACAGTGCAGGGGATCATCCGCGCGCAGCGGACGAATCTCGAGAAGCACGGTGCGTACAACGTCGCCGTCGTCGTCCTCGACAACCGCAGCGGCGAGTGGCTCGCGTGGGAAGGCTCGGGCAACTACTTCGACACCGCGCACGGCGGCGCGATCGACGGCGTCGTCACCGCGCGCCAGCCCGGCTCGACGCTCAAGCCGTTCACCTACGCACTCGCGTTCGAGTCGGGCTTCACTCCAGCGAGCGTGCTCGCCGACGTGCCCTCGCATTTCCCGACGCGTGAAACGGGCGTCCTCTACAGCCCGCGCAACTACGACGGCCGGTTCCACGGCCCGCTCCTCGCCCGCCGCGCGCTCGGAGGCTCGCAGAACGTTCCGGCCGTCGCGCTCGCCTCGCAGGTCGGCATCCCGTCGATCTCACGCCTGCTTCGACGCGCCAACATGTCCACCTTCGACAAGACCGCCGACCATTACGGCCTCGGCCTAACGCTCGGAAACGCTGAGGTGAGGCTCGACGAGCTCGTCGCAGCCTACGCCGCGTTCGCGCGCGGTGGAGAGCTGCTGAAGACGACGATGCTCAGGCAGCGGGGCGCAGCGCCCGGCGGCGAGCCCGCGACGCGGCTCGTCTCCGAGCGGACCGCCTTCTGGATCACCGACATCCTCTCCGATCACGACGCGCGCGCCTGGGTCTTCGGACGCGACAGCAGCCTCGACTTTCCCTTCCAGGTCGCCGTGAAGACCGGCACCTCGCAGGCCTACCACGACAACTGGACCGTGGGCTACACGAGCGCGGTGACGGTCGGCGTCTGGGTTGGCAACTTCGATCGCGCGCCTCTTCGAAACTCCTCCGGCGTCACCGGGGCCGCGCCGATTTTCCGCTCCGTGATGCTCGCCGCGCTTGGAACTCTCGGCGGCCGCCTGCCCGACGAGAGCGACCCGCCGGTCGTCGCCCGTCCCGCGGGCCTCGAGCGCCGCGACATCTGCGCGCTCTCGGGCCTCGCGACGACCGAGCGCTGCCCGGCGTCGCGGCGCGAGTGGCTCCCGCCCGGCGAGCCGGCGCAGAGCTGCTTCTGGCACCACGTCGAGGAGGGCGAGACGATCGTCGAGTGGCCCCCCGAGTATCTCGAGTGGGCGCGCGCGTCGAGACTCGACATCCGGCATCCCGAGCCCGCGAGCGCGGCTGCCCTAACAGCGGCCGGCGGCGCTCCGCAACGCGAGCGCCGCCTCGCGCGCGACACGTTCGTCATCTCGAGCCCTCCCCACGGCTCCACGTACATGATCGACCCGACGCTGCGGGCGGAGTTCCAGGCGATCTCGCTCCGCGTCGCCCACGGCGGGCCGCCGCGCGAGGTCATCTGGACGGTGAACGGCGACACCATCGGGCGGGTGCGCTCGGATGCGTCGCTCTCCTGGCCACTCCGCCCGGGAGAGCATCGTATCGTCGCGTCGGACGGCGAACGGCGCAACGAGTCTGTGATCTTTGTCCGCTGACCTGCCGTAGTTCAGGGCGAGCCTGCCCGCCGGTATGGTATTTTTCTCCTTTACGACAGCGCACGTTTGGGACTGATGGCCACAGCACCCCATACAGAAGGTCCGATCGGATCGAACCGCAGCCCGAAGGGCGCGGCAGAAGCCGAGCGCCTCCTCCTCGACCTGGCGAGGCAGCGAACGCTCCGCGAAGGCAATTTCGACCTCGCGTCCCGCCAGATCACCACCGCCGCGACGCGCATCCTCGACGTCGACCTCGCCGGGATCTGGTTCTTCCGCGCCGAGCGAACCGCGCTGGAGAGCCTCGATCTCTACGACCGCCGCGATCGCACCCACGTGCGCGGCGCGCGTGTCGAGGCCGCCAGCCATCCGCGTTACTTCTCCGCCCTCGACGAGGAGCGCGTCATCGCCGCGAGCGACGTCACCGCGGATCCGCGAACTTCGGAGCTGGCCGAAGAGTACTGGACACGCCTCGGCATCTCGTCGACGGTCGATGCCCCGATCCGCGTCGGCGACGAGATGGTCGGCGTCGTCTGCTTCGAGAACACGGGGCCCAGGCGGGAATGGCGGCCCGACGAGCTTAACCGCGCCGCGACCATCGCCGATCTCGTGGCCCTCGCGTGGGAAACGTCCGAGCGGAAACGCGTCGAGACCGCGCTGGGCCACCGTCTCGAGCTCGAGAGCATCATCTCGGTGATCTCGACCGGGCTGATCTCCATTCCTCCCCCACAGATCGACATCGCGATCACCGCGGCGCTGGAGAAGATCGGCACCTTCGTCGGGGCGCACCTCGCGTTCGTCATCGAATACTCCGACGACCTGGCGACGATCACCTCCGTCAACGAATGGAGCGATGGGAGTCGCAACCTCATCCCCGACATCCGTGGGACCTCCACGGAGCCGTTCGCCTGGTGGCGCGACAGGCTCGTTCGCCTGGAAACCGTCTACATTCCCGACGTCGAACTCCTCCCCGCCGAGGCGGCCGCGGTGCGCGAGATGGCGACCCTGACCGAAGGACGCTCGTGCCTCGCCGTCCCCCTCGCGCTCGGCCAGCGCCTGCTCGGCTTCGTCGGCTTCCAGAGCCAGTCGCCGCGGGAGTGGAGCGACGACACCGTGTCGCTGCTCCGCTTCTCCGGCGACGTGATCGCCGGAGCGCTCGAGCGGCGGCGAACCGATCTACTCATCCGCGCGAGCGAGAGCCGCTACCGCCTGCTCTTCGAGCGAAACGTCGCCGGGCTCTATCGCACGACGCCCGCCGGCAGAATTCTCGAGTGCAACCAGGCGATGGCGGACATCTTCGGCTTTACCTCGGCCGCGGCGCTCATGGCGTGCGATCCCCGAACGCTCTACCTCGACCCCGAGGCGCGGACCACGATGCTCGCAGCGCTCGAGGCGAAGCAGACGCTGTCGAACTTCGAGCTCCAATTACGCCGCGCGGACGGAGCTTCGATCTGGGTGATTGCCAACGTCTCGCTCGTCGACGACCCCGTCGAGGGCAAGGTCCTCGAGGGCACGCTGTGTGAGACGACCGAGGCGAAGCGCGCCGAGGTGGCGCTTCGCGAGAGCGAAGAGCGGTACAGGCTCCTGTTCGAGCGCAACCCCGCCGGCGTCTTCCGCTGCGACGCCGGGGGTCACATCCTCGACTGCAACCAGGCGTGCGCGCGAATCCTGGGCTTCTCCACGCCCGCGGAGCTGATGCGCCGGAACCTCGTCCAGCTCTTCGTGACGCAGGAGGAGCTGGCCGCGGAGTTCCGCGACCTTCGCGCCCGCCGCTCGATCACGAACCGCGAAGCGGAGCTCCGCCGCGCCGACGGCTCGAGCGGCTGGGTGCTCGTGAACGTGAGCATCCGCGAGCTGCCCGACGGGCGCGAGGTCATCGAGGGCGGAATCGTCGACATCACCGACCGAAAGCTCGCCGAAGCGCAGATCGAGTACCAGGCCTACCACGACGCGCTCACCGGGCTGCCTAACAGGCTCCTCCTGCAGGACCGCCTCGAAGTCGCGCTGGCCCAGGCGCGGCGGCTCGACCGGCCCCTGGGGCTCCTTTTCCTCGACCTCGACGAGTTCAACCTCGTCAACGACACGCTCGGCCACCACGTGGGCGACAAGCTCCTGCAGCGAATCGCGGCGCGGCTTCGCGCCGTGGTCCGCGAGGACGACACCGTCGCGCGCATGGGGGGCGACGAGTTCACCATCCTGGTACCGCAGCTCCGCGACGAGCGCCACGCCATCCTCGTCGCCGAGACGCTCATCGACGCCGTCGCCGAGCCGATCGAGATCGAGTCCCACGCCCTCTACCCGACCGTCAGCATCGGCATCGCGCTTTTCCCGAACGACGGAAGCGACGTGGCCACGCTGCTGCGCAGCGCCGACGCCGCGCTCTACCGCGCAAAGGAGCTCGGCAGGAACAACTACCAGCTCGCCACGCCGGCGATGAACGAGCGCGCCGCCGAGAGGCTCACGCTCGAGCGAAACCTCCGCGTCGCGCTCGATCGCGACGAGCTCATCCTCCACTACCAGCCGCAGTGCGACCTTCGGACCGGCGCCATCCGCGGCGTCGAGGCGCTGATCCGGTGGAACCATCCGCAGAAGGGGCTGCTGGCGCCTGGCGCCTTCATTCCGATCGCCGAGGAGACCCGGTTGATCGTCCCGATCGGCGAATGGGTCCTCCGCGAAGCCTGCCTTCAGATGCGTCGCTGGCAGGAGGCCGGCGTCGGCCCGCCTCGGATTTCCGTGAACCTCTCGCCGAAGCAGTTCCGCCGCGGCGACCTCGCGCGGACGGTCCGGCAGGTGCTGCGCGAGACAGGGATCGATCCCTCCGCGCTCGAGCTCGAGATTACCGAGTCGCTCGCCATGCAGAGCACCGAGTGGACGATGGAGACGCTGCGCGAGCTCAAGGCGTTAGGCGCGCAGATCGCGATCGACGACTTCGGCACCGGCTACTCCTCGCTCGGCTACTTGAAGGAGTTTCCAATCGACTGCATCAAGATCGACCGCAGCTTCGTGGAGCACATCGACACCGACGAGAGCGACGCGGCGATCGTCTCGGCAATCATCGCGGTGGCAAAGACCCTGCGACTCCGAACCATCGCCGAGGGAGTCGAGACCGAGCACCAGAAAGCGTTCCTCCTCGACCGCGGCTGCGAGGAGATGC
>JBPPMG010000531.1:0-23176 GCA_051305935.1 Thermoanaerobaculia bacterium
GCCCGACTCGCCGAGCGAGAGCCGCCGCCATCGCGGACGCGAGCTCGACCCCGCGGCGCGCGCGCAGTCCGAGGACGAGGTCGTCGCGATGCTCTCCCACGAAGAGACGCTCGACGAATGCCACCGTTGCCTGCGTTGCGACCTGAGCGTCGCGAACGCCACGTAGAGGAAGGAGCGACGCCTTGCCAAACAAGAAGAAACTCTCGATTCGAGTCGACGGCGCGCTCGTCGACGCATACGAAGGACAGTCGATCCTCCAGGCGGCGCGGGCGGGCGGCAAGTACATTCCGACCCTCTGCGACCTCGATGGGATCACCCCGGTCGGCGGCTGCCGAATCTGCATGGTCGAGATCGAGGGCATCGATCGCGTCCTGCCCGCATGCACCTCGCCCGTCCAGGAGGGAATGTCGGTCAAGACGACGACGCCCCGCCTGACGGAACACCGGCGCATGACGGTCGAGCTGCTGCTCGTCGAGCGCAATCACATCTGCGCCGTCTGCGTCTCGAACGGCAACTGCGAGCTCCAGACGATGGCGACGAATCTCGGGGTCTCCACCGTCAGGCTCGCCTACAACTTCCCGAAGCTCGAGACCGACCTCTCTCACCCGAAATACGTTCTCGACCACAACCGCTGCATCCTCTGCACCCGCTGCATCCGCGTTTGTGCCGAGTTGGAAGGCGCACACGTCTGGAACCTGATGTCACGCGGAATCAACACGCGCCTCATCGCCGACCTGAGCGGCAAATGGGGCGACTCGAAGGCTTGCACGAGCTGCGGCAAGTGCGTGCAGGCCTGCCCGACCGGGGCGCTCGCCGACAAGGGGCGCGCCGTCGAGGAGATGGTCAAGCGAAACGAGAACATCAGCGCGCTGGCCCGCCTGAGAGGAGTCGATGCATGAAGAAGCTCAAAGTCGCCACCGTATGGCTCGACGGCTGCTCCGGTTGTCACATGTCGTTGCTCGACATGGACGCCGCGGTCATCTCGCTCGCCCAGAAGATCGAGCTCGTCTACGGGCCGCTCGTCGACGCGCAGGAGTTTCCCGAAGGGGTCGACGTCACGCTCGTGGAGGGCGCGATCAGCTCCCAGGACGACCTGAACAAGATCCAGAAGATCCGGCAGAGGACGGCGATCCTCGTCTCGATGGGCGACTGCGCCGTGACCGGCAACGTGCCAGGGATGCGCAACTCGATCCCGGTCCAGCGGCTCCTCCAGCAGGTCTACGTCGAAGGAGTGACCGAGGGCAAGGGAGTCCCGACCGACGGGGTGCCGGCGCTGTTGAAGCATGCGCGTCCCGTTCGCGAGTTCGTAAAGGTCGATCTCTGCCTTCCGGGCTGTCCGCCTCCGGCGAAGACGATCTCCGGGGTCATCGCCGCGCTGCTCGAGGGACGAAAGCCCGACGCGAACCTGACCGTGAAGTTCGGATGAGGAGTCACTGAATGAAACGCATAACGATCGATCCCGTCACCCGCATCGAAGGCCACGCGAAGATCACGATCCACGTGAACGACGACGGGCACGTCGAGGGAACCGAGTTTCACGTCACGCAGGTTCGGGGCTTCGAGAAGTTCACCGAGGGGCGGCCGTACTACGAGATGCCGGGCATCACCGCGCGCATCTGCGGCATCTGCCCGGTCAGCCATCTGCTCGCGTCGGCGAAGGCGTGCGACTCGATCATGGCGGTTCGAATCCCGCCCGCCGCGAAGCTGCAGCGGGAACTGGTGCACTGCGCGCAGATCGTCCAGTCGCACGCGCTGAGCTTCTTCTATCTCTCCGCCCCCGACCTGCTTCTCGGCATGGACTCCGATCCGGCCACGCGAAACGTGATGGGCCTCATCGCCGCGCACCCGGAACTGGCGCGTCAGGGGATCGAGTTGCGGAAGTTCGGCCAGCACGTCATCGAGTGCCTCGCGAAAGAGCGCATTCACGGCTCGGGGATCGTCGCCGGCGGCATGGCAGAGCCGCTCGCGGTCGCGACTCGCGACAGGCTGCTCGGGGAGCTTCCCGCGGCGAAGGCGATCGCGCACCACACGATGGACTTCTTCAAGGGAGCAATCGACAACTATCGCGAGGAGATCGAGTTCTTCGGCTCGGCGCCGATGATGTCGGCGGGTCTCGTCGACCCCGCCGGCAACATGCAGCTCTACGACGGCGGACTGCGCTTCCGCGATGCCTCGGGTGCGATCGAAGCGGACCAGATCCCCGCCGAGGAGTACGCGACCTGGATCGGCGAGGCGAGCCTGCGCGAGTCGTACATGAAGGCGCCCTACTTCAAGCCGAAGGGATTTCCGGATGGGCTGTACCGGGTCGGTCCGTTAGGCCGCATCAACGCCGCCGATCGCTTCGGCACGCCGCTTGCCGACGCCGAGCTCGAGGAGTTCCGCCAGCGCTTCGGCCACCCGGCGAATAGCGCGTTTCTCTATCACTACGCCCGCCTCATCGAGATCATCTACGCGCTCGAGAGAATCGAGACACTGCTGTCGATGCCGGAAATCCTCGGAACGCAGGTCCGCGCGACCGCGGGAGTGAACTCGCTCGAAGGGTTCGGGATGATCGAGGCGCCGCGAGGCGTGCTGATCCACCACTACAAGGTCGATGAGCAGGGCGGCATCGTCTGGGCGAACCTGATCGTCGCGACCGGGCACAACGCGCTCGCGATCGGGAAAGGCGTGCAGCAGGTCAGCGAGCACTTCATCGACGGCAACAAGCTCCAGGAAGGGATGCTCAACAGGGTTTCCGCGGTCGTTCGCGCGTACGACCCCTGCCTGAGCTGCTCGACGCATGCTGCGGGCGTGGTTCCCGTGCGCATCCGTCTCGTCGGCCCGCGCGGAGAGCTCCTCCACGAGATCGCCCGCCCCTAGCGGACAGTGGACGCGATGTCGCGCATCGTCATCATCGGCTACGGCAACACCCTTCGCGGCGACGACGCCGCCGGCTGGCTCGCCGCGGAGGCGTTGTCGGAGAGTTTCGACGAGACGAGGGTCACCGTGCTGAAGAAACATCAGCTCGCGCCGGAGCTCGCCGAAACGATCAGCGCGTTCGACGTCGCGCTGTTCGTCGATGCGACGCGCGAAGGAGAGCCGGGCGAGCTGCGCTGCGCCGCGGTCGAGCCTGTGCTCACCGATTCCGGCCTCACGCACAGCGCCTCTCCGGAAGCGTTGCTCTACCTGGCGCGCGAGCTCTATGGCCGCACCCCGCAAGCCTTCCTCTTCTCACTCTGCGGCGAGTCGTTCGACCTCGTCGAGCAGCTCACGCCTCGGATCGCGGACGCACTCCCCCGCCTCGTGGGTCTCGTCGGGGCAAAGGCGCTCGCGCTGCTCGACTAGCTTCGCTCGCCGTGAGTCACGGCAATCCACGAGCGCAAGAGCTGTCATTCCGAGCGCAGCGAGGAATCTGCAAAACGCCTAACCTGACCGATTCCTCAACAACAGCCTTCGCAACGTCGCCTTATTTGCTTCTGCGGAAGCTGTTCAAGCCAGGCGTTCTGCAGATTCCTCGCTGCGCTCGGAATGACAAGCCGGCGGGGCCTGTCCCTAACATCACTCGATTGCGACTAGCTCGATTCCTGCACATCGCCATCAGCGTCTCTCCGGTACATCGCGCCCGCGACGAACAATCCGACGACGCTCCCCAGCACGGCGGACATGAGCACGTCGCTCGGCCAGTGTCGAAGCGCGAGCACGCGCGTCGCGCCGACCGAGAACGCGAGGAGGAGAGCAGCCGTGCGAAGCGCTTGCGACCTCGAGCCTGCGAGGATCACGACCGCCAGCGCGAACGCGCCGATCGTATGTCCGCTCGGGAACGATGTCTCGCCCTGCCACCCGAAGACGTCGTGTCCCAGCCAGATGTCGGGGCGAGCCCGCTCGACGAGGCGCTTGAGGAGTGACGAGATCGCCCCCGCCACGAGACCGGAGACAGCCATCGTGACACCGAGCCTCGACCAGCCACGCCGCCGCAGGGCGAGCCCGCCGAGGATGAAGAAGAGCACGATCATCGGCGGATTCGCGCCGCCGCCGAAACGATTCGTGAGGCGGATCCAGTCGCGAAGCCAGTCGGCGCGCCAACCAGTGATCACCGCGATCGCCGGCGCGTCGAACACGAGATAACTCGTAACGACGAGCGCGACGCCCGCGACGAGGATCCCGGCCAGCGGGCCCGGCCGAGGCCGGCGGAGACGCGCCCACAACCGGCGGCGCAGCATGCCGACATCCTCACGGAACGCGGGCCAGGCCTCGGTGACACGGCCTAACCGCCCGTGCAGGAGCGCAAGCACCGCCACACCGACGAGGAACCAGTAGACGACGTCCCACCGCGGAGCCTCGCGGCCAAGGAACGAAACCTCACTGACGGAGATCGGACGGTTGAAGAACGCGCGGTTGATCCAGAGCACCGGGTCGGGCCAGATCACTGCGAGGACGAGAAGCAGGACGAAGACGACGCCGGCCACGGTCGTTTCGATCGTTCGCGCAGGCGCCGCGGCCCCGTCGCTGTCGTGCTCAGCGAAGCCGGTAGACATCGAACCTCTTTCCGATCATCCGTACGCTGGCGCCGAGCTCGTACTGTCCGAGCGACTCACCGAGATCCCGCGCTTTGTCGCTCCGCACGACGACGACGCGCGGCAGCGGCGAGGAGTTGAGAACATCGCGTCCTGCGTGCCGGACCGACTCCAGGTCTTCCGGCATGTCGCGGGTCCAGAGGTGCGGCGTGAAGTGCATCGCGATCTCCGATCCCGGAACTTCGAGACGCACGAGCTCGCGCACCAGCGGCGCGGTCGACGCTTCCTCGTTCGCGAGCGGCATGCAGACCGTGACCACGATCCCCATCGGGATTGCAAAGCAGAGCGCCACCGCGAGCGCGTTGCGCGCGGTCGCCTCCATGCCGCCGAAGATGTCCCAGAGCAGCGTGGCGAGTCCCGCGACGGTCATCGCGGCGAAGAGGACCCGCAGCTCTCCGCGCGCGAGGAGCGCGGCGTCGGTGGGGCGTGTCGCGAGGCTCGGCGCGGCCGCGATCCCCACGGCGCCCACCACGGCGACGAGTCCGAGTACCGCGCGGTTCCCCGCCCTCGCGAAACGCGCGAGCCGCTCGTCGGGCCGGACGATGAACGAGGCAACGAGCACCGCGGCCGCGGGCATCGAAGGAAGCATGTAGACGGGGAGCTTGCTGCTGATCAGCGAGAATGGCAGCACGACCGCCGCGACCCAGAGAACGCAATAGCGCATCGCCGGGCTCCCCTCGCGCCAGCCGGCCACGAGGGCCGCGGCGAGAAGCAGGATCCACGGAAACCAGATCGCTGGGGCGCTCGTGAGGTAGAACCAGGGCGGCTCGCCGTGCGTCCAGGCATTGACGACCCGCCCGGCAGCCTGCCTCACGACGATCTCCTCGATCCATCCGCGGCCCGCGATCATCGTCGCCGGGACGAGCCAGGCGAGCGGCGCGAGAAGCAGAATCGGGAGGGCGAGCAGGTCGGCGGCGAGCGGCCGCCTCCGGCGTCTCCAGCTCTCGAGGACGAAGATCGCTGCGAGGATCAACAACGCGAACGGTCCCTTGATGAGAGTCGCAACCGCGACGCAGCCGGCGGAAGCGAGAAGCCTCGAGCGCGTGGCCGTCTCGAGATACCGCCAGAGAAAGAGCGCGCCGGCAGTCGTCAGCAGCACGAACGCGCTGTCCATGCGAGCCGACTGTGCCACGCCCCAGACGAGCGCGAACGACGCGACGACCAGTTCGGCCCAGGCGCGCGACGCCTCTCCCGCGAGCTCGCGTGCAAGGCGTCCGGTGAGCCAGACCAGCGCGATCGTGCTCAGAAGCGACGGCAGCACGAAGGGCCAGATCGAGCGCGGGCCCAGCAGCGAGACGAGCGCACGCACGAGCCAGAAATGGAGCGGTGGCTTGTGGGTGTAGGGCTCACCGTTCAGCGTCGGGACCACGAAGCTCCGCGCAGTGGTCATCTCTCGGATCACCTGCCCGTATTTCGTCTCGTCCCCCACGAACAAGTCGCGCTGGATCGGAGAAATGCAGGCGAGCGCGAGCAGGAGTCCCGTGACCGCGCGAAGGATGACCGTCCGAGACACGCCGGGATTATAGCGGCATGGTGGAACGGGCCCGCGATCGTAACCCGATACTTACCGCATCGCCCTCGTTCCTCGATAGAATGGACGGCAAGTTGACACGAGGAGGCGCTCATGTCGGACCTTACTGTCGCGCTGCGCAAGCAGCTCGCCGACGAGGACGAGGAGTTTCGCCGCTGGTCCCGTGAGCATCGCGAGTGCGAAGACCGGCTCGCGATGCTCACGGAAAAACGGTCCCTGTCTTCCGAGGAAGAGCTCGAGGAGAAGGAACTGAAGAAACGGAAGCTGCACCTGAAAGACCTCATGGCCGGCAAGGCCAGACAGCTCACGGGCTGACGAGGTCGTTGCCCTCAGGTCCCTGACAGGCTGACCCGTGCAGCGCGGCGGGTCGCCGAGGGTGTTGTGTACTCGCCGGCGTGGCAGCCCAGGCGCAGGAATGGTGCGCGCGCCCCGGCCGCCGCCGCCGCGCCCAACACGCAGCACGACCCTTCTCGCCCCCTCCTCGAGGAATTCACCTCCGTCGCCATCAAGGCGCGTCGGCCCGAGACGAAACTCGCTAGAATGGCCCCGATGGACGAAATCGAGAACGGCGTGGTCGAGAGCACCGACGAGAAGCCGAAGCTCCGCAGGCGCGGGGTTCTGGCGATCCCGACGATGCTGACGATCATGAACGTCCTGTTTGGCTTCATCGCGATCCTTCTCGCGATGCGGGCGAGCCAGGCAAACGTTCTCGAAGACCCGCTGCGTGCCGGAAGGCTGTTCCAGCTCGCCTGCTGGTCGCTGATCGTCGCCGCGGTCTTCGACACCTTCGACGGCCTCGTCGCGCGGCTCATGAAGGCGACCACCGAGTTCGGCAAGGAGTACGACTCGCTCGCCGACATCGTCACCTTCGGCGTCGCTCCGGCCGTGCTCGTCTATGCGTGGGGGCTGAACCAGCTCGGCCGCCTCGGCGCCGGTATCGCGTTCCTGTTTCTCGTCGCCGGCTCGCTCCGCCTCGCGCGGTTCAATGTCATCAGCTCGAAGACCGACCACCGATACTTCGTCGGCCTGCCCATTCCCGCAGGCGCCCTCACGCTATCGTCGGTGATCAACTACGCGCCGCAGCCGGTGACCGACAAGGCCTTCGCGCTCGTGATGATGGTCGTGACGATCTTCATCGCCTTCGCGATGGTCTCGACGGTCCGCTATCGAAGCCAGAAGTTCAAGAACGTCCAGAAGCCGGTGCCCGTCCAGGTGATGCTGATCATCGTGCTGATGATCGCGCTCTTCCTCAAGTGGCCTGCGGAGTTCATGCTGCTGTTCGGCATTTTCTACGTGGGCTCCGGGCCGGTCGTGAAGCTCTGGAACGTCGCGTTCCCTCGAGCCGCCGAGGCCGAGTCGCCCGCGTCGCACACCCCATCGGAATAGAACTGAAGAGAGCCGGGCTGCCCCCTCGTCGCAGGGAGCTGCTCCGACCACGAGGAATCGTCCCCATGCCAAAATCGAAGAATGGTTACCGTGTTGCAGTCGTGAATCCACACACGCTCGTCGGAAGCGAGCTCAAGCTGCTCCTGCACGATCGCGGCGTTCACTTCGCCGGAATCCGGCTGCTCGACTCGACGGGCGAGAACGAAGGCGCGCTGACCGAGCTCGGTGACGAGGCCGCGGTGGTCAACGAGATCTCCGACCTCGAGCTGCAAGATCTCGACGTCGTATTCTTCTGCGGAAGCGCCGCGAAGAACGAGCCGTGGATCGCGAAGGCTGACGAGCTCGGATTTCTCGCGATGGACCTGTCGAAGGAGCGCGAGGTGGCGACCGACGACACGCCGCTGGTCGCGAACCTGAACGCGGGGCCGGCCGCGCAGGAAGCGGGAGCTGTGCTGGCACCGCATCCGGTCACGATCCCGCTCGCGCTCGTGCTCGAACGCGTGAAGCGGCTTTCAACGATCGAGCTCTGCACCGCGACCGTCGTGCAACCGGCGTCGGAACACGACAAGGAAGGACTCGACGAGCTCTTCCAGCAGACGATCCAGTCGCTCAACCTGCAGGCGCTCTCGAAAGGCGTCTTCGACCGCCAGATCGCGTTCAACCTCTTCCCCGCCCCCTCGGCCGATTCCGCCGAGACTCGCGTCGAAGTCGAGCTGCGCGCGATCCTCGGAGTCACTGTCTCTGTCTCCCTTATCCAGGGCTCGACCTTTCACGGGCACAGCTTCTCCATCTTCGTCCGCACCGCCGAGCCGCTCGACGCAGCCGCGATTCGCGAGGCGATCGGCGCGAGCCCCGCGATCGAAACGGTCGGCGAGGAGGACGGATCGACCATCGACGCCGCCACGAAGGACTCGGTGCTCGTCGGCAGGGTGAAACGTGACGACGCAGTCCCGAACGGCATCTGGATCTGGGCCGTCTGCGACAACCTCCGGCGCGGTTCGGCGCTCAATGCCGTGCTCGTGGCCGAAGCGATGTTCAACGACTTCGCCTGGGCGAACTAAAGGCCGGCAACAGCCCCTTGCATCGCCCCGGGCAGTGGCGGCTACACCAGGCTCGTCCCCAGGCATCGTAACGTCGAATCTTCGACTGCTCTTCGTGTGTCGAGATGAACGGAGTGATCGAGCCCAGCGCCATCCCGGGCGACTTGCCTCGCCCTGCCCGCCCTCCGATCGAGCTCGCGGGCTGCCTGTTGGAGCATCTTGCCGCTCTGCAACGGCCCTGAGCCGCTCAGGCCGCCCGTGCGCGTTGCGAGAACCTCGAGCCCGCCCGCCTCGTCGAAGGCGCGGAAGTGCGCGGCCGCGAGCGGGGATGGATCGTTTGCAGACGGGGCGTATTTGACGCGATCGGCGTCCGCTCCGTCGATTCGCGGTCCCGGCGGGTGGAACGAGTGGATCGTCACGCCATAGGCGTTCACCGTGTCGGCAAGCAGATCGATCGCGCCTCGGGTGTTGCATTTAGGAGGCCGATAGGTGGGGTCAACACCCGGGGCTTTCGGGCCGAGCGAGAAGTCGTCGCTCGCGAAGATGAGGATCTTCTGCATATCGACGCGAGAGAACGAGAGCATCAGATTCCGGATCTCGTTCGCCTTCCTGCGGATCTCGGCTCACCGCTCCTCTTCACTGGTGAAATCGAGGAAATCCCGCTCCGCGCTCATATCCGAGAAGGACGCGAGACCGAGCGAACCTGAGAGCGCCGCCTCATTGGCCGTTTGTTCGGCCCTCGTCTCGGCAAGGCGGGTCGAGAGAGCCTTATCCGCCACGCCAAACGGAGCTCCAAGAACATCGATCGCCGCGTCGACCTGGCTCTTGTCCGAAGTCGGCGCAAGGCCGATCCGCACCCGGTGGTTCCAGAAGAGACCGGAAACGACGTCCCCCTTCGCGGAACGCTTCGCTGAGGAACTCGCGTGCCCCCTCGAAGAACTTCACACGTGGCGCGGGATCGATATCGCCGATGTCGACGAAGAGCACGATCAGGCGAGGGAGCGATTCCTTCGGTGTCTCGCTTCGTGGAGACTCGCGTCGTCACCCGGCACAACCGACTCATCACGTGAAGGGTCGATCGCCGAAAAGTTCGTGATCGCCTGCAGCTTTCCGCCCTCGTACAGATCGAAGTCGTCCTTCGTCAGCCCGCGAACAACGTTGCCGTCCGCATCCGTCACGACGACGTCGATGTTCGCAACCGAGACTTCGACGCGTTCGGACTACTGCGCCCCGATCCGACCACCCGCGATCAGAATCGACGAAACCAGACAACAGGCGATTCTCAGGTTCCGGCCGCTCAGCCTCATGCGAAGATCATAGGCCCACCGGCAGTGCTCTGCTGTAAGCCGCGACCGCCAGCACGGTGATCGGCCGACGGTTGCGACCGATCATGCGACTCCCATCGACCGCACGGTCGACCGCTCCCAAGAAAAACGCGCCGGCAATCGCCGGCGCGTTTCGAACATTCGCAATTGATTGTGACGCCCACTGCCTACGAATCGACCGCCTGTCCCTGGTCGCCGTAACCGCGATGCACCGGCTTCGGCGTGCGCCAGAGACCCGAAGTGATGAGCTCCTTGACGTAGATGAACTCCTTCGGCAGGCGGTCGTAGAGCTTAACGAAGAGCTCCTCGTGCTGGACGATCTCCTTGTGCCAGGCTTCCTTGTCGATGCTCATGACCTGGTTCCACTTCTCGCGCGAAAAGTCGAGGCCCTTCCATTCGATGTCGTCGTACTCCGGAACCCAGCCTAACGGCGTCTCGTGCGCGCGGCCGCGGCCGCGGGCACGCTCGACGATCCACTTGAGTATTCGCATGTTGTCGCCGAAACCCGGCCAGACGAACTTGCCTTTCTCGTCCTTCCGGAACCAGTTCACCGAGAAGATGCGCGGCGGCGCGGGGAGCATGCGACCGAAGTCGACCCAGTGGTTGAAGTACGACCCCATGTGGTAGCCGCAGAACGGCAGCATCGCCATCGGGTCGCGCCGGACCTCGCCCGTCGCGCCCACCGCGGCGGCGGTCGTCTCCGAGCCCATCGTCGCGGCCGCGTAGACGCCGTAGGTCCAGTTGAATGCCTGCGTGATGAGCGGGACGACGTTCGAGCGGCGGCCGCCGAAGATGAACGCCGAGATCGGCACACCCTTCGGATCGTCGTACTGGGGATCGATCGAAGGGCACTGCGAGATCGGTGCGGTGAAGCGCGCGTTCGGATGCGCGGCCTTGCGACCGCAGTCGGGCGTCCACTCCTTGCCGGTCCAGTCGATCAGCTTCGCTGGGATCTCGTCCGTCATCCCCTCCCACCAGACGTCACCGTCCGGAGTGAGCGCGACGTTCGTGAAGATCGTGTTCTTCTTCACGGATTCCATCGCGTTCGGGTTCGACTTGTACGAGGTCCCCGGCGCAACGCCGAAGAAGCCGTTTTCCGGATTGATCGCGTAGAGCTTGCCGTCCGGGCCCGGCTTGATCCAGGCGATGTCGTCGCCGACAGTCGTGACCTTCCATCCCTCGAACACCTTCGGCGGGATGAGCATCGCGAAGTTGGTCTTGCCGCACGCGCTCGGGAAGGCCGCGCCGACGTAGGTCTTCTCTCCGTCGGGCGACTCGACGCCGAGGATCAGCATGTGCTCGGCGAGCCAGCCTTCGTCGCGCGCGATGACCGACGCGATGCGGAGCGCGAAGCACTTCTTCGAGAGGAGCGCATTACCGCCGTATCCCGAGCCGAACGACCAGATCTCGCGCTCCTCGGGGAAGTGGACGATGTACTTGTGCTCGGCATTGCACGGCCAGGCAACGTCCTTCTGCCCTGCAGCGAGCGGCATGCCGACCGAGTGGAGGCACGGAACGAACTCGCCGTCGCCGAGCGTGTCGAGCACCTGCCGGCCCATGCGCGTCATGATCCGCAGATTCGCGGCGACGTATGGCGAATCCGAGAGTTGTACGCCGTTGTAAGAGATCGGCGAGCCGAGCGGCCCCATGCAGAACGGGATGACGTACATCGTGCGGCCGCGCATCGAGCCGTCGAACAGGCCGCGAAGCTTCGCACGCATCTCGTCGGGGGCCGTCCAGTTGTTCGTCGGCCCCGCCCCGTTCTCGTGGCGGCTGCAGATGAACGTGCGGTCCTCGACGCGCGCGACGTCGGACGGGTCCGAGCGCGCAAGGAAGCTGCCCGGACGCTTTTCGGCACTGAGACGAATGAATGTTCCCGAGGCGACCATCTCCTCGCACAAGCGGTCGTACTCCTGCTGGGAACCATCGCACCAGTGAACGTTGTCGGGCTTGCACAGCTGAACCATCGACTCGACCCACGATCGAAGCTTCTGGTTCTTCACGTAGTCGGGAAATTGCATCGCGATCTCCTTTGAATGAACTTGGAACCAGCGACAGGGCGTGCCGGGCGCGATTCGCGCCGCGGTCACCGAAACCTTATCACCGGTGAATTGGAAGCGATACCGCCCCGAGTGGCGGGACGATTGCCCCTGCACTGCGAGGCGGATTCGCCTCGCGGCACCTCTACTTCTCGGCCTTCTTCAGCTCGGCCAGGTCCGCGATCACCTCGGGCGCGTGCTCGTCGGCCTTCACTTTCCGGTAGACCTTTCGGACACGGCCGTCGGGTCCGATGATGTAGGTCGCGCGCGCCACACCCCAGCTGCGACGCCCGTGGAGATTCTTCTCTTTCCAGACGCCGTACATCTTGGAGACATCGGCCGTCTCGTCGGAGAGAAGCGCGAAGTTCAGACCGTACTTCGTCCGGAACTTCTCGTGGCTCGCCATCGGATCGGTGGAGACGCCGAGAACGACTGCCCCTTCCGAAGTTAGCGTCGTCATTCCGTCGCGAAATCCGCACGCTTCGGCCGTGCATCCGGGGGTGTCGTCCTTCGGGTAGAAGTAGAGGACGACCCACCGGCCCTTGAAGTTCCGGAGTCCCATTTGCCTCCCCTCGGTCGAAGGAAGCTTGAAGTCGGGGGCGATCTCGCCCACCTTGGGTTCGTAGAATTCCTGCATGCGATCTCTCCTATGAATGTGCGACTGCCCCTCGAAACTGGCGAATCTGACGACACGCCTGTTCGAGAGGCTCGAAATCCTTGGCAAAACAAAAGCGCAGAAGCTGATCGCCCCCGCGCGAGACATAAAACGCCGTGCCGGGCACCGAAGCGACCTTCGCGTCGGCGAGCAGCGCGTCAGCGGCCTCTCGCGCGCCCGGGAAGCCGAGCGCCGAGATGTCGGCGAGCATGTAGTACGCCCCCTCGGGAACGAGGGGCGTCATCCCCGCGTCGCGAAGCGCGGCAGCGAGCAGGTCGCGCTTCGCCTGGTAATCCGCCGCCATCTCGCGGTAGTAGCTGGCGTCCGCGTCGAGCCCTCGCGCCACACCCCACTGCAACGGCGTTGGCGCGCAGACGTAGAGCAGATCGTTGACGAGACCGACGCCTCGCGCGATCTCCGCGGGCGCCGTCACGTACCCGATGCGCCACCCGGTGATCGAGAAGGTCTTCGAGAAGCCGGAGATCGTGACTGTGAGGTCACGGCACGACTCGAGCGATGCCATCGACACGTGATGACGACCGTCGTAGACGATGTACTCGTAGATCTCGTCAGTGAAGGCGAGCGCGCCGTTCCGGCGGCAGAGCTCTCCGATCTTCTCCAGCTCGGCGGCGGTGAACACTTTGCCGCAGGGATTCGACGGCGTGCAGACGACCACTCCGCGAGTGCGCGGGCCAAACGCGGCCGCGAGCTCGTCGAAATCGATCTCCCACGACGCACCGCGGAGCGGGACGAACTTCGTGTCCACCCCAAGGAGCTTCAGCGTTCCAAGGTGATAGCCGTAGAAAGGCTCGAAGAGAATGACCTCGTCTCCGGGGTTGAGCGTCGCCATCGCGGCCGCGGCGAAGCCCCCGGTCGACCCGACCGTAACGACGATCTCCGATGCCGGATCGGCCTTGTAATTATTGAATCGCGAGCACTTCTCCGCGATCTTCTCGCGCAGCGATTCGATCCCCTCGAACTTCGAGTAGACCGCGTGCCCGGCACGGATCGCATCGACCGCCCCGTCGGCAACGAGCGGAAGCGTCGGAAGGTCGCAGATCCCCTGCCCGAGGTTGATTCCACCCACACGATCGCACTCCCGGGACATGCGCCGGATATCCGATTGTGTGAATCCTTCGAGCCGATGTGCGAGCAGAGCCATCGAGCCGCCATCATAGCTCACCGAGTTTCGGAGCGGTGAACGGCGCGGCGGCGGGGAATGCGTTCGGTTCGCGGCAAGTTGCACAGGATGCCGGTACCCGGAAAGGGTACAAAATGATTCGATCCATCAAGCTGCTGCCGCTCGTAGCGGCATTTCTTCTCGCGGTAGCAGTTCCGGCTTCCGCACAGGTGTACGACACGTTCATCATCCCGGCGGCCGGCAACACGTCCGGTGCGGGGGGAACGGTGTGGGGCACCGAGCTCACGATCTTCAACCCGCAGCCTCACAGGCTGTTCGTGAGCGTCACGTTCCTGCCGAGCGGTCTCGCGCAGGGCTCGGAAGTCCTGGTCGAGATCCCTTCGAACCAGACTTTTGCGACGGACAATGTCCTCAGCGAGCTCTACGGGCGCGTTGGGACGGGATCGTTGCTTCTGGCGACCTTTCCAGAAGACAACGGCCACGTCGCAGATCCGACGATCATCGCCCTCTCGTTCGTCGTCCGCTCGAAGACCTTCAACAATGCGAGCAGCGGAACGTTCGGGCAGGCGATTCCCGGAGTCATCTCGGGGCTGATGGACTTCCCGACCGAGCAGCTCAGCGCGATCTCGACCGGGATCCGAAGTTTCGGTTCGGTGGGCGTGAATGGCTTCCGCACGAACGTCGGCGCGCTCAATCTCGGGCGCTTCACGGTGCGCATGCTCGTGAACGTCTATGACGAGCAGGGGAATACGGTCGCGAAAGACATTCCGTTCGACGTGCCTCCACTCGGGCACGTGCAGGACCCACTGCCCGTGACGATCGAACGCGGCTCGCTCGAGTTCTTCGTCTTCGATCCGGGCGCGAACGACCCGGACGGCTATGCCGTCGTGTTCGCGTACGCTTCGGTCATCGACAACCGGTCCGGCGATCCCGTCTACGTCGATCCCGTCCTGCTCGCAAGCCCCGGTTACCTCTACGGGAAGTCCCTGCAGAAGGACATGCTGAACGTCGGCAAGAAGATCGACAAGCACTACGCGCGCCGCGTTCGTGCCAGCGTCGAGCACACTGGCGTCGCATCGATGGTCACGAAGGACGACGGCACGCGCGTAGTGGTCGTCACCACCCGCTGAGTTTTTCCTCGTTCGCTCCTGCCGGTGGATCCGTTCGCCGGCAGGAGCACTTCCAATCTCGCGGTCTCACGGATCTGCTCGCATTCGCGCAGGCGTCAGTCGATAATTCGCTGAATCATGACGGTCGATATCGCTCCGGCGCCGCTTCGGCAACCCAGCGTGGTGCTCTGGCTCAAGATCTACGTCGTGCTGAACGCGCTGATGTACCTGGCCGTCGCGGGTCTGCTCGCCGCAGTGGCGATTCTCGCGCCCGATTTTCTTGCTGAGGAGTTGGGACCAGCGGTGATCCTGCTGGCGATCGCAAGCTTCTGCGTCCTTCTCGCACTCGTCTATCTCGTCGCGCTCGCCTTCCCCCTCCGTCCCTGGGCTTGGGTCTACGATCTCGTCCTGATCTGCCTCGGATTTACTGGCTGCCTGACGCTCCCGTTCTCCATCGCCCTCCTGATCTTCTGGATCAAGCCGGAAGCGAAGAATTGGTTCGAGATGAGATGAGGCGGCGGCGACACGCGCCTAACGCGCCAGTTGTCGCCCTGAGCGAAGCGAAGGGCCTCGCCGGGTTCTACTCACTCGCAACAGGCCGGGAATCCATGGGCTGAAGACCTCCTCTGTAGAACCTTGAGAGGTCCTTCGCTTCGCTCAGGACGACAACCTGTACGGGTTTAGCGCTGCAACCTGCTTGAACGCGGCAGGGGCACGGCGTGCCGTGCCCCTGCTTGTGCTGCGCGAGCGTTGCAGCACTGATCACTTCACAGCGCGAACGCGGAGTGAGACGACGGCCGAGGCCCAGTGTTCCACCGAAGCCGCGTCGGTGCCGAGCTCCGCCGCAAAGCGCGCGACGAGATCAGTGTCAGCGGTGACGATGCTGCCGTAGCTGTTCTTCGAGATCACTTCGACCTCGCTGAACCCGGCGTCACGGATGGCGCCGAGGTAGTCGTCGATGTGGAGCGCGCCGGCGATGCATCCGACGTACGCCTCGATGCTCTTCTGCACCACCTCGGGCAATGCCTCAGTGACGACGATGTCGGAGATGACCATCCGGCCGCTCGGCTTGAGCGAGCGATGGACCTCGCGGAACACGCGCGGCTTGTCGGGTGAGAGATTGATCACGCAGTTCGAGATCACGAGGTCCGCCGACGCGTCGTCGAGCGGGAGCTCTTCGATGAAGCCCTTGCGGAACTCGACGTTCGTGAATCCGCCATCCTTCGCGCTCTTTCGTGCGCGATCGAGCATCTCGTCGGTCATGTCGATGCCGATCACGCGTCCGTTCGGACCCGTCGCCTTCGCGGCGAGGAAGCAGTCGATACCGCCGCCGGATCCGAGATCGACGACGGTCTCGCCTTCGCGAATCTCCGCCACCGCGGTGGGATTGCCGCAACCGACGCCGAGGTTCGCGGCGTCGGGGATCGACTCGAGCTCTGACGCCGTGTAGCCGACTGCCTGGCTCGTCTCGACCGTAGAGCAACTCTGATCAGTGCCGCAGCAGGAAGTGGCTCCCGCGGTGCGCGCGACGTCTGCGTAGCGCTCGCGAACCTTGTCGCGGATGTCGGACGACTCGGTGGCGGCGGCGGGTTTCGTGGCATTGGGAGAACAGCAGCTCATGACTTCCTCCTCGAGGACGTTGCCCGGGGGGTCGGTGTGTCTCCCGCTTCAGGGACGGCGCAACATGTGCCGCCACCGATCGCGTCGGCGAGCTTCCCGAGCAGGCGCACGAGTTCGCGCCGCTCGCCCTGGGAGAATTTCGAAAGGAACCCGGCGAACAGATCGTCACCGGTACCCATCAGCTGATCTGTGAGGGCCTCGCCGGCCGGAGTGAGGCGGAGCATCACCTTGCGACGGTCGCCGTCTTCGGTGCGGACGCGCTCGACGTGGCCGTTGCGGACGAGAATGTCGACCGCGCGCGTGGCGCTGCTTGGGTCGATGCCCAGCCTTCCCGCCAGTTCGCCCTGCGCAAGCTCCCCTTCGCCGCGCAGGATCTGCATGGCGTAGCACTGAGGCACGGTGACGCCCGCACAGCAGATCTCGTCGCGCTGGAGCATGCCGAGGCGGCGGTAGAGAAGCTGTGCGATTTCGCGGAAGCGGGCGATCTCGGAGGTTTTCGTCATAGGAGCTCCACGTTACTTGTGTTACACAACTACTGTGTGACGCAGCCTATTCCCGGATCGGCGAGCAGCTCCCGAATGTGGCGCAGGCACGCCTGCCTGCGCGCGGCGCGAAGCGCCGCCCGGTCGCTCCTCCATTCCGCGTTTCGAATTCCGCATTCCGCGTTTGACTCGTCGCCTTCGGCGACGCGCAGGCAGGTGTGCCTGCGCCACATCGGGCATGCAACCCGTCTCTTCTCACATCTGGCCTTCCCTCCCTCGCGCCGCTACCCTTGTGATCGATGCGAATCGACTTCGAGAACCGCACGCTTCGGTGCGCGGTCGGCGACCTCTCGTGGGAGGAGAGTTACCGAAAGATCGGGGGCGATCGGGGCGAGACGTTTCGGAGGATGTGGATCGGACGCGAGATCCACGAAAAGCGCGCGGGCGACCGTGCGGCAGCGGATCCGCTCTACAAACCCGAGGTCTTCGTCACGCATAGGGCGTCGGTGGGTGGATGGGACGTCACCGTCGCGGGACGGATCGACGGGCTGTCGATCGACCCTTCGACCGGCGTCGCCACCGTCGAAGAGGTGAAGTCGATCCACTTCGAGCTCGAGCTCGAGCGCCTGATGCGTTCCGAGCGGCTGCAGCACTTCCTCTACCAGCTTCACCTCTACGCCTGGTTCCTCTCGCAGCGCGAAGAACATGCGGCGCTCGCCTTCGCGCCGCAGCTCGTGCTCATCGACCTCGTGAGTGGCGAGGCGAAGACGATCGAGAGCCCGTTCGACGCGGACGCGGTCGCGGAGACGTTTCACGCCTCCGTCGAGGCGCTCGTACGGCGTCTGGAGTCCGAACGCGCGCTCCGCATGGCGAAGAGCGCGTGGGCCGAGACGATCGAGTTTCCTCACGAGCGGATGCGCCCGTTCCAACTCGAGATGATCTCGGCCATCGAACAGGCGGTGAGGGAAGGAGAGACGCTGCTCATCTCCGCGCCCACCGGGGTCGGCAAAACAATCGGCGCGATCTTTCCCGCGCTGCGAGAGAGCCTCCGCAAGGGGCGCAAGCTCTTCTTCCTCACGCCGAAAACGCTGCAGCAGGACCACGCGGTCCGCGCCTTCGAAGCGCTCAACGACGGCACGTTCCGCGTGCTCCGCATCCGCGCGAAGAAGCGGATGTGCGCGCACGACGAGGTGATCTGCCACGAGGAGTTCTGTCCCTACGCGCGCGACTATGCCGAGAAGATGGAGCGCAACCATCTCGTCTCGCGCATCCGCGACGAGCTGTCGTACTTCGATCCCGACGTCGTCTTCGAGATGGCGCGAAGCGAGAAGGTCTGCCCTTTCGAGGTCTCGCTCGAGCTGGTCGACGAGGCCGACGTCATCATCTGCGACTACAACTACGTCTTCGACCCGTACATCGGGCTCAAGGCGTGGGCCGAGGACGGGGACTGGAGCGACTGTGTCTTCATCATCGACGAAGCGCACAACCTCCTCGACCGGGGGCGCGGCTACTACTCGCCGGAGATCGGCGAGGAAAAGCTCCGCGCGGTCTCGATGCATCTCGCGTCGCGCCCCTACGCTGCGCCCGACGGATGGGACGAGCTCGTCGACGAGTTGCGCGTCCACCTGCACGAGCTCGCGACGCCTCTCGGCTCGGGGCAGGAGGCGCAGAGCCAGTCGCTCTGCGAGCCCGACATACGCCTCCTCATGCGGCACCGGCTCGAGTGGGAGAAGATCGTCCTTCGCTACATCGCATGGAAGATCGAGAACCGCGTCGCGGAGGAAGACGACCCGGTCATCGACTTCTACTACAAGCTCGTCCGACTGACGGATGCGCTCTCGAATCGCGGCGGCGAGTTCTCTCACATCATCGAGCGCCGGCGCGACGAAGTGGTCCTGAAGGTCTTCTGCAAGGATCCCTCGCGATTCCTCGGCGAGATCATCGGCGCGTCGCATGCGACGATCGCGATGTCGGCGACGCTCGAGCCGTTCGAGTTCCACAAGCGCACGCTGGGGTTCCCGGACGATCGCACAGCGGAACTTTCGCTGCCGTCGCCCTTCCCGCGGGAGAACCGGCGCATCCTCGTCGTCTCCGACGTCGATACCACGTGGAAGTCGCGCGCGGGGCACTACGACGGAATCGCGAAGCACGTCGCGGCGATCGCCGAGGCGACACGCGGTAACACGCTGGCCCTTTTCCCGAGCTACGCGTTCCTCGAGGAGGTTTCCTACCGGATGGCGGTCGGCGATCACGAGGTCTTCGTACAACGGCCCGACATGACCGAGTACGAGCGTCGCGCAATCCTCGACGCGATGATGATGTCGAAGACCCGACCCTGTCTCATCCTCGCGGTCGCGGGCGGGATGTACGCCGAGGGGATCGACTACCAGGGTGACATGCTCTCGGCGGTCTGCGTCGTCGGCCCGGCGCTCCCGGCGCTCACGTTCGAGCAGGAACTGCTCAAGCGCTACTACGACGAACAGTACGCGCAGGGATTCGAGTTCGCGTACCTGATACCGGGGATGACGCGGGTCATCCAGTCGGCGGGGAGGGTAATCCGCAGCGAGCGCGACGTGGGCGTGATCGCCTTGCTCTGCAAACGATTCACGCAGCCGCAATACACGCGCTACTTCCCGTCGCACTGGTTCGAAGAGTCACCCAGGGAACTGGCGACGAAGGACGCTGCGGGCGAGATCCGCCGGTTCTTCGAGCGGCACGACTCCCCGCAACTCCGGTTGCTCTGACGCCGATTCTGCGATCTGTTGGCGGAGTTTCGCGAGTCGGGCGCGAATGCTGGTATCCCAGATTCCGCCAACGTGCTTGGCGCTGATCGACAAGTAACTTCCCAATAGTGCCAAGACAATTCGTTTTAAGACCCTCGCGATTCGTCTAAGGCGTCCAAAAAAGCGCTCTTCCGAGGTGCGGGCCGGCCTCAATCACTTGGCACCAGAATTGCTGCACAAATCTCAGAACACTAACGAGATCCACTGGCTCCGGAGGCTCGGGGGGAACGGCGGTTCGGCAGTCCCTCGAAGGCGGATGGCGCACCTCGAACTCTTCGACCTGCTACAGGCGTCGGTGACCGCGATCCTGTTTTATCGGGTTCGCGCCTATCACCCACGAGAGTTCCTGGGAAGCTGGGCCGCCGGCGAGGGATGCCGAGCTGCCGCGATCCTGCTGGCGCTCGGCATCGCCTCCTGGTCAGTGCCCGGCGCTGCAGCGGTCCGCGGCCTCGGCTACGGTCTCGCCGCATGGTTCCTTCTGAACGGATCGTGGCAGCTCGCCTACCTCGGTCCGATCCCGCTCCGGGCCCGCCGCATCGCTCGAATCGCGCTTCCCCTCGCCAGCGGCCTCGGCGCCCTGGTCTCGGTCGCGGCGCCTCTCCTGATTCTCGGCTCCGCGAGGCTGGTGGCGGCCTCCGCGTTCGCGACCAGCCCCCTCCGGTCCCGCGCCACGTCCGTTCCCGCGCTTCTCGCCATGGCCACCGCCGCTGCGCTGGAGCTCACCGCCGCGCTGGCCGTGGGTGGAGACCTGCTCGCCGCGATCCGCATCGTCTCTCTCTGGACCGCGGCGCTGCTTCTCGTCTCGGCTGCGATCGACGACGAGCGCGAAGCCGCGCAGCAGGCCGCCTCACAGACCGAGTACCTCGCGTATCACGATCCGCTCACCGGGCTCGCGAACCGGGCGCTGTTCCGAGACACGCTGATCGCCGCGATTGCCCATGCCGAAAGGCGCGGCTTCGGTATCGCCGTCCTGTTCATCGACCTCGACCGGTTCAAGCAGATCAACGACATCGCGGGGCACTCGGCGGGAGACTACGCGCTTCGCGTCGCCGCCGAGAGAATGGCGGGATGCCTGCGACGCGAAGATCTGCTCGCGCGGATCTCGGGCGACGAGTTCGTCGTGCTCGTTCGTGACGCGGGCGACGAGGACGCCGCGCGCGCCGTCGCCTCGAAGCTTCTCGCCGCGCTCGAGCAGCCCATCCAGTACGCCGGCCACACGTTCTCGCTCGAGGCGAGCGTCGGTGTGGCCCGATATCCGCGAGACGGCGCAGGCCAGGAAGAACTGCTGCTCGCGTCCGACCGCGCGATGTACCGAGCGAAGAAAGCGGGGGGACGCCGCATCGAGTTCGCGGAGCCACGCCATCAATCGACCATCCGCCTCGCGGCACCTGCCGCGATCGCCGGCGGCGCGACAGCGCCGTAGACCAACGACAACGCGAGAGAAAGAGACGACACCATGCCCTCGAACGGACAGAGCAACGAGAAGATCACGGCCGCTTTCGGAACCGCGCGCGTCGAGATCCGGGAGCTCGCAACACGCGAGTGCATCGTCACCCACTCTGCCCAGATTCGCGTCGGCACGACTGGCAGCCTCGTTCTGCGCAACGGGGGCGAACTCGTTTCCGTCCGCGCTTCCGTGGTCAGGAGCAGCCTTCTCGCACCATCTCTCGAGGGAATGGTCTACCGCTCCGTGCTTCGAATCGACGCAGGAGACGGGCTGAGGATCAGCGGCATGATCCCGCCGACCGGCGACGAGTCTCTCGGCGTCTGACGACGCTCCCCTTCAGTCCCGCGGCACCGCGGACGCGGCGGCCTCGAGCAGCCTGACGGGCGTGAGAACCGGAGGGCGCTCATCGGCTTGAAGCAGCCAGACGTTCCGCCCCTCGAAGTGACGGAGCAGCTGCGTGTTGATCTCCGGGTGTGCCTCGCGGGCCCAGACGATTTCCGAGGCGTCGATGTCGGCGCCGTTGTAAACCCAATCGAAGTGAAGGTAGTGGTCGGCCGCGTAACGAACCACGACCAGATCACGCCCCGGCACGGTCTCGAGGTATCGAGCCATCCGCTCGCGCGCGATCGCGCCGTCGAAAGGCGCCAGGTAACGCTCCGGAAGCATCGCGACGCTTGCCGCGAGCGACGAGAGGAGAAGCGTGACGAACGCCAGTCCGAGCGACACCACCAGCCGGGACCGGCGCCATCGTGTGCGAATCGCCCTGAGCGACGAGACGACGAGCAGCGCGGCGATACAGACTCCGGGCGCCAC
Source organism: Thermoanaerobaculia bacterium (assembly GCA_051305935.1). GTDB lineage: Bacteria > Acidobacteriota > Thermoanaerobaculia > Gp7-AA8 > Gp7-AA8 > JACPDH01. The sequence continues at coordinate 21,925 of JBPPMG010000531.1, forward strand.
GTACTGGGCCTGCATCCAGAGCACGATCGACGAGAGCGCGATGAAAAGCGCGAACCCGACCGCCGCGGCCCTCACCCGCTTCGAGCGCGCGATCGCCCAGGGCAACCCAGCGAGCAGTAGCAACCCGACCCACATGAATCGCGGTGCTCGCCCGGGCAGCATCGCAAACGGCGCTTCGAAGGTCTGCTCCGCGAGAAGTGCGAGCTTGGCCCTGAGCCCGACCAGCTTCCCATGCGCGGTCGACTGAAGCCGGTACGCAGCCAGCTCCGGCCCCGTGTGGTACCGCCGCATGACGTCGTGGCGATACTTCGGCACGGCAGCGGGCGTCCCACCGACGAAGTAAGGCGTCGGCGCATACTGGATGCCATACGCCCGATGCGGCATCACCAACGGATCACCGGTGACCCGCAGGTTGTAATACGCCACGAAGGCCAGCGTCAGAAATCCGGCGAGAATCATCGGAAGTAGAACGAAGTGGCGGCCAGGCGACCAGCCTCTCGATCGGACGCGAACCCATCCGAGCGCTCCCATCACAATCAAGGTCAACGCGAAACCCTCGAACGGCCGGCTGTTCGCCAGCAGGAACAGGCCGACCCCGCCGAGCAGCGCGACGATCACGTCGTCGGATCGTCGCAACCGCCCCGCGGCACCGACCACGAGCGCCCCGCCGAGGACGGCAACCGATCCGCCCCAGTACGACTGGCTCCATTCGAACATTACTGGATGGATCGCCACGAGTGCCGCGCCGAGAAACGCCCACCTCCTCGGCACGAAAGCCAGGAGCATCCACGCAACCGCCGTCGACGCGAGCGCATACGAGAGCCACGCCCCCACGATCGGCCTGCCGGCTGCAATCCAGCCTAACGCCAGGAAAAAGTCGGGAGCAGGCGCATACCGTGACATGTAGGTCGGCTGCTGCAGCACGTGGAATGTCTCGAGCGACTGCCACGCCGGATGCGGCGGGTTCGTCAACCTGCCCTGGCGGAACGTGTCCGCTGCGAGCAGGTGGCTGAACTCGTCGTGGATGCGCGGGACCGGCATGAAGACCTGCGTCGACGCCACAGCTGCCAGCGCGAGCGTAACGAGAAAAAGCGCGGTCATCCCGAGGATCGGGCGGGCAACGAGCGGTGCCGAGATGCGGCGCCACAGGTGAACGACGCGATTGCCGATGGGGGGCACCGCCACCACGACCGCGACGAGCACGAGCAGGAACGGCAGCTGACGAATCATCGGCCCGCCTACTTTACCCGAA
>JBPPMG010000554.1:0-12977 GCA_051305935.1 Thermoanaerobaculia bacterium
GGTCAAGCGGTGGTGTACGGGGGTTGGTGCGGTGTCCCAGCGGAAATCGAAATGAAGAATGTCGAATGAGGAATGAAGAATGAAGAATGAGAAGCCAGTGAGGCGGCGCGCTCTCGCGACGGGCGCCCCTTTCTCAATTCTTCATTCCCCATTCCCCATTCGCCATTCTTCATTTCGGTGTTTGTGCAACGACACGAGAGCCTCCTTCCCTGCGAGAAGCATGCATCACTTGACCTGTCCACGCACGAACGCCACCACCCTCCCGAAGTACGCATCTCCTCCCACGATCGGAATCTCGTTGTGGTCGGAGCCGGGGACGATCCACATCTCCTTCGGCCCGTCGATCGCGTCGAAGAGCTCTCGTCCGCAGGCGAGGGGGATGATGGTGTCGGCGTCGCCGTGGATGACGAGAACGGGAACCTTCGCGCGGTTGAGCGATCGCGCGGTCGGAAGGGAGTCGCCGAGGAAGATCCCGATGGGAATGCGGTAGACGGCGTTCGCGACACTCGCCGCCGAGTGGAACGAGCTTTCGATGACGACGCATCGGGCGGGGCGGTTCGCCGCCACGTCCGCGGCGTACGGGCCACCGAGCGATTCGCCGTAGAGCGCGATCCGATCTGCCGGCACCGCGAGCGCCTGGCGCGCGTAGTCGTAGACCGCGAGCCCGTCGACGTAGAGCTTTGTTTCGCTCGGCGACCCTTCGCTCTTTCCGTACCCGCGGTAATCGAACAGCAAGACCGAGACGCCACGCCGGGCGAACTGCTCTGCGACGTCGGCGCGATGCGAGAGGTTGCCGCCGTTGCCGTGGAAGAAGATCAGCAGCGGCGCGTTCGCATCCGCCGCCTCGAAGTGCCAGGCGTGGAGCTTCACGCCGTCAGGCGTCGTGATCGTGTGGTCGTCCGGTCTCGGGTCGAGCGCGGTCACGTCCCAGAGCCCTGAAGGGTACCTGTCCGGAAAGAAGAGCGTGTTTCGCTTCATCGCGTTGACGAGAGCGTAAAGCGCAACGATCGCGACGACGGCCCAGATCGCGAGCTGGAACGCGATGCGCAGGGGCGGGCGGGCGGAGATATCGAGGAGATCGAGCATGGACGGTTTCAGCAGTTGTGAACCTGAGGCGAGAACCGAAATGTCGAATGAGGAATGAAGAATGAAGCCCGAGGACACCGGACGCACGCGCGTGGTGGCTCGCCTCTTTGTTCATTCCTCATTCCTCATTCTTCATTCGACATTCCTCATTTCGGTTTCTGATCGCTCAGAAACTGTTCGCGCTCGAGACTTTCTCCACCATCCTGGCCCTACTTCTTGAACTTCGACTTCAGCCGCTCCCGCGCGATCTCGTCGACCTGCGCGAGAAGCGGCGACAGGATCTCCCGCTGCTTCGCCACTAGCTGCTCGATACCGCCCTTGGCGAGCGAGATCATCGCGGTCATCTCGTCTTCGCTGAAGCTGCCCTTCTCGGCGGTCCCCTGCAGCTCGATGAAGCGCATGGCGTCGGTCGCGACGATGTTCATGTCGACGTCGGCGGTCGAGTCTTCGCTGTAGTCGAGATCGAGCAGCGGCATGCCGTGGCGGATTCCGACGGAGACCGCGGCGACCTGGGAGCGTACCGGCCAGTTCAGCATCTTCTTGCTGAGATAGATCTTGGCGAGAGCGAGGACGAGAGCGACGTAGCCACCTGTGATCGAGGCGCAGCGCGTGCCGCCGTCGGCCTGGATCACGTCGCAGTCGATGATCACGGTGCGCTCTCCGAGCGCTTCCTGGTCGATCGTGCCGCGCAGCGCGCGGCCGATGAGCCGCTGGATCTCGAGCGTCCGTCCCCCCTGCTTGCCTTTCGCCGCTTCGCGGGCGTTCCGCTCGTTCGTCGCGCGCGGGAGCATGCCGTACTCGGCGGTGACCCATCCCTTGCCGCTCCGGTACAGGAACGGCGGCACCTTGTCCTCGATCGAGGCGGTGCAGATCACGCGCGTGTCGCCCATTTCGATGAGCACCGAGCCTTCGGCGTGCTTGTTGAAGTCGGGACGGATGACGACCGGGCGGAGCTCGTCAGTTGCGCGGCCGGCGGCGCGGCCCTTCGGGGTAGAGGTCATGGGCACCTATATAGAGGAGTTTTGGGCAGGTTGGAAGGGCGATTACCGAATGCGGAATGCGGATCGCGGAACGGGCGGAATGCGGATTGCGGAATGCGGAATGCGGATTGCGAACCGAAATGTCGAATGAAGAATGAGGAATGGAGAATGTAGAACGAGGCGGCGGCTCACGTGCTGGCCGGACTCCCTTCTTCATTCCTCATTCTTCATTCGACATTCTCCATTTCGGTTTTCATTCCGCATTCCGCATTCCGCATTCCGCAATCCGCATTACTCCAGGACCGTCCCCTTCGGGATGACGACGATGCCCGACTCGGTGACGGTGAAGCGCTGGCGGTCGGCCTCGAGGTCGTAGCCGATCGTCACGCGGGGTGGGATCTTCACGCCCTTGTCGATGATCGTGCGGCGGATCCTGGCGTGCCGGCCAATCTCGACCCCGTCCATCAGGATCGATCCTTCGACGTCGGAGAACGAGTGGATTCTCACCTTCGGCGAGAGGATCGATCGGTTGATCACGCCGCCCGAGATGATCACCCCTTCGGCGACCAGGGAGTTCGTCGCGCGGCCGATTCGCTGCGGCTCGTCGAAGACGAACTTTGCTGGAGGCAGGTTGAGCCACGCCGAACGGAGCGGCCATTGCGCGTTGTAGAGGTTGAACTTCGGCGAGATCGCGATCAGATCCATCGACGACGCGTAGTAGGCGTCGATCGTGCCGACGTCCCGCCAGTAGCCGCGCGCCTCGGCGTCCTCGCCCGGGACGAAATTCGTCGCGAAGTCGTACGCCATGACCTTCGAGTCCCCGTACATCTGGGGGATGATCTCCTTGCCGAAGTCGTGCGCGGAGTCGCGCAGCGCGTTCGACTCGAGCACGTCGATGATCGCGCTCGCCTTGAAGATGTAATTTCCCATCGAGGCGAGAACCTCGTCGGGGCGCCCGGGGATCGTCTTCGCCCCTTCCTTGGGCTTCTCGACGAACCCGGTGACGCGGAACGAGTCGTCGATCTCGACGACGCCGAACTGGTTCGCCTCGGCGAGCGGCACCGGGATCGTGGCGATCGTCAGGTCGGCGTCGGTCTCGAGGTGAAAGTCCATCATCTGCGCGATGTCCATCTTGTAGATGTGGTCACCGCCGAAGACGCAGACGTGCGTCGGCTTCTCGTCGAAGATGAGCTCGAGGTTCTGGTAGACGGCGTCGGCCGTTCCGCGGAACCAGAACGGGCCTTTCCGCATCTGCGCGGGGACGACGTCGACGTACTGGCCGACCTCGTGCGAGAGGCGCCACGTGCGCGAGATGTGCTCGATCAGCGAGTTCGACTTGAACTGCGTGAGGACCTTGACTTTGTAGAAACCCGAGTTGACGAAGTTGTTCAGGACGAAGTCGATGATCCTGTAACGGCCCCCGAACGGAACGGCGGGCTTCGCGCGGTCGCGCGTCAGCGGGTAGAGCCGCTCGCCCATGCCTCCGGCGAGCACCATCGTCAGCGTGTTCCGATATGTCTGCATGCCCGACCGACCTCCCTCCGCCTGGCGCGATCGAGACGCCCCGGCCCTCCAAGGCTACCTCATTTCGCCGCGTGGCAATCCGCCCGCCGATGATCTAATCTCGTGGCATGGCGGATCGTGACTACTACGACATCCTCGGCGTTAAGAAGGGTGCCACGGACGAGGAAATAAAGAAAGCCTACCGCCGTCTCGCAAGGAAGTTCCATCCCGACGTGAACAAGGGGGCGAAGGACTCGGAGAACCGCTTCAAGGAGATCAGCGAGGCGTACACCGTCCTGAGCGACAAGGAAAAGCGCGAGCAGTACGACAATCTCGGGCGCGAGGCCTTTCACTACGACGCCGGAGGGCCCTTCGGCGGCAGCCCGTATCCGGGGTTCGATTTCGACGTGTCGGGAATGGGCGGAGGCTCCGCGCGCGGTCGCAAGGGAGCGGCGCGCGTTTCCGACTTCCGCGACATCTTCTCCGACCTCTTCGCGGGACAGGGACGAGCAGCCGGGCCGCAGCGCGGTGGCGACGTGGAGGCGCGAGCGACGCTGGAGTTCGCCGATGCCGTGCGCGGCACGACGCTTCAGCTCTCGGTGAAGGTCCAGGGCGAGTGCGCGAATTGCCACGGCCTCGGCAGTGTGAAGAACCATGTCTGTCCGCGTTGTTCGGGCAGCGGCATCGCACCGTCGACGCAGACCGTGAAGGTCAAACTCCCCGAAGGGGTGAGCGACGGCCAGACCGTGCGCCTCGCAGGAAAGGGAGCGCCGGGGCAGAAGGGGGCTCCCGCGGGAGATCTGCTGCTCCACGTCGCAGTGAAGCCGCATCCCTTCTACGAGCGGAAAGGCAATGACATCCACATCGAGCTTCCCGTCACGCTGAAAGAGGCGGTGGTGGGGAGCGAGATCGACGTGCCGACGATCCATGGCCCGGTCCGGGCGCGAATCCCCGCGGGAACCCAGAGCGGCCAGACCTTCCGGATCACGGGCAAAGGGGTGAAGAGCAGCCGCGGCGCGAAACACGGCGATCACTACTACCGCGTCATGATCCACATTCCAGGGCAGCTCAGCGAATCGGCAAAGAAGAAGCTCGACGAGATCGAGACGATGTACGACGAGAATCCGAGAGTGAAGCTGAAGACGACGCTGTGAGGGGGCAGTCAGTTGTTAGTTGTTGGTTGTTAGTTGTTAGACGGGGGTGGGAGGCTGCCCCATTCGGGCTTCGAAGCGACAACGAACGACTACCATCAGGCTCCCGAACTCGACAAGTCACACGACGGGCTCTGCCTGTCTAACAACTAACAACTAACAACTCAAATCCAACAGCCACGCACGCTCATGCCGTCCGGCCAGATCTACATCATCGGTGACTCGCACATCGGCCTCGCCGACGGTGACGAGGACGCGATCGTCGCGTGGCTCGACCGGCTCGAGGCGCTCCGGCCGAAGGCGCTTTACCTGAACGGCGACGTGTTCCATTACTTCATCGGACACCGGAACTTCGTGACGCCTTCGGTGGAGGGGTTCTTCGCAAGGCTCAAGGCGCTGCGCGATTCGGGAGTCGAGGTGCACTACGTCGAAGGGAACCGCGACTTCTTCCTCGCGGGCTCGATCGCGGAGACGTCGGTCTCGACGCTCTCGCTCTGGCGCGAGATCGCGGCGGGCCCGCGGCGCATCCTGATCGTTCACGGTGACATGATCAACGACCGCGACCGGATGTACCGCTTCTGGAGGAGCTTCTCGAAGAACCCGCTGATGAAGCTCGCCGTGAAGCTGATCCCGAAGGGGATCGCGAAGAAGATCGTCGATGAGATGGAGCGGAGACTCGCGGGAACCAATTTCAAGCATCGATACCGCATCCCGACCGAAATCATGGAGCAGTACGGGAAGCAGCGTGCCGCGGAGGGCTACGACCTGGTCGTGTTCGGCCACTTTCACAAGAAGCTCGAGATCCCCGCGGGCGAAGCACTCGTCTGCGTTCTCCCTGCCTGGTTTGACGGCGGCGAAGCGATGGCAGTGGATCCGGAGACGGGCCGGTGGGAATGGGTGGCCGTCTGACGGAATTGAGAATTAGGAATTGAGAATTGAGAGATGAAAATCGTAACTAATTTAGAAATCTATTATGAGAACGATAACGCGTTCTGTTATAGATCTCTCAATTCTCAATTCTCAATTCTCAATTCGGTGTCACGCGGGGTGTACGGCTCGCGATGAAAGTCTCATTCCTCGGCACCGGCACTTCCACCGGCGTTCCCACGATCGGATGCCGGTGCCGCGTCTGCACATCGACGAATCCGAAGAACACGCGATTCCGGCAGTCGATCCGGATCGAAGCGAAAGGGAAGCACATTCTCGTCGACACGACGCCCGATCTGAGGACGCAGCTTCTCCGCGATCCCATCCCGCGGCTCGACGCGGTGCTGCTGACGCACTCGCATACCGATCACATGATGGGGCTCGACGACATCCGTCCATTCAACTTCTTCCAGCGGGAGACGATCCCTGTGTACGCCGGGCCGCCGACGGCGAAGGCGGTGCGGCGCGCCTTCAGCTACATCTGGGATCCGAACGTGCAGATCGGCGGCGGCAAGCCGCAGATCGACCTGCGCGAGATCACCGGACCGTTCGATGTCGGCGGCGTGGAGATCGTCCCGGTCCCCCTCCGACACGGCGACTGGACGATCCTCGGATTCCGGATCGGCCCGTTCGCCTACCTCACCGACACGAACGGCGTGCCGGAGGAGTCGCGGCGCCTCCTCGAGGGCGTCGACACGATCGCGCTCGACGGCCTGCGCCCCACGCCGGCGCACCCCACACATTTCACGATCGGCGAAGCGGTGAGGGAGGCGCAGGCGATCGCCGCACGCAAGACCTGGCTCATTCACATGAGCCACGACGCGGAGCACGAAGAAGTGGACGGGATGCTGCCGGAGGGGATTTCTCTGGCGTGGGACGGCCTACAGCTCGTCTTCGACGAGAATTGAGAATTGAGAGACGGCTATCGAGCTAGAATCCGGATCTGAATTTGCCGGCGGGCAGTGATTTGAACCAGAACATAAAGCGTCCATGTGTCGTCCTGAGCGAAGCGAAGGACCTCTCCGGCTGGTACAGGGAAAGTCGTTAGCCACGGTTTTTCGCGCGAGTCGTACGAGAGTACCAACCTGAGAGGTCCTTCGCTGCGATCAGGACGACAAGCTCGATTGTGCAGCGCAAACCATCGCCCTCTTGGCAGGGGAGTTGCCTTGATCTCTCAATTCTCAATTCTCAATTCTCCATTCGCAAACGCGGAGGCGATCCGATGAGATCGATTCCGCAGATCACCGCTCTGAGCGCCACCGTCACCGCTCCCGCCTCGAAGTCTCTGACCGCGCGCGCACTTCTTCTCGCGTCGATGACCGAGGGGGAGACGACGGTGAGGAACGCACTCGACTGCGACGATGCGCGCTACATGTTCGAGGCGCTCCGGAAGATGGGATTCGCGGTGCGCGGCACTTTCAGGGAAGGCATTACGATCGGCGAGCGGGTGTCGATGACCTCGAACGAGCTCGAGCTCGCGGTCGGCAACGCGGGTACGGCGATGCGTTTCCTTGCCGGATACCTCAACTTCACGCCGGGGCGATTCCTGCTCACCGGCGACGCGCGGATGCTCGAGCGGCCGATCGGCGATCTCGTCGAGGCGCTCCTCTCGATCGGCGCAGAGGTCGAGTATGCCGATCCGCTTCGCGAGGGCTACCCGCCGCTTCGCATCCGCGGAAAGAAAGTGCGTGGCGGCTTCGACGTGAGAGTCACGGGAGAGACGTCGAGCCAGTTCGTCTCGGCACTCATGATGGCGGGAGCGGGTCTTCCTGACGGGATGACGCTTCGTGTCGCGGGACTCTCCTCCCGTCCTTACGTCGAGCTCACGCGCGGCATCCTCCACGAATTCGGCGCGTCGGTCGCCGAGGTCTCACCGAATGTCTGGAAGGTGGCTGGTGGGCGGCTCGAGAAGGCGTCGTACGAGGTCGAGGGCGACTGGTCGAGCGCGTCGTACTGGCTTGCCGCTGCGGCGGTCCTCGGCGGGGAGATCCGAGTCGAGGGGCTGCGGCGCGACTCCGCGCAGGGAGACCGCGGGTTCGTCGATATGCTCGTCTCGATGGGGTGCAGCGCCGAATGGACGGGTGCGACGATTCGCCTGGCGGGTCCGGCAAGGCTCGGGGGCGGAACGTTCGACTGTAACGCGACTCCCGACATCGTGCCGACCCTCGCGGCGATCGCGCCGTTCGCGAGCGCGCCGATCGAGATCACCGGCATCGGGCACCTTCGCGTGAAGGAGTCGGACCGGATCGAATCGGTCGCGAGCGAGCTCGAAAAGCTCGGGGCGCGCGTCGAGACGGGACCCGACTCGATGCGGATCGAGCCCGGGTTCCACGACGAGCCGGCGGTGATCGACCCGCACGACGACCATCGCCTCGCGATGAGCTTCGCGATCGCGGGGCTTCGCCGCGGCGGCGTCTCGATCGACCGGGAGCAGGTCGTGGGGAAATCGTACCCGCGCTTCTGGCGAACGCTGGACGAGGTGACGGCCGGGGGACGGCCGAACTGAGAATCGAGAATGAACGAGACCTTCGACCATGTGATCATCGGCTCCGGTTTCGGCGGGAGCGTCTCGGCGATGCGGCTCGCGGAGAAGGGTTACGACGTGCTGGTCCTCGAGCGCGGGCGCCGCTTTCGCGACGAAGACTTCGCGAAAACGAATTGGAACCTCCGTCGCTATCTCTGGGCGCCCTGGTTTCGCTGCTTCGGAATTCTGCAGATCTCGCCGTTCCGCGACGTGTTCGTCCTTCACGGCGCCGGTGTCGGCGGCGGCAGCCTCGGATACGCGAACGTGCTGATGAAGCCGGACGAGAAGCTCTTCGCGGCGCCGGCGTGGAAGCATCTGCAGAACTGGACCGAAGCGTTGGAGCCGCACTACGAGACCGCGCGCAGGATGCTGGGAGTGGCGCCGAATCCGCGAATGTCGCCCGCTGACGACGTGCTGCGCGAGATTGCGCGCGACATGAAGCGCGAGTCGACCTTCATGCCTACGACGGTAGGAACGTTCTTTGGCGAGCCCGGGAAGGAAGGGGTCGAGGTTCCCGACCCTTATTTCGGCGGCGAGGGCCCGTCGCGGAAGGGCTGCACGCATTGCGGCGCGTGCATGGTCGGCTGCCGCCACAACGCGAAGAACACGCTCATGAAGAACTACCTCTGGTTCGCCGAGAAGCTCGGCGTGCGCGTCGATGCGGAGCGCGAAGTCTGTGACATCCGCCCTTTGCCGGCGGGCCAGGCCGACGGCGCGCGCTACGAGGTGGTGCATCGCCGCAGCCTTGGAATCGTGCGGCTCGACGAGCGCGTGACGCGCGCGCGAAACGTCGTCGTCTCCGCCGGCGCGTTAGGCACGCTGCGATTGCTCTTCCGCTGCCGCGACGTGACGCGGTCGCTCTCGCGTATCTCGCGCCGGCTCGGCGACATGGTGCGCACGAACAGCGAGGCGCTTCTCGGCGGCGTCGCGCGAAGCCGGGCCGTCGACTACTCGAAGGGCATCGCGATCACTTCGATCTTCAAAGCCGACGACGTGACGACGGTCGAGCCGGTGCGTTACCCGGCCGGCTCGTCGGCGATGCGATTCCTCGGCGGGCCGCTGATCGACTCGGGCTCGATTCCGGTCCGCGCACTGAAGTCGCTCTGGGCGATGGTCAGCCGTCCGATCGATTTTGCGCGCACGCACCTGATGCCGGGATGGGCGGAGAGGTCGACGATCCTGCTGGTGATGCAGACCGAGGACAACCGCGTGCGGATGCGGCTCGGACGAAGCCTGTTCACCGGATTTGGGAAGAACCTCGTCTCGCTTCCCGACGAAGTCGCTACGGTGCCGCCGAAGATCGAGATCGGACACGAGGTGACGAAGCGCTTCGCGGAGAAGACGAACTCGATCCCGTTAGGCTCGGTGAACGAGGCCCTGCTCAATATTCCTCTGACCGCGCACATCATCGGCGGCTGTCCGTTCGGCCGCGACGCGGAAGAGGGAGTCGTCGACCTCGACTGCCAGCTGCACGGATACCCCGGGCTCTACGCGATCGACGGCTCGGTCGTCCCCGCGAACCCCGGCGTGAACCCGAGCCTCACGATCACCGCGCTGGCCGAGTACGCGATGAGCCGAGTGGCGGCGAAGGGGACTTGAGAATTGAGAGATGGCGCTGGCGCCGCGTGCCCGTGTTGTCCCTACCCAACCAGTTCGACGCGTCGTGACATGCCCGGGGCGCGGCTCAGTCTTGCGTCGCACGTGAGCAGCGTGCCGTCGAGCGCTTCGGCGAGGGCTATGTAGACCGCGTCGTAAGCGCTCAGGTTGTCGCGGAGCGCCCACACGCGATCCAGCAGAGGCTCGTGACCGTGGCGTTCGAGATCCAGGGCTCGCAGATTCTCCAGAGCTCCCTCGGCATCGCGGGCGTCGATTGCCCCGTCGCGGACGTAGCGGCGGAGGACGTGGGCCACTTCGACATCCGCGAGGTGAGGGACGTGAATAGAGAGCGTCGGATCGGCAATTCTCTCTCCGATCTCGCGTCCTTGCGCGGTTCCGAGCAGCAACTCGACGAGCGCGGACGCGTCCAGGACGATCATCTCGACTCCCGGCCGTCCCTGATCACGTCAGCCGGGCGCTTGCGAAGCTTGCGCACGGGCTGTGCCCGGAGCTTCGAGAGAATCTCGTTTCGCATCGGGCGCTCCAGCGATTTCGTGATCTCGCGAAGAACGTAATCGGACATCGACATTCCCTCGAGAGCAGCTCGCGCCTTGAGCTGGCGGTGGAGGTCTTCGGGGACGCTGCGGATCTGAATCATCGTGCCGGACATGCACAATGTATAGTTTCATCGCTTTTTCATGTCAAGGCGGGGCCGGAATCGGCGCGCCTTCGGGGTGCGCGGACACGAAACGGGCGACCGCGCGCAGCGTTCCGAAGCGCGTCCTGGTCAACCGCCCCGCCGTCGGCGTCCTCCGGGACTTGCGCACCGACGGCGCTCGGTACGAGCAGCGCGAGGCCGAGAAGCAGACCGAGATACCGCTCCCCCTTCAGCTCTCAATTCTCAGTTCTCAATTCTCAATTCTCCTGCCGCGCCCACTCGTCCCGCGTGAAGTTCTCGACTCCCGTCGCGGTGACCATCACGTCGTCCTCGATGCGGATGCCGCCGTACCGGCGGAACGCGGCAACCTTCTCCCAGGCGACGTCCTTCGCATGCGGCCCCTTGCGTACTTCGTCGAGGAGCGAATCGATGAAGTAGATGCCCGGCTCGATCGTGAAGACCATGTCCTTCTCGACGAGGCGCGTCAGGCGCAGGTACGGATGCCCCTCGGGCTTCGGGATCGTCTTGCCTGAAGGGTCGGCCATGAACCCGCCCACATCGTGAACCTGCAGACCGATGAGGTGCCCGATGCCGTGCGGGAAGAACGCGGAGGAGATCTTCTTCTCGACGATGCTTTCGGGCGAGCCGGTCGCGAAGCCGAAGTCGGAGAGGATCTTCGCGGTTTCGAGATGCGTGGCGAGGTGGATGTCTTTGTAGTCGACGCCGGGCTTGACCATGTCGACGAGGCGCAGTTGCATCGCATCCATCGCGCGGATGAGCGCGGCGAACTCGTCGTCGCGCTGCGCCCAGGTGCGCGTGATGTCGCAGGCATAGCCGTGGACCTGCGCTCCGGCATCGATCAGAAACGAATGGCGCGAGCCTTCGTCGAGCGGCTGCCGTTCGGTGTCCATGTAGTGAAGCACCGCGGCGTTGCGGTTCATCGCGATGATGTTGCCGTAGGGGAGCTCGTGCTCCATGTGGCCCGCGGCGCGCAGGTACTCGAGATGGATGTCGTACTCGGAGGCTCCCTCGCTGAACGCGCGGGCCGCGGCGATGTGCGCGCGCACGCCCTTGACGGTCGCTTCGCGCATGCACTCCGCTTCGTACGGCGTCTTCCGCGCGCGATCGTAGTGCAGGTAGTCCAACAGGTCGGCGGGGTTGGTGGCGGCGAAGCCCCACGCCGCGAACATCTCGTCCCACTCACCGACGAACGCCGCCTTGCCCCCCTTCGGCATGTGCTTCTTCGCTTCTTCCGGCGTCGCGATCGAGACGACCTCGAAGTGCTCCACCCAGTAGCCCTCGGGGTCGCCCGCAACCTTGTGCCAGTAGTCGACCGGCATGTTGTAGACGAGCTTCGGCTTCCGGCCGGGCGTGTAGACGACGAAACAGAAAGGGTTGTCGACGATCGGCGCCCAGTACTTGAGATGCGGATTCGCCTTGAACGGGTAGTCCATGTCGTCGAGGAAGATCGTGTGCGGATTTCCCGCGAAGGCGACGAAATGGTCGTAGCTCGTGGTGGCGAGCGCTTTGTCGTGTCGCGACTTGAGGGTTGCGATGTGGTCGGGATAGAGAGCTGCGAGTTTGTCGCTCATGGTAGGGACGAGGATAGAAGAAGAATCGAGAATTGAGAATTGAGAATTGAGAGAGGGGGCAGGAGGGACGGGTTGTCGGGCCGGGGGCAGGAGCTGACAATTGATGCGTTAAATAGGTCTCGACAATCAGCTATGACAAATCAGACCGTTAACTGTAGAGTTGATTCTTATCTCTCTATTCTCAATGCTGCATTCTCAGTTCGGCTTCCCCCGCATGCCGGGTCGTCGCGCTTTCGCTCCCGCTGCCGTCGGCCTGCATCTCGAGCTCTTCGACGAGGGTGTCGAGGCGGGCGGCGATTTCGGGGGCGAGTGGGAGGATCAGCTTCGACTCGTCGAAGTCGGCGAAGAATCGCGAGCGGATTCCGTCGAACCAGAGCTTCTCGAGAAAGGCGCGGAAACTCGCGACCAGGGCTGGGTCGAGCTGCATCGCGGTCCAGAAGTCGCGCCGGTCGAGGTCGCGAAGCGCGAGCTCGTCGAACCGGCTCGCGGCGAGGCGAAGCTCGCGGGCGAGCTCTCGGGCGGTTTCGATGTAACGGCGTCTTTGCTGCGAGGTCATTGGGGGAGAAGGGCTCCGAGGCGAGGCGGATCTTAGAAACAGAATGAACGTCCGGTAATTCCGGACAACGCGGTGAGGACGCGGAGCTGTTTACACCTTCGTTACAGGTCGACAACTGCCGATAAACAATGTGGCGCAGACACTCCTGTCTGCGCGTGGCGCGGCGCGCCGCCGGGTTCCTCCGTACGCTGGGATATCCGAGCGGGGCGGCACGCCTTCCGCAACTTCAATCACGCGATTTGGTCGCCTTCAGCGACGCGCAGGCAGGAGTGCCTGGGCCACATTTTTACCCGCCGGTGCGGTCCTTCGCCCGCTGGCGTGCGCGCTTGAGGGCGTCGCCGAGCGCTGTTGGCGATGCCGGGGTTGCAGGCTCGACCGGCGGCGAGGCGGCGGGCGGTGGCGCG
>JBPPMG010000015.1:0-5953 GCA_051305935.1 Thermoanaerobaculia bacterium
GCGCCCGCGCCAGGAACGACGGCTGGGTCGCAGCTGTGAACAGTTCGGGGTGATCGTCGACGTACACGACGTCGTCCCACCGGGTGACGAGCCACATGTCGAGCGCCGGCACGAACGCGACCGGCGCCTCGTGCCGAAGGCGGGCCAGCACCGAGTCGGGGTCGGCTTCGAGCTCCTCGAGCGTGATCGTATCGACGTCCCCCACCACGGTGCCGAGACTACTCACGATCGCTCGCGCACGAACTCCTCGCGGAGCGCCGGCGGCGCCATCGCGAGCCAGGCGTCGACCAGGCCTCCTCGACGTCAGGCCAGGGGCAGGCCGAGGTTCCTCGCGATCACGAGCCGCTGGATCTCGCTCGTCCCCTCGCCGATCGTGCAGAGCTTCACGTCGCGGTAGTACTTCTCCGCGGGAAACTCCTTGATGAACCCATACCCGCCGAAGATCTGGACACCCTTCTCGGTGGCGCGAACCGCGACTTCGGATGCGTAGAGCTTCGCCATCGCCGAGAGGTGCGTCACGCGTTCGCCCGCGTCCTTCGCCACCGCCGCCTGGTAGCAGAGGAGTCTCGCCGCTTCGATCTCGGTCGCCATGTCGGCGAGCATGAACTGGATCGCCTGGAACTCCGAGATCGGCTTGCCGAACGCGATGCGCTGCTTCGCGTAGTTGCGCGCCGCGTCGTACGCGCCACGCGCGATGCCGAGCGCGAGCGCCGCGATCGAGATGCGCCCGCCGTCGAGCACCTTCATCGCGTCCTTGAACCCGTAGCCGATCTTCCCCAGCACGTTCGCTTCCGGGACGCGGCAGTCCTCCATGATCAACTCAGCCGTGTCGGAGGCTCGCATCCCGAGCTTGTTCTCTTTCTTCCCGGGACGGATCCCCTTGCGGTCCATCTCGATGGCGAAAGCCGTGATCCCGTGCTTCTGATCGTTGCGATCCGTGACCGCGAGCACGACGGAGATGTCGGCGTAGGTGGCGTTCGTGATGAAGTTCTTCGTGCCGTTGAGCACCCAGTCGCTGCCGTCCTTGACCGCCACGGTGCGCATCCCCGACGCGTCGCTGCCCGAGCCGGGCTCCGTGAGCCCCCAGGCGCCGATCCACTCACCGGTAGTCAGCTTCGGCATCCACGTCTTCTTCTGCTCGTCGTTGCCGGCGACGTAGATGTGGCCGGTGCAGAGCGAGTTGTGCGCCGCGACGGTAAGGCCGACGGAACTGTCGACGGCCGCGAGCTCCTCGATCACGTTGACGTAATCGACGTAGCTCAGTCCGGTCCCTCCGAACTCCTCGGGGAAGATGACTCCCAGCATGCCCAATTCGCCGAGCTTCTTGATCGTTTCGGTCGGAAACGTCTGCGCCTCGTCCCACGTCATCACGTGCGGAAGGATCTCGCTGTGCGCGAACTCCCGCACCATCGTCTTGATCTGCTGCTGTTCATCGCTCAGGCGGAAATCCATCGAAAAACCTCCATGGGGGAACGTGGTGGCCTTGAGTGCGGCGGGCGCATTCTAGCGTGCCGCGGTGAGCACTTCCACCGCTCCGCCAATTATGCGCGTGGCTCGCCGGTAGCGCGGTAATGGAAACGGCACGGTCATGACACGCGCCGTCACGGGGGCTGCTCGATGACAGCGCAACCCTCCGCCTTTCAAATCCGCATTCCGCATTCCGAAATCCGCATTGCCTAACGAAACATCCCCGGCCGGTACTCCGAGATCTTGCCCGTGAATGCGGACGCGGCAACGGTCAGGGGCGATGCGAGCCAGAGTTTCCCGGGGCCGGAGCGCCCCTTGTAGTTCCGGTTGATCGCGCTCACTGTGACCTCGTTCCCCGTCTCTGACACCCCTGGCCCGCACCCGATACAGGCGCCGCACCCCGGCCGCAGGATGATCGCGCCCGCCTCGCGGAAGGTCTCGAGCATCCCCTGCTCCCGGCAGTAGTCTTCGACGGCCTTCGAGCCGAACTGGATGAAGAATCGTACGCCGTCCGCGACCTTGCGCCCCGACTCGACCGCTTCCTTCGCGACGCGGTGGTAGAAGACGAGATCGTCGATCTTGCCTGCGGTGCAGCTTCCGGCGTACGCGATGTCGATCGCCACCTCGCCGATCTCGTCGACGAAGGCGCCGTTTGTCGGATCCGACGCGATTCCGTGGTCGGGGTCGCCCGGATGCGCGACCATCGGAAGGATCCTCGCCAGGTCGATCGTGTGAACGCCGCCGGCGTACACCGCGTCCGGATCAGGCCCCACCGCCCGGGCGCGGAGAGCCTCGACATCCGCCTCGGGGCGCATCGCCCCGATCCACGCGAACAGCGCGTCGTCCGCCTCGACGATCGCACCGCGCGCCGCGCACTCGGTGGCCATGTTCGCCAGCGTTGCGCGCTCGTCGAGCGACATCGCCGAAAGCCCGGGGCCGGTGAACTCCATCACGCGATCGAGCGTGAGCTGCAGCTTCGCGTGGTGCAGCAGAATGTGCAGCATCACGTCCTTCGCCGTGACGTTGTCCCGCATCGTGCCGACCAGCTCGAACCGAATCGCCTCCGGCACCTCGACCATCGTGAAGCCCGAGTGGACGAGGTTCGCATACTCGGTCGCACCGACTCCCCACGAGAGCGCGTTGTTCACCCCGCCCATGCAGGTATGGCTGTCGGTCGCCTGGATGAAGTCGCCCGGATCGATGAAGACTTCGCGCGCGACCTCATGGCAGATTCCCGGCGACACGCCGTCCGTTGCCGAAAAATCGCGACAGCGCGTGTGCTTCTGGAAGTCGCGCTGCAACTGCCGCAGGATCTCGATCTTCGGCATGAACGGACGCATCTTCTCGACTTCGTCCGCATAGATCAGGTGATCCTCGAAGACGGCGAACTTCCCCGGGTTGACGATCGCGTAGTCGCTCCCGTACTCCTGCTCGAGGAAGTAGTGAACCTGCGCGGTCGTGAACTCGTGGCTGTACCCGCCGTCGACGCTCACGACGACCGAGTCGCCCGGTTTGACGAAGCCGTCGGCTCCACCGACGAGATGACGGGCGAGCACCTTCTCCGTCATGTTCATCGGCCGCGGTGGCGTCGCCGGCTTCGGGAGCTGAACCTCACCCGCCGCGAGCGCGCTTGCAAACGGGAAGAGCCCGCCGTGCTGGACGACGAGCTGGCTGATCGGATCGTAGCGGCGATAGAAGTCCTCGAGGGGAACACCCTCGCCCTTCTGCAGCCGCTCGAGGATCGAGTGGTCCCCCATCAGAACGCCCTGGTTGATGTTGTTCGCGGCGTGGATCGGCGCGAACGACGCCGCGATCGCAATCCGGATCCCGCCCCACTTCTCGGCCTGCACCGCCGTCTCGCGCGAGCTCCCCACGCCCTTGCGCAGCCCCGACACGATGACCTCGAAGTTCCCGTTGATCAGCGCGTCGCGCTCGAACACCCGCTTCCCCTCGACGATCATTCCCGCGTATGCATCGCGCGCGAGATCCTCGGGGCGATGGCTGAAGCAGACCCACGCCGGCGTCATCACGTCGGTGTTGATGTCGTCCTGGAGATCGTCCACCGTTAGGTCCGACATCCGGAGGTCGAGATCGCCCGCCAGCTGCCGGCGGATCTGCTCGATGTCCTTCGTGAGGAAGAGAACTCTCTTACCCTGCGTGAGACGAATGATCTGCGGTGGCTTCATGCGTGTAGTTTCTCCACGTTACGGAAGTCTAGGCGCAACGGATCGCTCTCCGGAGCGCTCGAAACGGAAAGAGGCCGTCATTCCGAGCGCAGCGAGGTATCTGCAAAACACAAGGCCTGACCGCTTCCTCAGCAGAAGACCGCACAACGAAGCACGGTTTGCTGTTGAGGAAGTGGTCAGATTCTATGTTTAGCAGATTCCTCGCTGCGATCGGAATGACAAATCCCCTATTTTCGATCCGTTGACTGAAATTCATGCAGTTCGAACGAGCGTCATTGCTTTCGAATACGGCTGGTGAACTTCGAGATGTGGACGTGGCAGATCGCGACGGCGAGGGCGTCGGCGGCGTCGGCGCCGAGCGTGACCTCACGCATCCCGGGCAGGAGCATCTTCACCATTTTTGCGACCTGGTGCTTCTCCGCACGGCCATAGCCGACGATCGCGTTCTTCACCGCGCTCGGGGCGTACTCGAAGATCTCGAGCCCCGCGACGCGCGCCGCGAGCACCGCCACACCGCGCGCCTGGGAGAGTTGCACCAGGCTCCGCACGTTCCGGCCGGCGAACGGGCTCTCGATTGCGGCAGCCGCCGGCGCATGCGCGGCGATCACCTCGCGAAGGCCTTCGAAGATCAGCACCAGGCGATCCGGAAGATCCTTCGCCTTACCGGCGCGAATGCTTCCCTGGGTGACCAGAGTGAGGTTGCCTCGAATCTCGTCGACGACTCCGTACCCCGTGGTCACCGAGCCCGGATCGATCCCGAGTACCCTCATTCGTCTCCTTGAAACGGCTCGGGCGGTCTTGCCGACCGCCCGATGTGGTTCTCTGCCTGCGCCGGCAACGCCTGCCGGCAGCCTATTCGAGCCTGCTCAACACCTCGTCCGGGATGTCGAAGTTCGACCAGACGTTCTGCACGTCGTCGTGATCGTCGAGCATCTCGACGATCCGGAGGATCTGCTTCGCCTTCCCCTCGTCGTCGACCTTGACGAAGATGTTCGGCATCATCCCCAGTTTCGCCTCGACGGACGGGATCTTCGCGGCCTCGAGCGCGTCGCGCACCGCGTGGAACGCTTCGGGCTGCGTTACGACTTCGTACGTCTCGGGATCGGACGAGTCCAGGTCGTCAGCTCCTGCCTCGAGGACGATCTCCATCAGCTTGTCCTCGGCCACGGCCGACTTCTCGATCTGGAACCAGCCCTTCTTGTCGAACTGGAAGCGCACCGATCCGGGGCTGCCGAAGTTTCCGCCCCCCTTCTCGAAGATCTTGCGGATCTCGGGCGTGGTGCGGTTCGTGTTGTCGGTCATCACGTCGACCATCAGCGCCACGCCGCCGGGACCGTACCCTTCGTACGTGAGCTCTTCGTAAGCCGCACCCTCGAGCCCGCCGCTACCCTTCTTGATCGCGCGCTCGATGTTGTCCTTGGGCATGTTGTTCGCCTTGGCCTCGTCGACCGCGGCGCGCAACCGAGGATTGCCGTCGGGGTCGCCCCCGCCCATCCTCGCGGAAATCGTGAGCTCGCGGATCAGCCGCGTGAAGATCTTCCCTCGCTTGGCGTCCAGCGCGCCTTTCTTGCGCTTGATGGTCGCCCATTTGCTATGGCCGGACATGGAACGGTGCTCCTTCTGAGAATTGCTTCTGTGCCGTGGATTGCCGGGGCGGAACGGATTCGTCTCGCCTCCGACGGCCGCAAAGAATACCATTCTTGCGGAAGGATCCGACGATGTCGAATATCGAGCCGGTCGAGCCCCGTTTTCCGCTCCGCATCATCTATGACGACGGCCAGCTCGAAATCGTCGACTCCGCAGACGATCTGCTTGCGAAAATCGACACGCTCGACACGACGCAGGACAGCGGGCACGTCTGGATTCGCGACGACCTCGGCCGCACGGTCAATTTGAGAATCATCGGCGGCGAGGTGCAGCAGTTGGAGGCGGAACCCTGAGGCGGGGCCGCGCGCGGGACGCCGAAGAGTAGAGGCTCCATGTGGCGCAGGCACTCCTGCCTGCGCGTCGCCGAAGGCGACCTCTGGGTTCAGGATCGGTGCCTCGACAGTGCGGCGCTTCGCGCCGCCTGGAGATTGGTCGTTTTCGCAGGAGCTGGAAGCGGCGCGTAGCGCCGAAACATCAGTAGCCCCCGGCTTCAGCCGGGGGTCAGGGGCACGAGGCTCGCGTTTCGCGCCGCTTCAGCGGCGCAACAAAGCGGCGCGTACCCGGCGAGCGATTGAACGCCGCGACCATCCCATGATTCCTTGCGCGCCTTGTGCCGCCGCTGAAGCGGCGTGAAAAACTGGCGGGCTCACGAC
>JBPPMG010000040.1:0-16798 GCA_051305935.1 Thermoanaerobaculia bacterium
AGACGCCGCTGCCGCGGCGTTCGTCACTGACAATTCAATTCTCCCCGCAAAGAATCAGCGCATTCCGCATTCCGCATTCCGCATTCCGCATTCCGCATTCCGCATTCCGCATTCCGCATTCCGCATTCCGCATTCCGCATTCCGCATTCCGCGTTCCGCATTCCGCGTTCGCCCTAACTCTTCGCTCTGCCCTGCACGAGCTCGCCGACGAGCCTTGGCAGCTCGTTGAAGTCGAACGGCTTCTGCAGGACGGCGTAGATCGCGTTGGCGTCGATGAACTGGAGCGTCGAGTCCTGCGCACCCGTCACGACGATCGTCGCCTTCAGAAGGTCGGGGCGCCGCATCATCAGGTGGCGGATGACGTCGAAGCCCGAGAGGCGCGGCAACATGAGATCGAGAATGATCGCGTCGAAGTGGCCGTCGAAGAGCTGCGCGATCGCCCCTTCTCCGTCCGCCGTGGTCGAGACTTCGCCAAGCGACTGCAGCACGAGCTCGATCCGGTCGGACAGGAGCGGATCGTCCTCGACCACGAGGATCTTGAAACGTCCGGCAGTCGCCTCCGACGCCTTCGGCAGCGTCGACTCGGTCGGCCCGTGCGGCTGCTCTCGGGCCGTGAGCTTGTCGCGCCCCACCAGCCGCGTCACCACGCCGACGAGCTTGTCGCGCGTCAGCGGCTTCGGAATCCACCCGTTCGCGTCCGACGACTCGAACATCTTCCTCAGCTTCTCTTCGGGGAAGGCTGACACGAGGCAGATCGGGACCTGGTGTCGCGCCCGGACGAGCGAGCCGAGCCGGTGCCCGGGGATCGTCGGCAAATCGACATCCATCAGTACGATGTCGGGAGCCGGCCCCTCCAACGCGAGGTGCAACTCCTCGAGCGTGCCGACCGCGACGGCCTCGAAGCCCTCCGACTCGCAGAGGCGCTTGGCCTGGCTGCGGAACGTGGCGTTGTCGTCGACGATGAGTACACGAACCATGCTTGGGAGCCCCGCGGGTCACTCTAACATGTCCCGGCCGGCGCGAAGAGCGACCCGGTGCCACGGTTCCGTCCGGGCTCCGCGACAGGGCCCGCACTCCCTCTGCGCGAGGAGGCGTGGCTCTCGCGGAGAACCGCCGCGGGTTCCCGCAATCAGTCGACGACGCCCGCCCTCATGTCGTGCTACCTTCGCCGTCAGAGATCGTCAAGGAGTTGGCGCCGCCATGATGAGAATCCTCGTGGTTGTCGCTGTAGTCGCCGCGTCCTCCTGCGCGTCGGCTCCTCTGCCGCCAGCATGCGCCATGCCGGAGGCGGATCGTGCCTGGGCCGATCGCGCAGTCGAGGCCTGGCGTTTCGCTTCCCGGGAGATCACCGGCATCCCGCCGGTGCCCGACGCCCAGGTGATCCTCTTCAGCGCGAATTACGTGCTGAAGAGCGGGAATGCACTGAGCAGCACGACTGCCGAAGGGGTGACCTGGACTGCCAGCCCTAACAGCGGAAGCGTCGCGCTGCCGGACGGCTCGGAGATTCCCGCAGGGGTCACGTCGTTCGCCGCGGGCGAGGAGTCGGCGCGGTACTTCGTCATGTCGACGCCCAGCGTTTGGCAGGCCGCCGGCGTGGGCGAGGGTCCGGGACTCGAGCGGCTGATGGTTGCGGTCTTGCTCCACGAGGCCTCCCACCTGGCACAGATCGGCCCATACGGCTCGCGCCTCGGCGCGCTCATCGAGCGCAACCAGCTTCCCGATTCCTTCAATGACAACGCCGTTCAGGAGCGCTTCAAATCGGAAGTGGAGTTCGCGGAATCTGTGAAGCAGGAGACCCAGATCTTCCTCGACGCGGCCAGGGCGGAGGATGACGTCGAAGCGACACATCTGGCGCGGAAAGCCCGCCAGCTCATGCTCGATCGGCAGGCGCGATGGATGGTCGGCGACGACGCGTACCTCGTCGAGGCCGAAGACATCTGGCTGACGTTCGAGGGTGCCGGCCAGTGGACGGGGTTCCAGTGGCTCGTCCATCCGCGCGGCGGGGCTCAGCCGGAGGCGGAAGTCACGGCGCGCTTCACAAAAGGCCGTCAGTGGTCACAGACGGAAGGGTTCGCCGTCGTGATGGCGCTCGAACGCCTCATCGGCCCGACCTGGAAGCGCCACGCCTACGGCGATGGCGCGCAAACCGTGCTCGAGATGCTGGACAGGAAAATCTTCGCCGCCCCGGGAATCGAGGCGCGGCAATGAGGGGAAAGCGTCACTCCTTCCGCTGCCCCCCCACGCTTCCCGGGCAACTGCAGGCCACCTACACCTGTGACGAAGCGCACACTCCTGCCGGTTCCATATCGCTACATTTGCCCATAGTTCGAATGAATGATGGTTCATTCATCATAATTAGCCCGCTCGGAATGGCCGAGCCGGAGAGGTGAGAGCGTAGCGGACACCATTGCCCGTCGCTCCCGATCATCGTTTTCGGAGGTCTCATGAAATTTGAGGGCCAGTCCATCCAGTGCTCGATGTTGGACGGCGGCATCGTCGAACTGCGGTTCGACCTTGCCGGGGAATCCGTCAACAAGTTCAACAAGGCAACCCTCGCCGAGCTCGGCGAAGCGGTAGCCCTGATCAAGGCCGAACCCGGCGTGAAAGGGCTCCTCGTCACGAGCGGCAAGGACTGCTTCATCGTCGGCGCCGACGTCACGGAGTTCAGCGACTACTTCAAGAACACGGAAGACCAGCTGGTCTCCTGGATTCTCGAGGTGCACAAGCTCTTCTCGACCGTCGAGGACTTCGACTTCCCCAGCGTGACGGCCATCAACGGCGTCGCGCTCGGCGGCGGGCTCGAGTTCGCCCTCACCACGAGTTACCGCGTCATGTCGTCCGAAACGCGGATCGGCTTCCCCGAGACGAAGCTCGGCATCTTCCCCGGCTGGGGCGGCACGGTGCGCGCCGCTCGCCTCGCCGGCGCCGACAACGCGATCGAGTGGATCGCCGGTGGCGAGCAGTACGCGGCCGACGTCGCCCTCAAGACCGGCATGGTCGACGCGGTCGTCGCGCCCGACAAAGTGCGCGAAGGCGCGCTGCACCTGCTTGGCCAGGCGATCGCGGGCAAGCGCGACTGGAAGGCTCGCCGCCTCGAGAAGGTCTCCCCTCTCAAGCTCAACCCCACGGAGACGATGATGGCGTTCGAGGTCTCGAAAGGCTTCGTCGCCGGCAAGGCCGGGCCTAACTATCCGTCGCCGGTCGCCGCGATCAACGCGATGCAGCAGGGCGCCGGCCGCGGACGCGAAGACGCGCTCAAGATCGAAGCCGCCGCCTTCGCGAAGATGGCGAAAACCCCGACCGCCGCGAACCTCGTCACGATCTTCCTCGGCGACCAGTTCGTCGGGAAGGTCGCGAAGACGATGGCGAAGACGGCTCCGAAGGTCGAGTCGGCAGCGGTTCTCGGCGCCGGAATCATGGGCGGCGGCATCGCCTACCAGTCGGCCTCCAAGGGCACGCCGATCGTCATGAAGGACATCGCCGAGAAGCAGATCGACCTCGGCCTCTCCGAGGCCCAGAAGCTGCTCGCCAAGCGCGTCGAGCGCGGCAAGATGACTGCCGGCGAGATGGCCACAGTGTTCACGAAGATCCGCCCGACGCTTTCGTTCGGCGACTTCCGAGGAGTCGACATCGTCGTCGAAGCCGTCGTCGAGAACGAGAAGGTCAAGAAGGCGGTCCTCGCCGAAGTCGAAGGCCACGTCAAGGAGACGGCGATCCTCGCGAGCAACACCTCGACGATCTCGATCACGCGCCTCGCCGAAGGGCTGAAGCGCCCCGAGAATTTCTGCGGCATGCACTTCTTCAACCCGGTGCACAAGATGCCGCTGGTCGAAGTCATCCGCGGCGCGAAGTCGAGTGAGAACGCGGTCGCGACGACCGTCAGCTACGCGCTCGCGATGGGCAAGACTCCGATCGTCGTGAACGACTGCCCCGGCTTCCTCGTCAATCGCGTTCTCTTCCCCTACTTCGCCGGCTTCATGATGCTGGTCAACGAAGGGGTCGACTTCCAGAAGATCGACAAGGTCATGGAGAAGTTCGGCTGGCCGATGGGCCCCGCCTACCTCCTCGACGTCGTCGGCATCGACACCGGACACCACGCGAACGCCGTCATGGCCGCGGGCTTCCCCGACCGCATGGCCTCCACCGAGAAGACCGCCCTCGCAACGATGTTCGAGGCCGGCCGCTTCGGTCAGAAGAATGGCAAGGGCTTCTACGCCTACGTCCCCGACAAGAAGGGCGTGCCGAAGAAGACGGTCGATCCGGACGTCCCCGCGATCCTCAAGCCGCTCGTCAAGGCGGACAACAGCGCCACGATTACCGATCAGGACATCATCGACCGGATGATGCTTCCGCTCCTCATCGAGTGCTCACGCTGCCTCGAGGACAAGATCGTCAACACGCCGATCGAAGTCGACATCGCCCTCATCGACGGCCTCGGCTTCCCGCCGGTCCGAGGCGGCCCGTTCCGCTATGCCGATGCCGTCGGCCTGAAGGCCCTCTGCGAGAAGGCGGCGAAGTTCGCCTCTCTCGGGAAGCTCTACGAACCCACCGCAAAGATGCTCCAGCTTGCCCAAGCCGGCGCGACGTACCACGAAGCGAGGTGAGCGATGAAAGACGTCGTCATTGTTGATGCCGTTCGCACTCCGATGGGCCGCTCCAAGGGCGGCATGTTCCGGAACGTACGCGCCGAGAATCTCTCGGCAGCGATGATCACAGCGCTGCTCGATCGCAACCCCAAGGTCGACCCCAACGAGGTCGAAGACGTGATCTGGGGCTGCGTGCAGCAGACGATGGAGCAGGGCTTCAACATCGCGCGTTTCGCGTCGCTGATGACCCGCATCCCCCACACTGCCAGCGCCCAGACGATCAACCGCCTCTGCGGCTCGTCGATGAGCGCGCTGCACACGGCGGCGATGTCGATCATGACGGGTAACGGCGAGGTGTTCGTCGTCGGCGGAGTGGAGCACATGGGTCATATCCCGATGACGCATGGAGTCGACCCGAATCCGGCCTCGAGCAAGTACTCTGCCAAGGCCGCGGGGATGATGGGAATCACCGCCGAGGTCCTCGCGAAGATGCACGGCGTCACGCGCGAGCAACAGGATAAGTTCGCGCTGCAGTCGCACCAGCGGGCGGCCGCGGCGCGCGCGGAAGGGCGCTTCAAGGACGAGATCGTGCCCCTCGAAGGCCACGACGAGAACGGCTTTTCGGTGGTCTACGACTACGACGAGGTCATCCGGGAAGACACCACTCTCGAAGGCCTCGCTGCCCTCAAGCCCGTCTTCGATCCGAAGAACGGCACGGTCACCGCCGGCAACTCCTCGGCGATCTCGGACGGCGCCTCGGCTCTGCTCGTGATGTCGAAAGAGCGCGCCAGGTCGCTCGGCCTGCAGCCGATGGCGCAGGTCAGGGCGATGGCTACCGCCGGTGTCGATCCGTCGATCATGGGCTACGGTCCCGTGCCGGCGGTGAAGAAGGTCCTCGCACGCGCGCAGATGAAGATCAAGGACATCGACCTCTGGGAGCTCAACGAGGCATTCGCCGCCCAGTCGCTCCCCGTGCTCAAGGACTTGCAGTTGAAGGACCACCAGGACAAGGTCAACCTCAACGGTGGTGCCATCGCGCTCGGCCACCCGTTAGGCTGCTCCGGGGCGCGCATCACCACGACCCTGCTCCACCAGATGAAGAGTGGCAAGTACCAGACCGGCGTCGCCACGATGTGCATCGGCCTCGGTCAGGGCATCGCAACAGTGTTCGAACGGATCTGACGATCCCCTTTACGACTTCCCTGATTTCTCATTGGAGACGCCATGGCACAGACACTCGTGGACCGCAGAGACATCGATTTCATCCTTCACGAACAACTGAAGGTCGAGGAGCTCGCGAAGAATGAGCGCTTCGCCGACTTCAACCGGAAAGCTATCGACCTGGTGATCAACGAGGCGCGAAACCTCGCGGTCAAGGAGATCCTGCCGACTCAGTTCGACGGCGACCGGATCGGTGTCCAGTTCGACAACGGGAACGTGAAGGTCCCCGAGTCGTTCCACAAGGCCTGGAAAGCCCTCCGCGCGGGCGAATGGCTCGCGATGACCGAGGATCCGGAGTGGGGCGGCCAGGGCATGCCCCGCACCGTGGCCTCGACGGCCGCCCAGTACATGATGGCGGGTAGCTTCGCCTTCATGATGTACGGCGGCCTTACCCACGGCGCCGGCGAGCTCGTCAAGGAGTTCGGCACCGACGAGCAGAAGAAGCTCTACCTCAAGAAGCTCTTCTCTGGCGAGTGGACGGGCACGATGCTGCTCACCGAGCCCGAGGCGGGCTCTGACGTCGGCGCGCTCACGACCACCGCGACGCCGAATCCCGACGGCACCTACTCCATCGTCGGCAACAAGATCTTCATCTCCAGCGGCGAGCACGACATGGTGAAGAACATCATCCATCCCGTGCTTGCGCGCATCGATGGCGCTCCCGCAGGAACCTCCGGCATCTCCCTCTTCCTCGTTCCAAAGATCTGGGTCAACGACGACGGCAGCCTCGGGGAGCCTAACGACGTCGTCTGCACCGGCATCGAAGAGAAGATGGGCATTCACGGCAACGTCACCGCCTCGCTCGCCCTCGGCAGCAAGGGCAAGTGCCGCGGCACGCTCCTCGGTGCGCCTAACAAAGGCATGCGCGCCATGTTCCTGATGATGAACGACGCGCGCCTCATGGTCGGCGACCAGGGCCTCGCCTGCGCCAGCGCTTCCTACCTCTACGCGGTCAACTATGCCCGCACGCGTATCCAGGGCCGCCACCTCATGCAGGCGATGGACAAGAACGCCCCGGGCGTTCCGATCATCCAGCACCCCGACGTACGCCGCATGCTGATGCTCATGAAGGTCTATGTCGAGAGCCTTCGCAGCCTCTCGGCATTCATCGCGTTCTGCTTTGACGGCATCACGACGGCCACCGATCCCGAGGAGAAGACGCGGCTCCAGGGCATCGTCGACTTTCTGATTCCGATCGCGAAGGCCTACACCACCGAGCGCTCGCTCGACGTCTGCAGCCTCGGCATCCAGGTCTACGGCGGCTACGGCTACATCCGCGAGTACCCGATGGAGCAGCTGCTGCGCGACTGCCGCATCACCTCGATCTACGAGGGAACCAACGGCATCCAGGCGATGGACCTCCTCTTCCGCAAACTCGGCCAGAACGGCGGACGTCCGATCGTCGACCTCGGCGATGAGATTCGTCGCACCGTCACCGCCGCCGCCGACCTCGATCGCACCGCTCCGATGGCCGAGAAGCTGGAGGAAGCGCTGCTCAAGCTCGAAGAGGTTGCGCGCAACATGGGCATGACCGCCATGTACGGCAACCTGATGGGCGCCGCCGCGCATGCTCACCCGTTCCTCGAGGTCTGCGGCGACGTGATCGTCGGGTGGATGCTTCTGTGGCGCGCACGCATCGCCGCGGACGCGCTGGCAGCCGGCGCGAAGGAGAAGGACTTCGCCTTTTACGAGGGACAGATCAAGAGCTCAGAGTTCTTCACGCAGATCCTTCTTCCGGTTACTCTCGGGAGGATGGACGCGATCCTGTCTGGCAGCAGCGTCGTCATCGACATTCCTGAGGACGCCTTCGGGGGCAAGTAGCTTCGAGAGCTTCGCTGGAGAACGCCATGGTCCTTGAGCCCTTTTCTCCCGCCACGGCGGCGCTGAAGGGTATGCCCCTTCAATGGCTGTTCGTGCTGATCCCGTTCATCGGGCTCGCGTGCTTCGCCTGGATCATGGGGCGTCGCATCGTGCCGCTGCTGACAGCAGCTCCGGATCCGCGCTTCGGGCAGATTCCGCTCCGGATCATGCTCGTCCTCAAGCTCTGGCTCGCGCAGTGGCGACAGCCACGCTACATGCTGGCCGGCGTGCTGCACATCATTGTCTTCTTCGGATTCCTCATCCTCGCAGCGCGCTCCACGCAGATGGTGGTGCTCGGCTTCGTGGACGGCTTCACCATCCCCGGCTTCGACGGCGCTCTCGGCTCGATCTACAACGTCGTCAAAGACGTTGCATCCACCGCGGTTCTCGTAGCGGTGGTGATCCTCGCGATCCGCCGAGCGTTCTTCAAACCCGCGCGCTACGCGGTTCCCGAGAAGCTCGGCAAGGACCACACCCCGGAGGCATTGCTGGTCCTGGGCCTCATCGCCGCTCTCATGATCTCCGAAGGCGTGTTCGAGGGAAGCCTCGCCGCCGCAAAGGGTGAAGGCGCGGCCCACCTGGTCCCGCTCACGCTCCCCTGGGGATTCGAGCTGCTCCTGGCGGGAACGCCGGTTCCGACGCTGTCTCGAATCAACCTGGTCGCGTACACCATCCATGACCTGACGTTCTTCTTCTTCCTCTGCCTCCTCCCGCTCGGAAAGCACTTCCACGTCATCACATCGCTCTTCAACGTCTTCTTCATGCGCGTGCGAACGGGGAACGTGAAGCCGGTCGTCCACGGCATTTCCGATGCACAGCTCGACGATTTGAAATCGTTCGGCGTCAAGAAGATCGAGGACTTCACCTGGAAGCACATTCTCGACTTCTACAGCTGCGTCGACTGTGGCCGCTGCAGTGACCACTGTCCTGCCACCGCCGTGAAGCGGCCACTCTCTCCCCGCTTCATCAGCATCAAAGCCCGCGACTACCTCTACGACCGCTACCCGATCTTTGACGAGATCAAGACGGAGTCCGCCAACCTCATCGGCGGCATCTACTCCGAGGACGAGATCTGGTCGTGCACTACCTGCGGTGCCTGCGAGGAGGAGTGTCCCGTCGGCATCGAGTACATCGACAAGATGGTCGACCTCCGGCGCGGCATGGTCGACGACGGCCTCGTGCCGCAGTCGCTCCAGAAGCCGATGAGCGCCCTCGAGAAGCGCGGCAACCCGTGGGGAAAGCTCGAGAAGAAGCGCGGTGAGTGGACCGCGGGAGTCGGCGAGGGAATCGACGTAAAGAGCGTCGAGAAGGGCGACACCGCCGAGACGCTCTACTTCGTCGACAGCGCCTCGTCCTACGACGACCGCGGCCAGAAGATCGCGCAGGCGACCGCTCGCGTGCTCGCCAAGGGCGGCATCGACTTCGCCATCATCGGCAAGGACGAGAAAGACTCGGGCCACGATGTCCGCCGCTTCGGCGAGGAGATGCTCTTCCAGAGCCTCAAGGAACAGAACACCGAGGCGATCAAGGCGTCCGAGGCGAAGAAAATCGTCGTCAACGATCCGCATGCCCTCAACGCGCTGCGTAACGACTACGCCGACATGCCGCCGGTGCAGCACGTCAGCGAAGTCATCGCGCTGCTCGTCGAGGATGGCAAGCTCAAGCTCAACCCGCTCGCCGACGCGACGAAGACCTACACCTTTCACGACCCCTGCTACCTCGGCCGTCACAACAACACCTACGACGCGCCGCGAAACGCGATCGACGCCATCCCCGGCCTCAAGCGCGTCGAGATGGAAGGCCACTGCCGCGACCGCTCTTTCTGTTGCGGCGGCGGCGGGCTCATGCTCTTCTACGAGCCGGACGAGGAGCAGCGCATGGGCGTCGTCCGCGTGAACCAGGCGAAAGAAGCGGGCGCCGACGTCATCGTCACTGCCTGCCCCTTCTGCATGACGAACATCGAAGATGCGATCAAGGTCGCGGGTCTCGAAGGGAAGATGGAAGTCATCGACCTCGTAGAGCTCGTCGACGGACAGCTTCAGCACTGATCTCTTTTTTGAGGAGCCTGACATGGAAATCCTGGTGTGTGTAAAACGCGTACCCGACTCCGCGGAGAACGAAATCAGCGTGGGGCCGGGCGGAACAGACATCAAGCGCGACGATCTCGTCTACTCCGTGAACGAGTGGGACAACTACGCGGTCGAAGAGGCGATCCAGATCGTCGAGCGTGACGGCGGCAAGGTCACCGTGATCTCCGTCGGCGACTCCGACACCGAAGAGATCGTCCGCCGTGAGATGGCGATGGGCGCCGAACAGGGGCTCATCGCAACCGATGGAGCCTTCGAAGGCTCCGACGGCCTCGGGATCGCGACGATCCTCGCCGCCGCCGCGAAGAAGGGCACCTACGATCTGATCATGACCGGCGCGCTCGCCGACGACGGCGCCGCGCAGGTGGGCGGCATGCTCGCCGCGCTGCTCGAGCTCCCCTACGCCTCGGTCGTCAACAGGATCGAGACGAAGGACGGCAAGTCGCTCCGCATCGGCCGCGAGATCGAAGGCGGCAACCAGGAAATCAGCGACATCGAGCTCCCCTGCGTTCTCTCCATCCAGACCGGCATCAACGAGCCGCGTTATGTCGGCATCCGCGGCATCCGCAAGGTAGCCTCAGTGGAGATCCCCGTGCTCGACGCTGCGGCCCTCGGGGTCGCCGGTGACGCGGTCGGAGCCGCGGGCGCGAAGGTGAAACGCGTCGACTACTTCGTTCCCGTCGCGGGCGCGGGTGCCGAAATGCTCACGGGCAGCACCGAGGAAGTCGCCGGCAAGCTGGGCGACCTCCTGACGGCCAAGGGCGGGAGCAGGTAATGGACGCCAAGATCTTCGTTTACGTCGCACACCAGGATGGCACGGCGGACGACTCCGCCCTCGAGCTGGCGAACGCCGCGCGGACGATGTTCTCCGGCACTGCGCCCATCGCCCTCGTCGCCGGTTCAGGCGTCGACGCAGTCTGCGGTGAAGTAGCGGCGCTGTTCGCCGAGGTCTGGAAGTTCGACCAGGCCGCGTTAGGCTATCCGAACGCTGAGCTGATCCGTCCTCTGCTCCTCAAGGTCATCCCGGCCGGGTCCGTGGTGCTCCTCGCTCACGACACCTTCGGCTACGACCTCGGGCCCGGCCTCTCGGTGAAGCTCGGCGCCACCTACGTCCCCGACGTCGTCGGCTTCGACGGCCTCGAGGGAACGACACTCAAGATCGTCCGCCAGGAGTTCGCCGGACAGGTGAGCACGCACGTCGCCTGCGACATCGCGAAGGGCGCGGTCGTCACCGTCCGCTCCGGAGCCTTCAAGCCGGCCGCAGCGGCGGCCGCCGGCACGGTCGTCGACAAGTCGGCCGACGCGGCCGGGCTCACCGCGAAGCGCACGTTCGTCGAGCTGATCCAGGCCGAAGCGGGCGACATCGACATCACCCGCGAGGACGTGCTCGTCTCGGTCGGCCGCGGCATCGGCGACAAGGAGAACATCGAGCTCGTCGAAGAGCTCGCCAAGGCGATGGGAGCCGCGATGTCGTGTTCCCGCCCGATCGTCGACGCGAAGTGGCTCGACAAGGGGCGCCAGGTTGGAACGTCGGGGAAGACCGTCAAACCAAAGGTCTACCTCGCGTTAGGCATCAGCGGCTCCTTCCAGCACATCGGCGGCATCAAGGGCAACCCCTTCCTCGTCGCCGTAAACAAGAACCCGAAGGCGCCGATCTTCCAGGTCGCCACCGTCGGCATCGTCGCAGACTTGCTCGAGCTCCTGCCGGTACTCACGGAGAAGGTGCAGAAGGCGAAGTAAGCGAACGCAGTTCTGTCGTTGATCGAGTGGCCACGCGAAAGCGTGGCCGCTTTGTTCAGGAAGGAAGTGTCGGAATCTAAGCGACGGCCCCGCGCCTGCGGCATTTCGCAGTTCCTCGCCAAGCCCCACCTCGTGGCCGCGCCAGCGGCCGTTTCTGGATAGCCCCATGCGCAGGCGTGGGGGAACCGCGTACGAAATTGTCCCAAGCGCCACGTCAGCGTCGCGAGACGCCCCAAGTTCCCCCGCGCGGCCGCGTGACGGCCGCGGACCCCGGCGAAAGCGCTACGCAGGACGGACCCAGCACTCAGGACTCAGTCCTCAGCCCTCGGCCAGGATTTCGCGCACGATCTTCAAATGGTGGTTCGTGTGAACTTCCGCGAACCGCAGCGCCTGGGGAGCGTTCAGCCCACCGAAGAGCGGGTGCGGCACCATCGGCTCGCGATTGGAGGCCTGTTCCTGCGAAAGATTGCCGAGCTGTTCACGGACGCCAAGCAGGGCAGTTCGAAGCTGTTCGCGCGTTGCCGGAACGCCGACCAGTAACTCTGGAGAACGCCCTTTCCCGCGGGGGATCCATCCGAAGAACATGATGACCTTCGCGATGAACTGCAGCGGTTTCTCGACCCGCACGGGCGTTGCGATCCTTGCGAGGATGGACGCTTTCACCTTCAGGGCATGGTCGAGTTGCTCGGACGTCGACCATCCGGAGATCGACTCGACGCGCCGGCCGAGCACGGCATCCTCTTTCTGGAGGAGCGCGTCGATGGCGTCCAGCTGGCGTCCGATTGCGGCAATACGTTCGTTCTGCATTCTGTAAGAATAGCCGGTCGAGCCCGCAACTGAGAAACATCCGGAGGCATCTTGAGTCGTAAAGAGTTTGAAGAAGGGATCCGCAGATGGGGTCGCGCAGATGGCGCAGATGGGGTCGGAGCCACAGTTTCAAGTGGGTCCGTAGATGGGGTCGGAGCCACCGTTTCAAGTATTCGCAACCCGAATACTTGAAACGGTGGCTCCGACCCCTGGAGAGTAGAGAGAGAGGAAAGGGAGGAATAGCTTCGCGCCGGCCGAGGCTTGAAGGCGCGAGTGGGCACGAATCACGATTCTTACGCCGCGCTTCGCGTCCCAGCTTTCCGGTCGCTCATCGTCAACCGCTTCTGTCTCACTCTCGCACTGCAGATTCAGGCAGTCGTCGTCGGCTGGCAGGTCTACGAGCGGACCCACGATCCTCTTGCGCTCGGCTTCATCGGGCTCGCCGAGGCCTTGCCGTTCATCGGACTGGCACTCTTCGCCGGACATGTCCCCGACCGAAGGGACCGCCGGCGAATCGCGCTCCTGTCGCACAGCGCGCTTCTGCTCTGCGCGCTGGCGCTCTTCGTCCTGGCGCTGAGGCCGGACGCGTTCGCGCCCGACGCCGTATGGCCGATCTACGCGGTGATCTTCGCGAGCGGGATCGCGCGCAGCTTCACCTCCCCTGCGATCATCGCCTTGAGCGCGCAACTGGTGCCGCGGGAGCTCTACGGCAACGCCATTGCGTGGCGCACCTCTACGTGGCAGATCGGCTGGCCTTCAGAGTGGCCGCACACATCTACCCGCTGAAGCCTGACAGCGACTGCAGCCACTCTGCGCCGGCGGGATACTTGCGGCGGCCCGTAAGTCGCTTTCCTGATGCGCTTTAGACATTCCTAACGAGAGCCGAAGGCCTGACCCCAGGGTTCCCCATCGGCTCACCCCACAACGGAAGCCGGCGACCTCTCAGGCCACGACCTGGCCGATAGGGTCGGAGCTTCGGCCTACTCTGAATTCTACGAGTAGTAGATTGCCCTACTCGCCCCACAGGCGTCGTCTCGGGACTGGCATGGAGCGAAGCAACTCCGCCTCGAGGAGAGGCGCACCGTTACTCCTGGACGAAGCCAACTTTCGAGTTCGTTCCACCCTGCCAACAGAAAAGCGAAGCTTTGACTCCATCGGCGTCCGCCGGAGCAGGTGATAGAATTCCACAAACAGCACAAGATTTGTGGAGTCCACGGTTAGCTCGGGGAGACACCCATCTCGAGGTTCTCTTCGAAGACTGCGAAGACCTGTCCCGGAGCGCATGCGATGAGTATCACCGCGACTGAACTGTCTCTGCTCGTCGACCAAATTTACGAGACCGCGCTCCGTCCGGAAGTCTGGCCCGCAGTCATGCACAACACGGCCAGGCTTCTCGCCTCGTCGGTCGGAGTTCTTCTCTCTCAGGACATCGAGACGCAAGCGTTTGCCTTCGCCGCGGTTTCGCCCGAGACCCCCCCTCAACTCATGCTCGACTACGAGGCGTACTACGGGCGGAAGGACCGCATGCGTAACGCCGTTCTCAAGAGTCCCGACACTGTGCACGTCGAGGAGACTCTGCTCGCCCCGGCGGAGCGAGCCAGCGACGAGGTGTATAACGATTGCTATGTTCGATGGGGACTCGGGCACGCAATCGGGTGGTCGCTGCGAACAAACCCCTTCGAGGCATCGGTCGTCTTCGGCAGATCGCGACTCGAGGGACCATTCACCACTGAGGCGATCAAGCTCTGCCGCATGCTCGTTCCGCATTTCGGCCGGGCTGTTGCGATCCGAACGAAACTCGGTGCTCTCGAAGGCTCGCAGGATGCGGCATTCCTTGCGATGGAGCGAGCCAAGCAGGGTGTGATTTTCTTCGACAGAAACCGGAAGGTCGTCGCGATGAACGGGGCGGCACGCGCGATGGTGGACGCGGCAGGCGGATTTGTCTGTTCCCGAAGCGAATTGCGCGCCACGCTTGCTCGGGAGGCGCGGCTGCTCGAGGGGCTCATCGCGTCGGCGTGCGCGGGTGAAGAACCCCGGAACCCGGTCGCCGGCGGTCGACTCACGATTTCACGCCCCGACGGGAAAACTCCCTATTCCGTCTTAGTGTCCCCGCTGCGCCGTCTACCCGGTAGCCTGGGCGCCACTCCGGCGGCCATCGCCATCATCTCGGATCCGGCTGCACCCGTGGGAGATTCCGCTTCTCTCAAGGGATACTGCGGACTCACCCGTTCGGAAGCGGACGTTGCCGTAGCGTTGTGCGCTGGACGATCGTTGAA
Organism: Thermoanaerobaculia bacterium; assembly: GCA_051305935.1. Taxonomy (GTDB): domain Bacteria; phylum Acidobacteriota; class Thermoanaerobaculia; order Gp7-AA8; family Gp7-AA8; genus JACPDH01. The sequence continues at coordinate 14,578 of JBPPMG010000040.1, forward strand.
GGAGATCGCGGAAGATCGCGGCATCACGATCGCAACGGCACGCACGTTCCTGAAACACATTTTCGGGAAGACCGCAACGTCACGCCAGGGAGAGTTGGTGGCGCTGCTGCTTCGGGGGCCGCTCGCGTGTGGAGGCGACGAGGAGCCTGCAAACTGATTCTGATCGATGAGGGCTCAGGCACGCCCGCGAGTCTGATGCCGCAAAGATCGCCCACCGTTTCATACGCATCGAATGGCGAGCCCGTCGCGCAGGCGACATCCATGCTGCGGCTCCTCCCCGCCATCAGCGTTCGAGCCAGCGAAGAGTGAAGCAGTAAGGCCGCACTCTTCGTTCCATTCTGGGGATGTTGTCAGAGACACAGAATCCAGACACGCGTCGGGAAGGGATCTTGAACCCTTCCCGACGGCATGTCGCTTCTCTCAGCGCTTCGAAAGCTGGGTCGCCCCTCCCGTGTGCGTCGGGAACCAGACATTCGCTCCGTCGAATGCGCAGTACCATGCGATCCCGGGAAGGTCAAACGTTCCCAGGTGTGCTCCATCCGAAGCACGCAAGCGAGTCTGGGCGTTCACAAACTGGCTCGTGACGTAGACGGTGCTGCCGTCGAAACAGAGGAAGGTCGGCCGATGGGTGACGGGATACGTTCCGAGCGGTGAACCGTCGACCCCGCTCAATCGAGTCAGTGTCGAGGGAGTGTCGTTGGCCACCCAAATATTCTCACCGTCAAACAGAATGCCGTACGGGTTCGTAATTCCCGCTGTGTAGGTGGCGATGAGCGAACCGTCGCTCGCATCGAGTCTCGTAACACTGCTGTCCCAGTAGTTCCCGATCCACAGACTCGATCCATCGAAGGCAATTCCGTAAGGGAAATTGCCGGCAGGAAAGGTTCCCATCGTTGCGCCATCGCCTGGCCGGATGCGAGTCACAGAGCCACTGGACAAGTTGGTCACCCAGATGCTCGTCCCATCAAACACTCCACCGGCCGGATTCGACCCGGCGGGAAACGTCCCGAGATTGGCACCGTCCGATGCGCGCAATTTGGTTACGACGTCGCCGACGTTCGCCACCGCCCATATGTTCGTACCATCGAATACGACCGCAATCAGGTGTTCGCCGCTGGTGGCGAAGGTGCCGAGTACTGCCGCGTCATGCGCTCGGACCTTCGACACGGCGTTTCGCCCACCGACCCAGAGATTCTCACCATCGAACGCGATGGCTTTCGAATAGGTGAGCGGCAAAGCGTAATCGAGACCGGTATTGTTCGAGCCATACCAACGGAGCATCGCGAGCCGTTTCAGATTGACCATCTTGGCGGTGGAACCCGGGGCACCCTGGGGACCTTGCGCACCGGCGGGTCCGGCCGGTCCTTCGAAACCCTGTGGACCGGCTGGTCCCTCGGGCCCGGCAACCCCAGCATTTCCCTGAGGTCCCTGGGGACCTGCGGGTCCCGCCTCACCTGTATCCCCGGTGGCCCCCGTCGCCCCTGCCTGACCCGTCGTCCCGGCTTCGCCCTGTGGGCCCGCCGGTCCAACCGCACCTGCCGGACCGGGTTCGCCTGCCGGTCCCTGAGGACCCGACTGGCCTTGCGCACCCGCGGCTCCCTGGGGGCCCGCGGCTCCCTGGGGGCCCGTGTCGCCGGTCGGGCCGGTGTGCCCCACAGTGACCTCGAACGGCTCGGACTGCTTGTTGGCGTAGGCGACAACGAGCTCATAACTGCCAGCCGCATTTGGCGGCAGCTGAACGGTGACTACAGTCGAATCGAAGGAAACGACCGTGAGAGCCGTGCCCGCGAGCGTGACCGTGGGAAGAGAATTCGGAAAGTTCGTTCCGTACACGAGCAGTTCGTCACCATCCGCAACCGCGCTGGTGATGACGACTGGCAGCGCGGCGAAAACCGGAGTGCCCAATAAAAGAACGACGACGAACGCTGACGTCAGGGGTATCGTGAAAAGACGTCGAAACGATGGGTGAATCACTCTCGCGTGGGGCCGTGTCATTTCATTCTCCTTGTGTGTGAGGCAACCAGTTGTTCGCTCTCTCTTGCTTGTGTCGGGTTCTTCAATCTAGAGCAGCTCCCCGCCTCGCCGAATCCCCCAAATGGGGTAGGTTCGTTCCTGACTGCGCCGCGGAATTAATCGCCGGATGCAGCGGCACCCCAGGATCGGAGCCTCTCATGGGACCGCAGTCGAGAAATCTCGAAGTTGGGGTCACACCTGGAAACTC
>JBPPMG010000055.1:0-2411 GCA_051305935.1 Thermoanaerobaculia bacterium
GGCCGGCGCCGCGATGATCGTGCTCTGGGCCCTGGTCTACATGCGCCGCCCGCGTCCTTCGGTCTCCGTTCCGGCGCGAGCTCGCGTAGCGCCGTCGAGAGAGCTGCTGCGCGCGCTCGAGGCGGCTGCGGCGCTGCCCCCCGTCGAATCGCGAATCGCGGTTGGGGATGCGACCCGGAACTTCCTCGCGAGGGTGGACGAGGCGTGGGGGCGGGAGCTCACGAGCCGTGAGCTGCGCCGCGCGCTCCGGCGCGCGCGGATCCGTGAGGAGCTCCGCGGCGTGGTCGACACGATTCTCCTCGAGGCGGACCTCGAGAAGTTCTCGACTCACGGAGCACCGGAGATCGAGACCCGCGAGCTGGTCGAGTCGGCGAGGAAGCTGGCGGCACTCGACCGGGGGGAGAAGGAAGCGTGAAGCTCGGCTCTCCTCTCTGGCTTCTCCTTCTCATTCCGATCGCGGTTCGCGTCGGCCTCTGGATTCGCGACCGCTACCGGAGCGAAGGATCGTTCGAGTTCTCCTCGGTCGACCTGATCGACGAGGGTCGGAGTCTCGCGTCCTCGACCCTCGCGGTGCCGTTCCTTCTCGAGATCGCGGGCCTCGCGCTTCTCGTCGTCGCGCTCGCGCGGCCGCAGGAGGTCCAGCAGATGCTCGAGGAGAGGCGGGGGATCGACATCGTCATCGCTCTCGACGCCTCGGGCAGCATGGGAGCGGAGGACTTTCAGCCGCGGAACCGCTTCGGAGTGGCGCGCGAACTGATCGCGAGCTTCATCGCGCGCCGCGAGAACGATCGCATCGGCATCGTCACCTTCGGTCAGCGCGCGGCGACGCGCGTTCCGATCACCTTCGACCGGGAGGTCGCGCGCGAGGTCCTCGCGACGACCGAGATCGGCGATCACGGCGACGGCACGGCGATCGGCACGGCGATCGCGACCGCGGTCAATCGCCTCAAGGACTCATCGGCGACGAGCCGCGTCATCGTCCTGCTGACGGACGGTGTGAACAACGCCGGCTCGATCGAGCCGGAGACCGCTGCCGGACTGGCGGCCCAGCTCGGGATCCGCCTCTACACGATCGGAGTGGGAAGCTACGGCCCGGTCCCCGTCCCGATCCGGGTGCAGAATCCGAGAACGGGCGAGATCGAGACGATCTATCAGAACATCCGCGCCGACCTGGACGACGACATGCTTCGGGGCCTGGCGACGGCAACGGGAGGAGAGTATTTTCGGGCGACCGACGAGCAGGGGCTCGCCGAGGTCTTCGCGACGATCGACCGGCTCGAGACGAGCCGGCTCGGCGCCCCGCCGGATCTCATCGTCGACGAGCATTGGTTCAGACCGCTCGCGGCGGGACTCATTCTGATCGTACTCGCACTGCTGATGGGGGAGACATGGTGGATGCGGCTTCCCTCATAAGCTTCGCGGAGACGAAGCTGCTCGTGCTGCTGGCGGCCATCCCGCTCGCCGCCTGGTTCTTCTGGGTGCGCGAGCGGGTGAGGCGCCGCCGGGCGGACGGATTTCTCTCCATGCGGATCCGGGGTGAACGGATGCCTGCGCGCCTCCTGCGCCCCTGGCTCCTGACCGCGGCGCTGGCCCTCGGTTTCCTCGCGCTGGCCGGCCCTCGCTTCGGCTACACCCTCCGCCCGCTCCTTCACGACGAGGGGGCTCTCATCATCGCGATCGACATCTCGAACAGCATGGCCGCCGAGGATCTCGGAGTCTCGCGGCTCAGCGCCGCAAGGGCGCTCGTTCGGCAGATGCTCGAGAAGGAGAGAGGGAAGGTCGGTCTCGTCGCCTACGAGTCGGTCGCCGAGATCATCGCCCCGCTCACCACGGACCGGGAAGCCGTCGCCGATCTCGCGGCCTCTCTGACGACCGGCGAGCTCGCGCTTCCGGGATCGAATCCCGGCGCGGCGGTGCTCACCTCGCTCGAGGCGCTCGCGCGAAGCGGAAGCGCGTCGAAGCGGATCGTCCTGATCAGCGACGGCGAGGACCAGTCGGACCTGCTCGCGCGCGCCATCGAGTCGGCCAGGGAGGCCGGGACTCCGGTATCCACGATCCTCGTCGGCTCCGGCGAGCCGTCGTTCATTCCGATCGGCCCGGAGGGAGAGCCGATGAGGGATGAAGAGGGCGAAGTGGTCAGGACGACAGCCAACCCGGCCGTGCTGAGCCATCTCGCCGAGGCGACGGGAGGGCGTTTTCTCGCGAACCCGTTCCAGCCGCAAGGCGTTTCCCCGCTGGCCGGCGGCGGAAGTGACCTGCGTGAGGACGGAGAAGCGACGCAGCGCGTGCCGAGCGAGCGATATCAGTGGCCGCTCGCACTCTCGTTCCTGCTGTTCTTCGCGGGCAGCCTGATCCACCGAGGTGCCGAGTGAAGCCGCTCGTGCTATCTCTGTTGATCCTGGCCGCGACGC
>JBPPMG010000074.1:0-8651 GCA_051305935.1 Thermoanaerobaculia bacterium
CGTCTCGAGGAGTTCCCGCTCGCTCGTCATCGTCTCCTCGAGCGTCCCATCGGCAACGGGGAGACGACCGGGATGACCGGCTCGAGCGGGCGCTCGTACCGCTCGCCCTGGAAGGTCACCGCTTCGAAGAAGAGCCCCGAGGGTGGAGCGGTCGGCTCGAAACGCGTGCCGTTGCCGTCGACGAGAGCCATGAACTCTTCGGGCGAGAGGTTGCCGCGACCGACCTCGACGAGAGCCGCGACGAGCTTGCGGACCATCTTCCAGAGAAAGTGCGACGCCGAGATCCGGAACAGCAGCAGGTCGCCCGCCTCGACGAGCTGCGCGGAGTCGACGAGCACCTTCGTCGACTCGTTCTCGTTGCGCCGGTCGGTGAAGAGCGAGAAGTCGTGCATGCCGGCGAGCCCCGAGACTGCCTGCTCCATCGCGCGCGCATCGAGCTGGTCCTTGATCCACCAGACGAACGGCTTGGCGAACGCCGTGCGCCGCCGCGAGATCTGGTAGAGGTAGATGCGCGACTTCGCGTCGTGACGCGCGTGGAACTCCTCGTCGACGGGCGACGCGTCGAGGACGCAGATGTCGTGCGGCAGCCGGTCGTTGAGCGAGCGGACGAGCTCGCGCGGCGCCACCTTCTCCTTGATCTTCAGGTGCGCGACCTGCCCCATGGCGTGAACGCCGGCGTCGGTGCGCCCCGCGCCTCCGACATCGACCCGGTTGTAGACCTCGCGCGCGGCGCGGATCAGGTTTCCCTGGATCGTTTTCGGCGTATTCCCCTGCGTCTGCCAGCCGGAGTAGCGCGTTCCTTCGTATTCGATGAGCAGCTTGTAGTTCGGCATCGTCGGTCCCGGGCGCAATTATGAGTACAATGCCGCGCCGTGACACCGAACTTTTTCGAAGTCCTCGGGACCGAGCTTGCCGTCGTCTGGCCTGACGGGCACGAGTCGTACTTTCCGCTCGAAGCGCTGCGCAGGAACTGTCCCTGCGCAAACTGCACGGGTGAGCCCGACCTCTTCGGCCGCGTTTATTCGCCCGGCCCGATGTCGACCACGCCAAAGTCGTTCGAGGTCGATTCGGTCGAGCGCGTCGGCAACTATGGCATCCAGTTCAACTGGAGCGACGGGCACGGCTGGGGCATCTGGACGTGGGACCGCCTGCGCGCCGCCTGCCCCTGCGAGATTTGCAAGCCGCAGGCGTGAGGGGAGAGGTAGTTAGTTGTCAGTGATTAGTTTGAATCCTGAGTAACTTCTACCCGTTCTCTGCGCGGTGCAGGCGTGTATCGTGCAAACAGTGCCATGGCCCATTCCTGCATATCGCCACGCGTGGCTACGTTGCCCGCTGGCGAATCGTCCGCTGAGCACCAACGCGCCGCGCTAAGCCGTAACGCGCGGATACCGGCGCGCTCCGCTGCGCTCTTTGGCATCCTCCTGCTGCTCGTTCTCGGCGCGTCGTGCCGGCGCGCCGCGCCGCCACCTCCGGCGCCTCCTCCTCCGATTCCCGTCGAGAAAGCCGAGGTGCAGATCGAGGCGATCGTCGCCGCGGGACGAACTGACCTTCTTTCGCATCCCCATCTCGGTGATCTCGAGGAGAGCGTGCGTGCGGTCTATGCGGCGCGGAACTACGAGCTGCTCTGGACGAGCAGGAGAGTCGCGACGCGGCAGGCGAAGGAAGTCGCGGGGTTCATCGCGTCGGTCGCCAATCGCGGGCTCGAGCCGGCCGATTATGACGTTGCCGCCTGGCCGGAGCGATTTGCCGCGGCCAGGAGTGCGTCCCTCGAATCCCGCGCGGAGCTCGATCTCGCGTTCACCGTGACCGTGATGCGACTCGTCTCCGATCTGTACGGCGGTCGCGTGAATCCGACGAAGGTCGAGTTCGTGATCGAGTCGGGGAGCGAGTCGCTCGACCTCCCCGCGTTCGTCGCCCGGGTCGCGGCGTCGGAAGACGCCGTGCAGCAGATCACGACGAGCGAGTCGGAACATCTGGGGTATCAGAAGCTCATCACTGCGCTCAAGCAGTTCCGGGCGATGGACAAGGCCGCCGAGGGCATCGTCCTCACAAAGGTGAAGGTCGTGGAGCCGGGCTCGGAGTACGCCGACCTGCCGAAGCTCGTACTGCTTCTTCGGGAGTTGGGCGACCTGCCGCCGGGGGAGATTCCCGATCCGGAGACGACGCTCTACGCCGGCCCGATCGTCGAGGCGGTGAAGCGATTCCAGGTGCGCCACGGCCTCGAGGCGGACGGGCGGATCGGTGGTGGCACCTTTCTCGCCATCAACATTCCGCTCAGCGCGCGAGTGCGACAAATCGAGCACGCGCTCGAGCGTTGGCGCTGGGCGCCTCGGAAATTCGACCGGCCGCCGATCGTCGTGAACCTGCCGGAGTACTCGCTGCGAGCGTTCGACGAAAAAGGGCAGCCGGCGATCGTGATGAAGGTCGTCGTCGGGAGCGCGGCTCGCGGGCCGACTCCAGTGCTCAGCGGCCCGATCGAGCGCGTCGTGTTTCAGCCTTACTGGAACGTGCCGTACAGCATCCTGAAGAACGAGATTCTGCCGCAGCTCGACGCGGGCTACCTCGCGAAGCACGAGATGGAAATCGTCGACCTCAAGTTGCAGCAGCAACCGCTGAACGACGAGTCGCGCGCGGGCCTTCGTGCGGGGAAGCTGCGGCTGCGACAGCGCCCTGGCGCCAAGAACTCGCTCGGACCGGTGAAGTTCGCGTTCGAGAACGTCGAGTCCATCTTCCTGCACGGAACGCCGTCGCAGGAGCTCTTCGATCGTTCACGACGCGACTTCAGCCACGGCTGCATCCGCGGCGAAGACCCCGAGCGGCTCGCGGCGTGGCTCCTTCGCGACGAGCCGAAGTGGACGCCTGAGAAGATCCGGAAGGCGCTCGTGGAGGGGCCCGCGCAGGGCGTGAAATTGAAGCAACCGACGCCGCTGCTGATCCTCTACGGAACCGCGATCGTCACCGAGGACGACCAGTTGCACTTCTTCGACGACATCTACGGAATCGACGAGCTGCTCGACGCCGAGCTCGCGAAGCCGCGGTGGCAGCCGGTGGAGAAGAAGGCGGCGGAGGCGGTGGTCGCGGCGAAGAAGTGACGCCGGGAGTGAGATCCGGCGTTCGTTGCGCCTAACTACCAGGATCGGATTCGGTGACGGTTCCTGATCGTTGTTGCGCCCGGTGGGGCGCAGGGCGCGCTGATCCATCGATCGTCGCGCCTTGCGGCCGCGCCAGCGGCCGTTTCTGGATAGCCCACCGCGTCAGCGCTGGGAAACCGCGTGATGTTGCATGCGCGCCGCGTCAGCGGCGCGGGAGGCGTGAGCCGGAGAGACGCATCGCGCTGACGCACGACGCATTCAGAAGGCGCCGCTACCGCGGCGCGGATCATTTTTCGATCGCGTGACCCCGCCCTCACGGGCGGGGCTATCCAGAATGTGGCCGCTGCCGCGGCCACGGCGTCATAAGGGGGCGGGCCGGGGTCTCTCTAGAGCCGTGCGGGAATGTGGCTTCCGCGATCACGCGCTCGTCGACGTGCCTTCCGGCCGCGCCAGCGGCCGTTTCTAAATAGCCCGCCGCGTCAGCGGTGGGGAGCTGCGTAAGCGGCGGGGAGCGTTCAGAACGCCTGCGTCTTGAACGGGTCGATGCCGCGGAGCGCGATCTCGAGTTTGCGGCGCACCAGCACGCGCACGCCTGCGGGCGTCGGATCGTCGTCGGTCGGGATGATGTCGAGGTTCTCGATCTCGCCGGCCATGCGGATGATGCAACCGTCGTGATCGCGCGAGAGGTCGATCCGCTCGACCACGTCGTTGTACTCGAGGCCCATCGCCAGCAACTGCTCGCGCACGGCGTCGTCGACCATCTTCGCGAAGTGGCTCGGCATCGGTCCCTCTCCTGTGCTTCGCGAAAGCCGCGCTTCCGCACCCCACGTGACTCTACGGAATGATTCTCGTGCCCGACGTCCCGTCGAGCGCCTCGCGCAGATTGTCGACGTCGCAGACGAGCACTTCGTGCTTGGCCCGCTTGACGAAATCGATCGCGGCCTCGATCTTCGGTCCCATCGACCCCGGTGGGAACTGTCCGTCGGCGTGGAACGCCTCGGCTTCCTTCACCGTCATCTTGTCGATCCATCGCTGGGTCGGCTTGCCGAAGTCGACCGCGATCTGCGGGACCGCCGTGAGGATGATGTAGAGCTTCGCGTCGAGCTCGGCGGCGAGGCGCGCCGAGGCGTAGTCCTTGTCGATGACCGCTTCGATGCCGCGCCACTGGCCGTCACGGCCGCGAATTACGGGGATGCCGCCGCCGCCCGCCGCGACGACGACCGAGGCCTCGCGAAGCGACGCGCGGATCGACGCGAGGTTGAGAATGTGCACCGGCTTCGGCGACGGAACGACCTTCCGCCAGCCGCGTCCCGAGTCTTCCTTCATCACCCAGCCGAAGTCGCGCGTCAGCGCCTCGGCGCGGTAGCGGGTGAAGAAGGGGCCGATGGGCTTGGTCGGCTTCTTGAACGCGAGATCGTTAGGGTCGACCTCGACCTCGGTGAGGATCGTCGCGACCTCGCTCGGCAGGTTCATCGCCTCGAGGCGGTTGCGCATCGCCTGCTGGAGCATGAAGCCGATCGAGCCTTCGGTCTGCGCGACGGCGACGTCGAGGCTCTGCGGCGGGATCTTCGTCGACGCTTCCTCGGCCTGGATCAGGATGTTGCCGACCTGAGGGCCGTTGCCGTGGACGATCACGAGCTTGTAGCCGTGCTGCACGATCTCCGCGAGCCAGCGCGCCGCCTGGCGCGCACGCGCGATCTGTTCTTCCTGCGTGCCGCGGTCTTCCGCGCGCAACAGCGCGTTGCCGCCGAAGGCGACGACTGCGACTTTGTGTGGTTCGTTCTTGGGAGCCATAGGACCTTTGCAGGAATTGAAAATTGAAAATTGAAAATTGAAAAACGCCAGAACGGAGAAGCGAGCCGAGACTTCGAGGAGTGACTTCGTTCAGCCAGACTTCGCCTTCGCTGCTCCTTAGTTTTTCAATTTTCAATTTTCAATTTTCAATTCCGCCTCAATTTCTCAATTCCCCTCAAACGTCTTCTCTGTCCAGCGGCATGGTCATGCACCTCGGACCGCCGCGGGCGCGCGAGAGCTCGTTTCCCTGGATCTGCAATGCGTACTTCTTGTCGTTCCACAACTCGAGCTCCGTCCGGCCGAGCAGCAGGTCGTCTTCGTAGACGATGTGGTAGCCGTGACGGTTCAGCTCCTCCGCGGTGCGCGTGTTGCGCTCGTAGAGGATGATCACCCCGGGCGAGAGGGCGAAGGCGTTCGCGCCGTCGGTCCACTGCTCGCGCTGCTGGTCGATCAGGCGCCCGCCGCCGCACGGGATCGGCTCGAGGTCCATCCCCTGCTTCTTCAGCGCCGCGAGGAGCGACTTCTCCGCCGTGTACGTGAGCGTCTTCTTCGTCAGGTCGAGCCGGAAGACCTTCGCCGACTCGGGGCCGCCGGGGAGCATGACCGGCGGGAAGAGGAGACACTCGTTGCGATTGATGATCGTGAAGACCGTGTCGAGATGCATGTACGAGCGCTTCTTCGGGATCTCGACGACGTAGATCGTCTTCACTCCCGCCTTCGAGGCGCGCAGCGAGCTTGCGAGGTACTCGACCCCTGCGCGGTTCGTCCGCTCGGTGACGCCGACGAGGAGGATGTCGCGGCGCGGCACCAGCACGTCGCCCCCTTCGATCGTAGGGCGCAACCTCTTCTTCGCCTTGCTGCGCGGCCATGCCTCTTCGTAGAAATCCATCCAGAAGTTGTCGCGCTGGCGGAGCCTGGGATGGTTCCGGAAGACGTAGTGCGAGATGAGCGACTCGCGCGAGCGCGCCTCGGTCGCCATCGACGAGATCGCAACGCCGTCGCCGATCACGACCTGCGGATCGCGCATGAAGAAGAGGTTAGGCACCGGCGCGATGTCGAACGCCTCGCCCGAGAGCGAGGAGATGCCGACCACGATCGCCTGCGCCAGCGTTTCGGCCGACAGTGCCTCGAGTCGCTCGAGCTGCGCCGCGGGCAGGCGGAGGCGCCGCGCGAAGTCGACGGCGACGTCGGCGCGGATGTCGGGATCCTCGAGGGCCTCTTCGAGAAGGTCCTGCAGGTCGTAGACCTCATCGGCCACGAACCGGATCATCTGCTGGAAGCGCCGATGCTCCTCGCGGGCCACCCGGCCGAAGAGGATGTCGTCGAAGAGCAGCTCCTCCATCATCGAAGGGAGCATGACGTCGATCTCGGTGCCCGGCAGGTGTACGAGGACGCTCTTGAGCCGTCCGATTTCACTCGTCACGCTGAGGCGCATGCGGGCGGGATTCTATCGCAAGTCCCGGAATCGGCCGTTTTTGGGGGGATTCGTGCGCGCTTCCGATAGCCCCGGACCGCGTAAGAGGTCCATGGCGAGTTGCGGATGCGCCGCCTCGCGGCCGCGCCAGCGGCCGAATCTGGATAGCCCCACGCGTAAGCGTGGGGTCGCCGTCGGTTGGTAATCCGCGCCGCGTCAGCGGCGCAAGAGGCGTAAGCAACGTGTCGCGCTGACGCGCGGCACGCCAGAATGCGCCGCTTGCGCGGCGCGGACGATGCTGATCATCGGTACCCCACGCTTACGCGTGGGGCTATCCAGATGATGGCCGCTGCCGCGGCCATGAGCGCAGAGCCGACAGCGGAATGAGCAGATAGAGGTCGCTTTCCTCAGACGCCGCTCGCGCGGTGCGCCGCTTCTTCTAATGACACAACGTTGCCCGCTCGACTTGTGGCCGAACTTTTCAAGTTCGGCCGGGGTGGCCGCTGCAGGATCCTCGCGGCCGAAGTTAGAAAGTTCGGCCACAAGCGCGGCCTGTCATGGCTCACTCAGAAATGACTACCGCGCGGGAAGCGCCGCGTACACCTCGAGCAGCCTTCGCGCCGTCGGCTCGAGTCCAAACTCGTGCGTGCGCTCGACACAGAGCTGAGCGAGCTCGTTGCGATTGCCGAGAAGCGAGGCCGCGGTCGTGGCGAGGGACTCGGGGGTGGCCTCGGCGCTGACGATGCGGCCGGCGAGCGGGCCGGCGATCGCGCCAACGCCCGGCAGCGGGTAGGACGCGGCGGGAACGCCGCACGCCATCGCCTCGGCGATCGCGCGGTGCCCTTCGTCCGAGCCGGCCGCGGTGAAGAGCATCAGCGACATCGCGCGGAAGTGTGCGATCAGCGCGTCGTCGTCCTGGTAGCCGGCCCAGATGATGCGGTCCGCGACCCCGAGCTCCGCGGCGTGCGCGTCGAGAACGTCGCGGTGCGGTCCCCACTTCGCGACGACGAGCAGGCGCGCGCCCGGGTCGCTCTTCGCAAGGATCGCGAAGGTCGAGATCGCCTGCTCGAATCCGCGCCCCGGAACCATCTTGCCGATGAACCCGATGACGGTCGTGTCGCGACCGAGGCCCCGCTCCGCGCGGACCGCTTCGGGACCGGGAAAGAAAAGTGAATGATCGACGGGCGGGGGAGTGAACGCCGGATGGCGCGAAGCGATGACCGGGTTGTCGAGGAAGCTCGCGTTGATTGCGCAGACTGCAAACGTGCGCGAGAGGGTGCGGCGCGCGATGAGGTCGTCGCGGATCGCGCGGGTCGCATGAAACGTCCGGACGACGCGCGTCGCGGAGCCGCGCGCGGCCCAGAGCGCCAGGGCGTGATCGTGCGTGAGGTGCGCGTGGATGACGTCGATCCCGCGCTCGCGCACGAGAGAGCGCAGCGACCACGCGGTGCGCATGAACGAGATCGGATCCTGCCTGCGCGCGATGAGCGGAAACGCCCAGTCGATCGGCGCGATCCGCTGCTGCAGCGTGTAGCCGCGAACGAAACCGTAGATCGCGTCGACGCCCGCGGCGCGGAGCGCGACCGCTTCGAAGAACGCGGGGGCCGCGGCCCCGGTCCACCGGTCTGCGCTTGCGAGGTGAAGAACTCTCATCGTGGGCCACCCTGATGCTATGCGGCGCCGGACGGAACGGCAAGGATCAGCAGGATCACGGGGTCACACCCGCAAAATGAAGTAGTCGGCCCGACGGAAGCTGACCCTCCGCGCGAATACTTCATATTGCGGGTGTGACCCCGAACGCCGATCTTCCTGCCAGGGCCGGCACCGGCGGGTGGGTACACGTTCTGGGTGACCTCCTGCAACCCGGAGCTCGCGCAGACGAGCGAGTACGTGACGGTACCGGCCGGGGAGACGACGGGAACGTTCGAGGTCTCCGCGTTCGGTCAGACGGGGACGGTGACGATCGAAGCCGGCAACTCAAGCGCGGAACTGGCGATCACGCCGTAGAATGGAGACGCGAGCCATGCGAACGACGCAACTGATCCAGCAGACGCTGCTTGGAGTCACCCTTGCCGCAGCGACGCTGCTTGGCCCGGCGGCCGAGGCGGGACGGTTCATCCCGAGCTCGTGCCTGGAGTGCACGGGGCCGGTGACGTGGGTGGTGTTCGTGGCGCAGGCCGCGGGCGACCCGGAGACGATCGCGTTCACCTTGCGTGAACGGTACGGTGGGCACGTGAGTGCCGTCTGGCCCGACGGGAAGTTTGCGATCGAGGCGACGAGGGACGAAGTGCGCGGGATGCTCGCGGACCAGCGCGTCACGCTGATCGACGGGCGGACCGGGCGGTACTTCC
>JBPPMG010000122.1:0-2980 GCA_051305935.1 Thermoanaerobaculia bacterium
TCCTGCACGAATGCGGGAGGGGTCCACCTGCGCGGTACAGCGCGTGAGCGAGACGGAGCCCGCGACTACAGCGCGCTCGCCTGGAACGTGTCGCACGCGGCCATGTCGCCACGCTCGTAGCCGGTCTTGAACCAGCGCGAGCGCGCTGTAGTCGCGGGCTCCGTCTCGCTCACGCGCTGTACCGCGCAGGTGGACCCCTCCCGCATTCGTGCAGGAGGGGTCTTTCGCGTTTCGAACCCCGCGGGCTCACGTCAGCACCGCCAGCGCTTCACGAATCACGCTTGCGATCGGCGTCGACATCACCGCGTGGTCCGCAACCGCGTCAGCCGCGCTGACGACAGGCGTCTCGGTGACGCCGTGCGGCGTTGCGTTTCGCTGCACGGACTTTTGCCAGCGAAAGTCCATCGCGCGCGCGACCGCTTCTTTTTCGAGGGTTTGCTCGGCGTGCAGCCCGTTGTGAGGGCGGCATTATGCCGAGTTCGGTCTTATGCCGCGTTCGCCCTCGCCAACGCGGTGCGAAGGCGTGAAGCGCGTTTCGAATGCGGCATAATCAGAGCTGCTGGAGGAATCCGAGAGTAACCGTACGGGCTTGGACCTGAACGGCGTTTCTTGCCGTCGTTCGCGTTGCTACGCGAGGAAATCGGTCGCGATCGCCGGCTTCGGCGGTGGCTTCCACCGATCCGGGAGGAGCTCGCGCATGCCATCGTCGGCAGTCTTGTCGAGGCGGTCGAGCACGTCGGTGAGGTAGTCGACGGGATTCACGCCGAGGCGCGTGCAGGAGACGACGAGCGAGTAGAGGAGCGCGAGCTCTTTGCCGGCCTCCTCACTCTGGACGAACATGAAATTTTTGCGTCCGAGTGCCACGATTCGGAGCGCATTTTCAGCTCGGTTGTTGTCCAGCGGGATGCGCGCGTCGCGCATCGCGCGCCCGAGGTAGAGCATGTTCTTCCACGTGTAGTTCGCGGCGCGCCCGAGGAGGGTCTTCGGACCATGCGTACGTCGCAGGTCGCGCGCGAGTCGAAGGAGAGCGACGAACAGCGGACGCGTGTACTCGCGCCGAAGCGCGAGGTGCTCGGCGGTGCCGACGATCTCGCGGCGCTCGGCCTCGTGCTCGACGCGGTACATGCAGGCGATCAGCTCGAGCGCGTCCGTGGCCTCGGGAACGTCACCTGCCTCGAAGTACTTCCTCCGGGCATGAGCGAGACAGCCGCTGCGTCGGCGTTTGCCCTTCTTCTCGAGCGGATCGTAGCCGCGGTAGTCGTCGCAGAGAAAGGCGCCGGCCGACTTGCCGAGGATGTCGAGTGGCACATCTCCGCCGCGCGTGAGGGCGAAGGTGTAGCCCGTGAGGCTCTGTCCGACGAAGGCCCAGATGAACGCCTTCGATGTCTGCGTCGTCAACTTGAACGAGGTCTCGTCGACGTGGACGAGGAAGTCCTTCGTGATCGCCTCGAACAGCGGAGCTCGCAGCGGCTCGAGCTTCTGCCCGGCGCGGCGGAAGAGATCGTTGATGGTGCTTCGCGCGACGGGCACGCCGGTGCGCTTGAAAGACTGCTCGAGCCGGTAGTGCGGCGTGACCATGAGGCACTTGGAGACGACGAGGTGTGCGACGAAGCTCGAGCCGTAGCGTGTCTTCTCGGACCATCGGTCGGTCGCGGCCGCGGTGACGACGCATCCGCCGCAGCGGCACGCGACGCTCTCGCGAAGGATGACGAGGCGCCGGAAGTATCCCGGCACATACACCCATGTCTCGCTCGCCTTGCCGTTGCCGAGACTGCGAAAGGAGGTCCCGCCACAGACGCGACACTTCTTGAGCGCCTCCGGAACGTGCGCGACCTTCTCCTCGGTGACGACGTGATCGGCGCGCAAGAGCGCTTGCTCGAGCCGACTGTCGGCGGTCTCCGCGGGAGTGCGCGGGGGCCGCGCGATCCTCGGCATCTTGCCCGTCTTCTCGGAGCGCTTGGCGAAGGCGCGGGTGAGCACCTCCACCTGCGTCTTGAGCGCCGCGACTTCGCCTTGGAGGTGCGTGGCGAAGTCGCGCCATACGCAGCCATGCTCCTTCTCGCTGTCGTCAGGCGGGACCAACAGAGAGCTTTGATCACGACGCGCGTGGAATGTCGATCCCCTCCGCGTGCTTTCTTGCGCGCGCCGGTTCCCATCGCGGCGCGCGACGAACGGCGCGGAGATCGACACCATCGAGCAGCATCGCGAGCGACGCCGCGTCGAGTACGACCCGCGACGCCGCTTCGGGAACGTGAGGCATGCAGAAGCGCCCGCGCTCGAGCCGCTTGTAATAGACGACGAAGCCGCCAGCGCTGAAAAACAGGACTTTCACGCGATCCATGCGCCGTCCGAAGAAGACGAACAACGTGCCGTTGTACGGATCGGCACGCCACAGTGAGCGCACGAGCGTGACGAGGCCGTCGTGACCGCGACGGAGGTCGACAGGCTCCGTCGCGAGCACGACCTGCACACCTGGGCCCAGGCTCAGCACACGCGCGCCGACGCCGAGACCATCGCCGCGAGGTGCTCCGGCGTCACCGCACCTCGCAACGTCATCCGCGCGGCGCCCACCTCGACGAAGACCTCCAGAGCCGCCTCTCGTGACACGGGCGCCGCCCGAGATGCCGACCGAACGACGACCGGCAGCAGCCGCGGAGCTCTGCCCGGCTTCTTACGCGCCTTCTTGCGCAACTGCGACCGCCACCAGATCAACGTCCGCGTCTTCACGCCGTGGCGAAGCGCGATCTCGTCCGCGTCGCCGCCCTGCGCGAGCTCCTCGATCCGCTTCGCCCACCACTCCGCTCCGTGTCTTTCCATCCGCGCACTGCAACATCCCGCGGCCGATCGCGCACGGCGTCCATGCCCGTACGGTTACGTTGGTCCGACAAGAATGGCGGGCAGGTGAAAGACCGACGCGGGCTCTCGACACTTGGGATGACGCTGAAGGAGTTCACGTGCGCGGAATTGAACGAAGCGATTG
>JBPPMG010000140.1:0-13764 GCA_051305935.1 Thermoanaerobaculia bacterium
AGCTTCCCGTCACGGTCGTCGGCGTGACGACGCGATCGCCGAGCGCGAGCGCGGTTAGGCCGATGAAGGCGACACGGCCGCGGATCGCTTCTCTCGATCCCGGATCGCCGAGCCGTGCGGCGCTGACCGTCGGGATCGCCGCCGCACGGGTGCGGAATCCCGGCTGCACGACCCTGCCGGCCACAATGCGAACGTCGCTGCTCGCGGCCGCCGCGAGTGCGACAGAGAGTGCGGGAAGGCTGGTATCACCCGCCTGCTTGGTCATCGACACGCGGCGCATCACGCCGTCACCGTCGAGCTCGATCATCCCGTGCGCGAGGCGTGTGCCCTCGCGAAACGCCGGGGCAGGCAGAATCCATCCCTCGCGAGCCTCGAGCCCGCAGACGAGCGTCGCGTTCGCTCGCGCCAGGCTCTCGTGGAGAATCTCGTCCCCCACGCGCGCGTCGGCGAGGAGGATATCGACTGCGACGGCGCGCGGGCCGGCGGCGGAGATGTCATCGACGAGCGCGGCGATTCTCTCGCGCGTCCAGGGCCATGGCCCCTCTGCGCGTAACGCCTCTTCATCGATCGCGACGACCGCGGTCGCGATCGCGGGCCGGGCGGCGCGCCATCGCAGCATCGCGTCACGCGCCGGCAGCTCGAACGCTCCGAGCAAACCCCCGGCCGATATCACCGCGACCAGAACACCCGCGAGAATCGAGACGACGATCCGAGCCAGCCGGCTGTCCACCGATCGACCATAGGGCCCGGCGCGCCGCACGACAAGCAGCGCCATCACATCGAAATGTAATGTAGAGGGAAGGCGAAAGGCGAGAGGCGATGAGCAGGCGGACGACGGAGGGCGAGCGTTGAAGAGGCGAAAGTGCTCATGGATCAGAAATGGCGATTGGAGCCGCCATCAGCCGTCCTTCCCAGCCTTTGCCTGCCCATCGCCTCTCGCCTCATCGCCTCATCGCCTCATCGCCCGCCTTGACCTCTCATCGCCTCTCGCCTCTCGCCTCATCGCCTGTTCTAATACGCGAAATGAGCAAGACGCTCCTCCTCATCGACGGGTCGAACAACCTTTTCCGGTCCTACTACGCCATCCGCTCGCTGACGAATTCGGCGGGGCTGGCGACGAACGCGGTTTACGGCTTCGCGCTGATGCTCCGGAAGATCGCGAAGGACTACAAGCCCGACGCGATAGGCGTCGCGTTCGACGTCGGCCGGAAGACCTTCCGCCACCGCGAGTTCGCCGACTACAAGAAGGATCGCAAGCCGATGCCGGAAGACCTCCGGCCACAGGTGCCGCTCGTCTACGAGCTCTGCGAAGCGTTCGGGATGCCGATCCTCACGAACGAGGAGTACGAAGCCGACGACCTCGTCGGCGCTCTCGCCTACAAGGCGCGGAAGGAAGGCTGGAACGTCATCCTCGCGACGTCGGACAAGGACTACTTCCAGCTCGTCGGCGACGGCATCTCGATGTACCACACGGGCCGGGACAAGCTCTACGACGCGAAGATGGTCGAAGAGGACTACGGGCTTCCACCGGCGCAGGTCGTCGACGTCATGGGGATCATGGGCGACTCGATCGACAACATCCCGGGCGTCGCGGGCATCGGCGAGAAAGGGGCAAAGGAGCTCATCAAACAGTTCGGCTCGATCGACGAGATCTACGCGCGCCTCGACGAGGTGAAGAAGCCGGCGCAGAGAAAGAAGCTCGAGGAATCGAAGGACGCGGCGCTCATGTCACGCGAGCTCGCGCGCATCCGGACCGAGATCGAGACCGGCGTCGACCTCGACGCGCTCGTCTGGGGCGAGCCCGACCGCGGGCGGCTCTCCGAGCTCTTCGCGAAGCTCGAGTTCTCGACGCTCCTCCAGGAGTACCTGCCGAAGCAGGCCGAGACGCCGTCCGAGGTTTCGCGCGCGGCGTCGGCCGCGGAGGTCGCAGCATTCTGTAATGGAGCAACGCTCGTCGCGATCGGCGTCGAATCGACGGACGACAAGGACCAGTCTCTCGACCTCATCGCCTTCTCGACCGGCTCGCCCAAAGCGCTCGTCGCACCCGTCGCCGAGATGAAGGAGGCGATCGCCAGGCTGTTCGCCACCGATCGCCCTTTCGTCACCCACGACGCCAAGCGCTTGCTGCACTCCGCGGCGCGCAACGCCTTCTCCGCGCCCGCACGCGTCGACGACACGATGCTCGAGTCGTACGTCCTCAACCCAGGCGCGTTCAACCACGACCTCGGCACGCTCGGCCGCGAGAAGCTCGCGGCGAACATCACCGAGCGGAAGGAGATCTTCAAGCATCGGGACCAGTTAGGCTTCGTGCAGGACCTCGACCGGCGCGCCGGCGACGCGGCCTCGCTCTCCTACCGCCTTCACGAGCTGCAGTACCCGGAGCTCGAGAAGGAACCGACACTCGCCGAGGTCTATCGCACGATCGAGATCCCGCTCGTCCCGGTGCTGCAGACGATGGAGGCGCACGGCATTCTCGTCGACATCGCGTTTCTCGCTGAGATGTCGCAGACGATGGGCGCGCAGCTCGAGACTCTCGAGACGCAGATCTACAAGGAAGCGGGCGAGACGTTCAACATCAACTCCCCCGCGCAGCTCGGCACGATCCTATTCGAGAAGCTGAAGTACCCGGTGCTCAAGAAGACGGCGAAGACGAAGAGCTTCTCGACGGGGCAGGAAGTGCTCGACGAGCTCGCCGGCATGGGCTTCGCGGTGCCGCGCCTCATCCTCGAGCACCGTGAACTGCACAAGCTGAAGTCGACCTACGTCGACGCGCTTCCGCTCCTCCTCGGCGAAGACGGACGCGTCCACACGAGCTTCAATCAGGCGGTCGCGGCGACGGGGCGCCTCTCGTCGTCCGACCCTAACCTCCAGAACATTCCGGTGCGCACGGCGCAGGGCAGGGAGATCCGCAAGGCGTTCCGCGCGGAGGACGGCTTCGTGCTGCTCGCGGCCGACTACTCGCAGATCGAGCTCCGCGTGCTGGCTCACATGTGCGGCGACGAAGGGATGATCGAAGCCTTCCGCCGTGGCGCCGACATTCACAAGACGACCGCCGCGACGATGTTCGGCGTCGCCGAGCCGCTCGTGAACTCCGAGCAGCGCCGGGCCGCGAAGACGATCAACTTCGGCGTCCTCTACGGCATGTCGGCGTTCCGCCTGGCCAACGAGCTGGGCATCTCGCAGGCCGAAGGGAAAAAGTTCATCGAGAACTACTTCGGTCGCTACCCGAAGATCCGCGAGCTGCTCGACCGCACGCTCGACGAGGCGCGATCGACCGGAAAGGTCACGACGATGTTCGGGCGCGTCCGGTACATCCCCGAGATCAACAACAAGGCATTCCCCGTTCGCGCGAACGCGGAGCGGATGGCGACGAACGCGCCGATGCAGGGAACGGCGGCCGACATCCTGAAGCTCGCGATGATCAAGCTCGACGCGGCGTTGCGCGCCGAGGAGCCGAAGGCGCGCATGCTCCTCACGGTGCACGACGAAATCGTGATCGAGATCCCCGAGACGCGCGCCGAGGATCTTGCAAAGGTCGTGAAGTCGACGATGGAAGGAGTGTGCGAGCTGAGCGTGCCACTTTCGGTCGATGCAGGCTGGGGACGCACGTGGTACGACGCGAAGCTGTGAGGGGCTAAGTTCGCTGTGTCGGCGGAGGGTAGAACACAATGAATGCAGAACGCAGAATGCCGAACGGAAGAATGTAGAAAGGAGCGAAACGTAGAAAGTTTCGTATCGCCCTTACTACATTCTTCCGTTCGGCATTCTGCGTTCTGCATTCGATGTGTTTTCACTCGAAGTTCTCATAGACTCTGCGTGTGCCGCGGAAATCCATGATTCTCGCCGCGCTCGCGCTGCTGGCTTCGTGCCGGGAGCCCGCGTCGCCTTCGTCCCCGCCGCCTCCGTCGGTCGCGGCGACGGTGCTCGTCTACGAAACGGTCGTCATCCCGGAAGACCGTTCCTTCCGGTGGCAGGTGCTCACCGATGGCACGCACGTGCGCTTCGGAGACGAGGCAGAGAACTGGCGCCTTTTCGACACGCACGCCGGAACGATTACGTTCGTCGACGAGGCGCGGCGATCGTGGCGCAGCGTGAAATTCGACGACGCGCTCGCCGCGAGGAAGCGCCTTCTAGAGACACCGCTGCCCGAAGGCGCCCCTCGGGCACGGGTCAGCGAAGCACCGTTAGGAGTCATCGACGGGAGAGACGCGGTGGCGATCACCGTAGAGGCAGGCGGATATCGCAGGGCACTCGTCCTCTCGACCGGCGCGTTGCTTCCCGCGGGCTCGCTCGCGATGAAGGCGGTGACCGACCCGCTCGAGCCGGAGTCCGCCGGAATGCTGCGCGATCTTCTTCCGCGGCTCCTCGCGAAGGAAGGCACCACCCTCTCGGACCGCAACGAAGTCACGTACGAGGGCGGTGCGATGGTCGTCGAAACGCGGCTCGTCTCGGTGAAGGCGAACACGCTGCCGAAGAGTCTGTTCGAAGTGCCTGCGGGGTTTCGGCCCGAAGATCCGAAGCCGAATTGAGAATTTGGAATTGAGAATTGAGAGACTCCGGCGCCGCTACGCGGCGCGCGTGATCTCGCGTCGACCGTTCCCCCGGTCTTCGACCGGGGGCTAAGATCGGCCGTCGCTACGCGACTCCAGGATAGGCGGCACGCTCCAGCTCGACCGTCGTCAGGATCGACGGCACGTTCCAGCTCGACCGTCGCCGGGACGCTGAAGCGTCATGCATCCCTGTTCGCCGCGGAGCGGCGACAGAGCCGAACGCGAATCGCGCGGCGCACGGGACGATCCGGATTTTCGAATCTCTCAATTCCCAAGTCCATCCAGTCTTCGCGCGATCACGCTGCCTGAGGTGCGCAGGGCCCCTTTCGCTGAGATTCTTCGCGCTCCCACCCCTTCGTTGTGGTAAATCGTTCTCGACACAGGCCCCTCGCGACCCACGATGATGCGACGACCGAAAGAGAACATTCGCGTGCTGCTCACGGGCGGCGGCACCGGCGGTCACGTCTACCCGATCCTCGCCATTCACAGGATCCTTGCCGAGACGATCGGTGTGAGCGACGCGCTCTACGTCGGTTCGCGCGGCCGCGCGGAAGAGCAGATCGTCCCGCGCCACGGCCTCCCGCTTCGATTCGTTGCCACCGCTCCCGTTGCCGGAAGCGCGCCATGGAAGCTCATCTCCGCGGCGTGGCGCAACTTCGTCGGGACGATCCAGGCCGCGGCCATCCTGCTGAAGTTTCGTCCCGATCTCGTCGTCGCTTCCGGCGGCTACGTCAGCGCTCCCACCTGTTTCGCAACCTTTCTGCTGAAGCCCTTCCTTCGCGCGCCGCTCGTCATCAACGAGCAGAACGTGATGCCGGGCCTCATGAACAAAGTTGCGTCGCTCTTTGCCGACGTGATGATGGTGAGCTTCCCCGAGAGCCCCTATTTTCTCTGGAACAACCGCTGCGTCTTCACCGGCTACCCGGTGCGCGACGACATTCTCCAGGAGCGCGACCCGGGAGCGATGCGCGAGAAGCTCGGCCTCGATCCCGGGCGAACGGTGATCCTGATCCACGGCGGCTCGCTCGGTTCGCGGTCGATCAACCGCGCGGTCACGGCACTGATCCCGGTGCTCGCGTCGCTCGGCACCGAGATTCAGGTCATTCACTCGAGCGGCCTCGCCCGCGGCGAATACGACGCCTGGAACGACACGCTCGCGCACCTGAAAAAAGCCTGCCCCGAGGGGACGGAGTTCGAGGAAGCCGACCGGGTGTTCGAGGCGAGCATTGCCGGCGGGCGGGTGCGCTACCGCCTGCAGGCGTACGTTCACGAGATCGCCGACTGCCTCGCAGCGTCGGATATCGTGATCTGCCGCGGCGGCGCGGGAGCGATCACCGAAATCTGCGCGGCAGGCAAAGCCGCGATCGTGATCCCGAAGCGCGGGCTTCCGGGCGATCACCAGGAGCTCAACGCGCTCCACCTCGGCGAGGGCCAGGGCTGCGAGGTGGTCTTCGAGCGGCGCGGCGACGACGGAGTGGACTACGTCGAGGCCGAGGTCCTCGCGGAAGCGGTGCGGCGACTCGTGAAGTCGCCGGCGATCTGCGCGGAGCTCGGAAAGCAAGCGCACACGCACTTCCACGCGCAGTTCTGCGAGAAGATCGCCGAGACGGTGCGCGACGTCCTTGCCGGAACGAACCCAGAGTTCACCTCCAGCATCGTCGAGCCGGCCGGAACGCGGATCATGCGCCAGGTCGACGTGCTGGTGCAGTTTCTCCGCAAGCAGCCGCCCGGTAGCACCTACCGCCGCCTCTACGGAATCAAGATGGAGGAGTATCTCGCCTCCGACGACTGGCAGAAGATCAACAACGGGATCAAGCTCGCGGGCGCCCTCGGGCGCGCCGACCGGCTCGACGACCTGCGCCGCTGGCTCCGCGAGGGGAACGGATTCATGCGACGCAACACGCTGCGCGCCCTCGACCATCTCGGCGTCGAGATTCCAGACCTTCCCGATTTGCTGCGCACCGCGCTCGACGACAACTACTTCGAGGCGCGAGCGACGGCTCTGGAGATCGCGGGACGGCACTTCGGCGGGCTGCGCGGCAACGCGGCGTTCGTCGACAGGCTGCGCGCGATGGCGAAGAAGCGGTTCCAGCACTTCGACGTGCGCTATCAGCAACTGCGGGTGCTGCCGCTCTTCGTGCCGCTCGAGGAGTACTTCTCGATCGCCGACCGCTTCCGCTTCGCGGAGAACACGAGACTCCGGCAGGCGATCCTCGACGGGCTCCACCGCGCACTCGACGCGGGAATCATCACCGGCGCGCACGACCGCGACGCTACCAGGCGCTTCATCGACGCCATGCCGGTGACGACGAGTGACTTCAAGCCGCAGTTCATGATCCGCGACAGCTTCATCCAGCTCTACCAGCGGCTCCAGGAAGAGGAACGCGAGGAGAACGGGAAGTGATCGAGGTCCTCATCGAGCTCCTCCGGGAGGCGGGGATCAGGCCCGGATTCCTCCGGGTCTTCGACTACATCACCTTCCGCGTGCTGATGGCGGCGGTGACGGCGATGGTGCTCGAGGTCGTCTTCGGCCACGCCTTCATCGTCTTCCTCTATCGCGAGCGCTTCCGCGATACGGGAGGCGACTTTCTATCGCTCAAGACGAGCGACAAGCGCGGCACGCCGACTGGCGGCGGGCTTCTCATCATGCTCGTCGTCGGCGCGTCACTCCTGGTCTGGGGAAAGCTCTCGAACCCCTATCTGGTCGCGGCAGCCTCGGCGTTCTTCTACTTCGGTATCGTCGGCCTCTTCGACGACTGGCAGAAAGTGCGCCTGAAGTCGTCCCTGTTCGGCCTGAGCCAGTTCGCGAAGACGTTCCTGCAACTCGTTTACATCGTGCCGTTCGCGGCGTGGTTCGTCCTCATGAGCCCGTTGCCGCCGGGGCATCGCCACACCTTCTTCCTTCCCTTCGTGAAAGACTTCGCGCTCGACCTCGGGCCGTGGGTTTTCGGCGCCTTCATCGTCTTTGCTTTCTTCTCGATCGTGAACGCGGTGAACATCACGGACGGCATGGACGGGCTCGTCACGGGTCCCGCCGTATTCGTCTCCTCGCTCTTCGGGATCTTTGCCTACATCCTGAGCAACGCGGTACTGTCGAAGTACCTGCTCTTCACCTTTCTCCCTGGCGCGGGCGAGCTGACGGTCTTCGCGGGGGCGCTCGCCGGCGCGCTCTTCGGTTTCCTCTGGTTCAACGCCTACCCGGCGGAAGTGTTCATGGGCGACACCGGATCGATGTCGATTGGCGCGGCGCTGGCGGCTCTCGCCTTTCTCACGCGCCAGGAGCTCCTCTTTCCGCTCGCGGGCGGCGTCTTCGTCGCCTCGATCTTTTCGTCGCTCGTGCAGGAAAAGGTCGGCATGCGACTGGGACGCCGCGTCCTCGTGCGCGCGCCGCTCCACCACGCGCATGCGTACAAAGGGATCGCCGAGCCGAAGGTCGTGGTCCGTTACTGGCTCGTCTCGATCCTGCTGATGCTGATCGCAGCGCTCTCGATCAAGCTGCGGTAACGCCGCGAGAAGCACGACCCGGATGTGGCGCAGGTGCCGGTCTCAAACTCCCCGTCCCGAAAGCGCCGTCACCACCGCGCGGACCAGAATCGCGATGTCGAGCGCCGGGGTCCAGGAGCAGAGGTACTGGAGGTCGTACGTCAACTTCACGGACGAGGGCTGGTCATACTCCGCGGAGGTTTGCGCGAGGCCGGCGAGACCGGGGCGAACGAGCAGTCGCAGTCCAAAGTGCGGGACCTCCCGGGCGATCGCGGAGGCGCGTTCCGGGACTTCCGGGCGCGGGCCGACCAGACTCATGCCGCCGCCAACGACGTTGACCAGCTGCGGGAGCTCGTCGACCCGGTAGCGGCGCAACCATCGCCCGACACGCGTCACCCGATCGTCGCCGTCGGTCGCCAGCTCTGTTCCCGAGCCGGTCGCATGCATCGTGCGGAACTTCCACATGAGGAACGGCCGGCCCCGCAAACCGACGCGCCGCTGACGCAGAAGCACCGGGCCCCGAGTGTCGATCGCGACGAGAATCGCAAGCCCGATGAGAGCCGGCGAGGCGACGAGGAGCAGGATCGATCCGAGCGCGACGTCGACGATCCTCTTCAGCACGGCCCCGACACCATAGGCCCCCGGCATGCTCACCTGAACGAGAAGATGTTCGCCGAGCGACCCGAACGGCGCGTCGGCAATCAGCGCGTCGGCCACGGCGGGCTTGCATAGGAAGCCGCGCGGGCCGCGCTGCTCGAGCAGCAGGATACGGCGCTCCGCGACATCACCGCCCCCGAGATCGATCACCTCTTCGGCGGCCACGATGAGATCGAGCACGCGCGCGTCTCCCATCCGGCCAGCGTAGAGCGGATGTTCGACCGCCTCGTCGAGAGAGACGAGCCCGGCGATCACGATCGACCCGGGCGGCATGGCGAGCAGACCGCGAAGCATCGCCGCTTCACCGATCACCAGCGCGTTGCGCCTCTCCCCGGGCCAGAAACGCGCCGCGATCGCGCGCCAGAGCGGAATCCCGGCGGCCTCGAGAAACGGCACGGCGACGAAGACCGTACGCGGCCACGAGATCTCGAGCAGCGTGCCGGCGATCGCCACGAGCGCCATCTGGAGTGGCAACGCCACGAAGAGCGTTGGCCGATGCCGCGGCGAGACTCGAAAGTCGTAGAAGCCGCTCAGTCCGAGCGCCACGACGGCCGCGGCCGAGAAGACCGCCAGGTTCTCGACGCTCAGCGGGAACTTGCCCGGCGGGAGAAGCTCGCGCGTCAGCGGGAGATCGACGTGCGTGCGCAGCGTGACGATGGCCGCAACCGCGAAACAGGCGATCAGCGCGTCGCCCGCGATCGTCACGAGGACTCGCAGGAGGTTGGCGAGCGATTGAGGACGCAGCATCGGCGGCGCTTAATCTAGCAGCATCGGCGCGGGGCACGACAGCCTCCCGGGCACCGGCGTTCCGCCGTGTGCCTGCCCGCGCTCGCGTGATGGCGACACGAATCCCGTGGCAGCGCTCCTCGAGCCGGGTATAATTCGCCGCGCAACGAGGCCCCGAGGATGTCGAGAGACCGTCGAAAGTCGATCCGTTATCAGACCGCGTCGATCCCGGTGCAGCTCGCCGAGCTGAATGGCGAGTGCATCGACCTGAGCCTTCACGGCGCAGCGGTCGTTCACCGCTCGCCGATCAAGGCTGGCGTTCCCGTCACCATGATCTTTCCTTCCTACGGCGGGATTTACGTTCCGTGCGAAGTGCTCCGCTCCATCGTCCAGGTCCGCCGAGGAAAGACGGGCCCCGAGTACATGTTCCGTTCGGCGATCACCTTCCTGCCGATGGAGAATACCGAAGAGGGGCCGCTGATCGAGTTCCTGAATCTTCAGATCCTCAAACTCGAGGAGCTGCGCGAGAAGGCCCGCCTCTCCGGCGAAGAGCCGGAGCCTGACGACGAAGAGTAGGTCGGGAATGCGGATTGAGAGGCAAAGGAACGCGGGAACGACTGCTTTTCAATCCGAAATCCGCATTCCGAGATCCGAATTCTCTAGGTGTTGCGCCTGACCCTGACCCGGTCCAGCAGCTTCGTCCGCAGCAGCGTCGCGGCACTTCCTCCCGACACCGACACCTCGATCGTGCCGCGCGAACCGACGATTAGAAACGGCTCGTCCGACCCGGCCATCGCTGCGTATGTCTCCGCGCTGCGCGCGATCGTCACGCCCCGAATCTCCAGCACGATGCCGGCGAGCCCTCCGACTCGCGCCGGATCGAGATCGGTCGCTACATTTCCGAAGCGGTCGATCGCCGTCACGGTGCCGGTCGCCACGCTTCCGTCGTACGACGGCGCCGCGTAGTCCAGCGCGACGATCGACGCGCGATCGATGCGCGGCCCGAGCTCTCCGATCGCGCTGCCTCGCGCCAGCGCAGCCGCCGCCGGCGCGAAGCGATCGCGACCGTGAAAGGTCGCGCCTGCAGCCGGCAAAAAGAGCGCCGCGTTCGTGATTTCGTGCACGACCGCGCCCGCGTCCAGTGCGAGCGAGAGAAGCCCGTTGTCAGGACCGAGAAACGCGACCCCGTGGTCGGTCGCCGCGAGAAGCCTGCGCGAAGAGCCGACGCCGGGATCCACCACCGCGACGACGATCACCTGGCGCTCACCGCGCAGCGACGCGGCGACGTCACGCAGAAAGAACGCCCCTTCGGCGACGTCGTATGGCGCTATTTCATGCGTGAGGTCGACGAGCTCTCCATCGCAGCGCGACGCGATGACTCCCCTCACCTGCGCGACGTACGGGTCGCGGGTGCCGAAGTCCGTGAGAAGTGCGATCAGGGGACGCATGGGGATAGAGAATTGAGAATGCAGAATTGAGAGATGGCCGGTTGCACCCCTTGAGCAAGACGGTCGGTCCGGGCCGCCGACAGCGCGCAGAAAGCACGCGTGACGCGCTCGAAGAGACTCACAGACATCGGACGATTGTGGATCTTCTCAGACGCCCCGGCAACCGCCGTCTCTCAATTCTCAATTCTCAATTCTCAATTCGCTCATAGAATCGACCCAGCATGTTCCCCGTGACCACGCGCGGCCGTCAGAAGTTGCTCGTCTTCGCCCGCCAGCCGGAGCTCGGGCGGGTGAAGACGCGTCTGGCCGCCGAGCTGGGGCAAGAGAAGGCGCTCGCCGCGTACCGCGCGATGCTCGCCGACCTGCTCGACACGATCGGGGACTCGGACGGCGACACCGAAGTCGAGATCATGTGGACCGCGAGCCCCGACGTGACCGGCGACGAGCTTCGTTCGTCGTTTGGTCATCGCGCGCTCGCGATGCAGGCAGGCGCAACGCTCGGCAACCGCCTCAGCATCGCCTTCTCCGAGCGGATCTTCTTTCACGAGGCCTCGAAGGTGATCGCCATCGGCACCGACGAACCGACGCTCGACCGCTCGCTCATCGACCACGCCTTCGCGCTCCTCGACTCCTGTGAGTGGGTGATCGGCCCCGCGACCGACGGCGGCTACTACCTGCTCGGATGTCGCGCCGCCTCGTTCTTCCCCGGCATCTTCACCGACATCGACTGGGGCACGTCTCGCGTCTTCGGCGAGACGTCGGCGAAAATTCACGCGACGAAGCAGTCGCTCGTCACGCTTCCGGCGCGCCGCGACATCGACTTCGAGGCCGACCTCCGGCACTTCGGCACCGTTGCCGGGCCGGGACGGCTCAAGGGACTTCTCGAGCAGTGGGGGTGGATCGCATGAAGATCCTGACGTCCGAACAGATGGGAAACATCGATCGGCGCGCGTCGCAGCAATACGGCATACCGTCCGTCGTTCTCATGGAGAACGCGGCGCTCGCGCTCGCCGAGGCGCTCGTGACGCACTACCCGGACGCCGGCAACGTCGCGATCTTCTGCGGGCCGGGGCAGAACGGCGGTGACGGCTTCGCGCTCGCGCGCCATCTCGAGAACCGGCGCATCACCCCGCTCGTCTTCGTCGTCGGCAGCCGCGGCAGTTATAAGGGCGACGCGGCGACGAACCTCGAAATCTGCGTGCGCACGGGGCTCCCGTTATGGGACGTCGACGACGCCGAGTCGCTCGATCACGCCCTCGCCCGCGCGTCCGAGGCCGACCTCGTCGTCGATGCGATCTTCGGCACGGGGCTCAATCGTCCGCCCGAGGGTCTCTTCGCTGACGCGATCCGTGGGCTCATGGCGATCCGTCTCCCGATCCTCGCGGTCGATATCCCGAGCGGCCTCTCGGGCTCGTCGAATGAAGCGGGCGAACCGTGCGTGCGCGCCGACCTGACGGTCACCTTTGCACAACCGAAGATTCCACACGTGTTCGACCCGGCGTCGTCGTACTGCGGCGAGATCGTGATCGCCGACATCACGATTCCGGAAGCGGCCGTCGACGTCGAAGGCGTCACCCTCTCGCTGACGACGCCCGAGGAGGTTCGCATGCTCCTGCCCGCCCGCGCGGCGGACACGCACAAGGGCACGTACGGGCACTGCGCGATCATCGCAGGCTCCGCCGGCAAGAGCGGCGCGGCGACGCTCGCGGCGCGTGGCGCGATCCGAACCGGGGCGGGGCTCGTCACCGTCGTCACCGATCGCGAAACTGCCGCGATCGTCGACGCCGCGTCGTTCGAGTCGATGACCTTCCACGCCTCTGTCGATTCGAGCTCGCTCGGAAAAATCGCCGCCTTCGTCGCGTCGAAGGACGCGGCCGTCGTCGGCCCGGGACTGCCGGACGACGACGCGTCGTACGCCGCGATTCGCGAGCTCGTCTCCGAGATCGACGTTCCGAGTGTTCTCGACGCGACTGCAGTGAACGCGTTCCAGGGGCGGGCGGGCGAGATGAACCCGAAGCAGAATCCGCGCGTCATCACGCCGCATCCCGGCGAGCTCGCGAGGCTGATGGGAACGACCACCGCGGAGATCCAGAACGATCGCGTCAACGCTGCGCGCGTCGCGGCGCGCGCGACCCGCTCGGTCGTCGTGCTCAAGGGGCATCAGACGCTCGTCGCGAATCCGGACGGGATCGTCGCAGTAAATCCGACCGGGAATCCCGGCATGGCGACGGGCGGGATGGGCGACGTGCTCGCGGGGGCGATCGCCGCGCTGATGGCACGCGGACTCGACCCGTTCGAAGCGGCCCGAGCCGGAGTGTTTCTCCACGGACTGGCGGGCGATCTCGTGCGCGACGGAAAGTCCGATACGGGGCTCGCGGCCAACGACGTCGCCGAGATGCTGCCCGGCGCGATCGAAGAGCTGCGCAGGCGGATTCCCTGATGAACGAGTGGCTGTGCGAAACCGAAGAGGCGACGGAGGCCGCGGGCCGGGAGATCGCGTCGTTGCTCCCTGCGGACGCGGTCGTCCACCTCGTCGGTGACCTCGGCGCCGGGAAGACCTTTCTCGCGCGCGCGATCGCGGCGGCGCGCGGAGCCTCGCGCATCGAGGTCGCCTCTCCGACCTTCGCAATCCTGCACGAATATCCCGTTCCCAACGGTCCGGCGGTCATTCATATCGACGGCTACCGCCTCTCCGAGTCGCAGCGCGAGTGGCTGGAGATCGGAATCGACGAGATCCTCGCTGCGCCGGGGCTCAAGCTCATCGAGTGGCCCAAGGCAAGTTTTTCGGAATTCGAAACGGGACACTGGGACGTGCGGATCGAGCTGCGCGAAGACGACGCACGCGTCATCACGCTCATGCGCGCCTCCTGACGATCCTGTAGCTGTCTCTTATACACATC
>JBPPMG010000169.1:0-2088 GCA_051305935.1 Thermoanaerobaculia bacterium
GAGCGTCATCCCCTCGGCAGGAGCCTCCGGAGCGACGAATCGGTACGACCAGGGGGAAGCAGTGGACCGGTCGACGAAGACGTCGGCGGATCCTTCGACGCGCGACCAGTCGACCTTCTCGACATCGGTGGCGGCGCTGCCCACCGCCGAGCCGTTCCGGATCTCCGGAACGATCGTGTAC
The DNA here is from genome assembly GCA_051305935.1 of Thermoanaerobaculia bacterium. GTDB lineage: Bacteria > Acidobacteriota > Thermoanaerobaculia > Gp7-AA8 > Gp7-AA8 > JACPDH01. The sequence goes on from JBPPMG010000169.1 coordinate 182, forward strand.
TCCACGCCCGACACGAGGCTCTCCCCCGCCGGAAGCGGTGAGACGAGGGTGACGTAGGGCGGGGTCGCGTCGAACGTGAAGAAGTCGAACGCCTGATCGGCGGCCACGTTTCCCTGGAGGTCGCGCGCGCCATGAACCACGAAACGGTAGAACGACTCGCCGGCGAAAGGCTCTGTCGGAGCGAAGAGAATCGCGGCAGGAGCCGCCGGATCGAAGAAGACGCTTCCGGCCTTCGGCTCGGTCACGGTTCCGCCGGGCCCCGAGAGCCGGGAGGCGGTCAGGGTCGAAGTCCCGCTCGAGAAGGCGGCCGTGTCGATCGGTTCGTTGAAGATGAAGCGGATCGATGCATTCGCCTGCAGAGGAAGTGTCGCGGCCGGCTCGGTACGGATGACGCGCGGCTCGGCATAGTCGCTGGTGATGAAGCTCGCGCCGCGGTCGAGGCCCACCCGGTTGCCCGTGACGTCCTGCAGGTCGGCTGAGATGAAGATCCGATAGAGGGTGTTGCTCGCGAGCCGGAACTGCTGCCCGGGAAGTGGCGCGGGAGGCGTCATCGTGACGGCGAAGCTTCCGTCGGCGTTCGTGGAAGAAGAGAAGATGGTCGACAGGGAGGCCGATGAATCCGCGGGGATCAGCTTCATCAGTCCGTTTTGGAGTTGGTCGGCGCGGATCGGCTCGGAGAAGACGACCACGATCGAGCTGTCGGGAGAGACTTCGGTCGCGCCGTCGGCCGGGGGGAGAGAGAGAATCCGGGGCGCGGTCGCGTCGTGGCGCACCGGCGGCACCTCGACCACCGAGGAGGCGGCGCTCGCGGGGACGACAACCGTTTGCCGCGCACCCGCCGTCACGTCGTCGGGGCCGATGTAGGTGAGCGCGACCTGGGTTCCTTCCGCCGAGGTGGGGATTCCCTGGAAGCGGAACCGTCCGTCGGTGTCGGTGAGAACGTCGAGTGACCTCGAGGAGAAGATCGCGGCGACACGGGTGCCGATGGAGGGGCCGCCGCTTTCCGCTTCTACGAAGCCGGCGACGCCGGCATACGCGCCGAGCGTGAGTGCGACTTCGGCGGAAATCGACTGGCTTCCTAGAACCACGGTAGTTGAGTCGGAGAAATTGCCGTCGAGCGAGGTCGCCTGGACCGAGACGCTTCCGAGACGCAGCCCGCTGAGGACCGCGACACCCGAAGCGTCGGTGAAGGCTTCGAACGTGCTTCCCCCGGTGGCGCGGACACGCGCGCCGGCGGCCGGCGCGCCGGCCTGGGCGACGACCACCCGAACGCTGCCGAAGGCGGGAAAGACGAGACGGATGGGCGCAGTCGCGTTCCCCGTCGGGAACTTGCCGGAGAAACTCACGCTCCGCTGCTCGCCACCGAGCTCGCGCGCGACGATCGAGTACTTGTGATCCAGGAGGAGGCCGGGGATCTCCACGGGGTTCTCTCCCTGGATGCTCCGCGTGATGCCGGCCTGGGTGACGTCGATGGCGATCGCGGGAGCGGGGACCCCGGAGCTCGTGCCGTCATCGGCCGGGAGATCCACCTGGACGTGGAGGGTCTCGGTGAGCTCGAGCATGAGCTGGATGAACGGCGGCTCTTCCAGCTGCGAGATCGCTCCGGTCGCGCGGGCCCAGCGATTCGAATCGGGCTGGCGCGCCGAGAGCTCGAACGAACCCTCTCGGACACCGTCGAAAGTGAAAGCACCCCTCTCCTCGGTCGTGGTCCGCGTCTCGTAGTCGAAGGCGCGCAGGGTGACGTGCGATCCGCCGACGCCTGCGCCCAATGCCATCGGATCGACGAGCTCGCCGTGGACCTCCCCGATGAACGCGAGCAGGACGCGCACTTCGCTCGTCTCATTCGCGACGACCGGCGTGACTGCGCTCGAACCGGAGCTCGCGAGCGCCTTCGAGTACGCATGCAC
>JBPPMG010000175.1:0-4288 GCA_051305935.1 Thermoanaerobaculia bacterium
TCGACCACGTGCGTCAGCGGCTGGTCATCGTCGCGAATCTTTTCGCCAGTGATGCGCGCGACTCCGCGGAGCTTCTCGCCGTCGCGGAGGTCCGCCGAGGCGCGCGCGAGCTTCGCGACCGTGTCGTCCAATCTGCGATTCGCGCCGGCGAGAAGCTCCGCGGAGTCGCGCGCATCACTGGCGAAAAGATTCGCGACGATGACCAGCCGCTGACGCACGTGGTCGAATGCGATCACGTTGTCGATGAAGAGCAGTGTCGCGTCGGGGACGCCGTTTCGCTCGTGCCTGTCGGGAATCCGCTCCGTCCAGCCGGCCACGCCGTAGCCGAAAAAGCCGACGGCGCCGCCGAAGAACGGCGGCAACGACGCCTCGTTCCAGACGCGAAGAGGCACGAGCTCCTCGCGAAGCAGCGCGACAGGATCGGGGATCGAAGCGTCGAACGTGATCGTCTTCCGCGGCGCAAAGCCGATGAACGAGTAGCGGCCGAGGCTCTCTCCGCGCTCGACGCTCTCGAGGAGAAAGGCGTCGATCGCCGGGTCCTCGATCGCCGCGAACGCGGAGACCGGCGTGATCGTGTCGCCGGCGAGCTCCCGGACCACCGGGATTACGTCCCACGACTCGCGCAGCTGCTCGAGCAGTTCAACTGTCAGAGTCTCTTCCATATCGATTTCGAATTTCGAATCTCGGATTTCGGATTTGGAACCACGGACCGGAAGGATGGGCGTTCCTTCCATTCCGGATTCCGCATTCCGCAATGGCCTCAGCGCATCCCGTCCAGATAGGCCTCCACCGTCGTCTCTCGCTCGCTGCCGTCCGCCAGCCTCTTCACCTTCATCACTCCTCGGCCCGCCTCGTCGGGGCCGATCATGATGGCGTCGCGCGCGCCGGCGGTCGATGCGGCTTTCAGCGCCTTGCCGACCGCCCCCGCGCGATACGGGAAGATGACCGCGAGCCCCGCGCCGCGAAGCTGCGCCACGACCTTCAGCGCCGCCTCGCGCGTGCTGTCGTCGACCGTGATGACCACCGCGTCGATCGCGCGCGAGGTCGTCGCCGCGAGTCCACGGTCCTTGAGGAGCTCGCCGAGCACCACGTCGCCGAAGCCGAAGCCGAGCGCCGGCACGTCGACCCCGGCGAGCGCGACGAACAGCTTGTCGTAGCGTCCGCCGCCGCAGATCGCGCGCAGTTCGCCCTTGCGGTCGAAGATCTCGAAGACGACGCCGGTGTAATACGCGAGCCCCCGTACGATCTTCATGTCGAACTTCACCCAGTCGCCGAACCCCAGGCTCTCGAGCGCGGCGAAATAGACCCGCAGGTCGTCCGCGACCTTCGCAATGACCTCGTTCCCCGGATGCGCCGCGGCGAACTGCTCGAGCGTCATGTCGGTTAGGCCAAGCGCCTTCTCGCCGCGCTCGCGATCGAGCCCGATCTCCGAGAGGCGCTGCAGGCAAACCTCCCTCGGGTCGCGCTCCACCTTGTCGATCACGTTGTAGGCGACCGCGAGATTTTCATCGGACACGCCGAGCTCCACGAGCGCGGCATGCAGGAGTCTCCGGTCGGAGACGCGCGCGACGACGTCGGACGCGGTGAGACCGAGGATTCGGAGCACCTCGAGCGCGGCGGACAGGAGGTCGGCGTCGGCGAGCACCGACTCTTCCCCGATGATGTCCATGTTGAGCTGGAAGTGCTCGCGAAGGCGCCCCCTCTGCTGTTTTTCGTACCGGAAGAGCTGCGGCGTCGAGAACCAGCGGACCGGGCGAGGAAGGCCCTTGATCCTCGCGCCTAACATCCGCACCAGCGTCGGGGTCATCTCCGGGCGCAGGGCGACCTCGCGCCCCCCCTTGTCGGTGAAGTTGAAGAGCTGGTTCACGATCTCCGGCCCCGACTTTTCTACGTACAGCTCGAGCGACTCGAGCGGCGGCCCGTCGTACTCCTCGAAGCCGTAGCGGCGCGCCACCTCTCGCCATGCGGCCATGATCTGCGTGCGCCGCGCCATTTCTTCGGGGTGGAAATCGCGAAAACCCGGGAGGGATGCGTGTTTGCTCATGCGGAGTGCGGGACCACCTTCATAAAGAGTCTGGACTGCGGAACTGCCTGTGCTTCGAGAAACCGGAGACCGTCGAAGACCTCGCGCCCCGCCTCGCGCGCGGCGCGCGCCAGCGGACGCACCGGCCCGTAGCCGACATCGACGAGCCGGGCACCATGGACGAAGGGTGCGGACGGCGCCTTGAACGCGGCGTCACCACTCAGCGTGTTCAGGACGAAGTCCCCTTCGAACGCGGCGAGCTCCGCGAGCGCTTTCGCCTCGCAGCCGTATTCGCGCGCGAGCCCCTCCGCCCGGAGCTCGGTTCGGTTGAAGATCGTCACGCTGACTCCCGCCTCCCGCGCTGCGACCAGCGCGGCGCGGGCCGTGCCGCCGGCTCCCACGATCGCGGCAGAGCTTCCCGCCACGGCACCGAGCTCGCCGAGAGCTACGAGGAACCCCTCGACGTCGGTGTTGTCGGCGATGAAGTGAAGCCCGGACGGCGTCTGCTCCCTGACGAGCGTGTTGACCACCCGCGCCGCGACCGCGCGCGGGGACATGCGCGCGCCGATCGCCGTCGCGAAGCGGTACGCGTCCTCTTTGAACGGCGCCGTGACGCTCAGCCCGACCGGCGCGAACCGGTCGCCGCGCGCGAACGCCTCGGCCACTTCGAGAAACGAGTCCGTCTCGACGATCGAGTACGCGGCGCAGACGCGATTGTCGAAGAAGATGCGATTGTGGATCATCGGGGAGCGGCTGTGACTCGCGGGATTGCCGCCGCCGGCAAAGAGCGACAGCGGCGCCGGGCACTCGCGCCGCGCCCCGAAGATCTCGAGCGCCTCACCGAGGGTCAGTTGGCCCGGCGCGGCGATCGAATCTACCCGGCTCGCGGCAAAGATCAAATCCGAGCCGAAGAACGGCGCGAGAATGCGGGCGTAGAGACCCGCCGTGCCCATTCCGACGACGGTCAGCGGCTCGCTCTCGTGGTCGGCGCAGAGAGCGAGCAGCGCGGCGTTGTCGGCGAAGCCGGCCGGTGTCACCGCGATCTTCACCCGCGCGCAGCCGCGTTCGGCCATCGAGTGGTAGAGCGACTCTAGATTCGGCATTCCGGTGAAGTCGTGGAAAGAGAGAATCGCGTGCGCACGGTGGCGCTCGAGGAATGCGCCGTCGAGTCGCGGTGTGAACTCCACGTCGAGCCACTCGAAGCCCGCCCGGAGCGCGTCGTCGATCTCCTGGTCGGCCGGGACGCCATAGTCGGCCGTCGTCCGCCGCGTCATGATGAGCTCGAGCGGCGTGGAGGCGCGCACTGCTTCGAATTCCGCGAACGTCGGGTGCCGTTCGAGGCGGTCGACGCGCAGCTCGATGCCGTCGACGCCTTCGGGCATCGAACGAATCACATCGATTGCGCGCTCAATCGTCGGCTCGAACACCGTCGCGATGATTCGAAACCTCGATGTCATCCGCGTCTCCTTTCCCTCGAATTTGCCGCAAAACGAAAAACCTCTTCCCGCTCGAGAAGAGGTTCGTGGAGTTCGATCGACCGAATTGTCACGCCCCTTCCGTCACGGCCGGGGCGCCCGATGCACGCGCCCCTACTGGTGGCTCTGCCACCACCAATGGATCAGGTCAGCATGCATCGAAAACATATCGCGCCGGAGCGTATTCGGGGGTGAACAGATTGTCAAGAAAGGGCGGGGGATGAATGCGGATTGCGGAGTGCGGAATGCGGATTGGGAGACCAGAGGCCGGGCTCGTTCACGTTCGCGAGAAAGGCCGGGATCGGGATCGGGATCGGGATCGGAGAGAGGATGACAAATCGGGTGGACCGAATCCATCTCTCAATTCTCAATTCTCCAATTCTCAATTCGGCCTGCGAAGCAGGTCTCCCAGCCTCGACCACCGCTCGCCCGCGCCTTTCGACTCGACCGCCTTCTCGACCGCGCGTTTCTCGCCGACGAGGACGACGAGCCGGCGCCCGCGCGTCAACGCGGTGTAGAGGAGCCTGCGCTGGAGCATCGTGAAGTGTTGCATCCCGAGCGCCACGACGACCGCCGGGTATTCCGACCCCTGCGACTTGTGGATCGTCGTCGCGTAGGCGAGCGTCAGCTTGTCGAGCTCGGGGTACGCGTACCGCACCCCGCGCCCGTCGAAGTCGACCTCGAGGTGCTTCGTCGACGGCGAGACGAGCGACACAACGCCGATGTCGCCGTTGTACACGTCCTTGTCGTAGTCGTTCTCGACCTGCATCACCTTGTCGCCGCGCATGTA
>JBPPMG010000203.1:0-17127 GCA_051305935.1 Thermoanaerobaculia bacterium
GCCCAGTTGCCAGCGATCCAACCGGCAAGATGCCGGCGTTCCTTTTCTTCAGCGATGCGCCGCTCTGACTCCTCCTCCGCTCCGGCTGACCCGGGTCAGCGCTTCGCGTTCTTCACGTAGGTCTCGAGCCAGCGATCCTGCTCCCACAGCATGTGGAAGATGTTGTCCTTCGCCTGGTAGCCATGGCTTTCGAACGGGAGCAGCACCAGCCGGGAGGTCCCACCGAGCCCCTTGACGGCTTGGAAGAGGCGTTCGCTCTGAAACGTGAAAGTGCCGGAATTGTTGTCGGCCTCACCGTGGATCATGAGCAGCGGCGTCTTGATCCTGTCGGCGTAGTTGAAGGGCGACATCTTCTGATAGACCGACTGCGCCTCCCAGTACGAGCGCTCCTCCGCCTGGAAGCCGAACGGGGTCAGCGACCGGTTGTAGGCTCCGCTGCGCGCGATGCCCGCCGCAAACAGGTCCGAGTGCGCCAGCAGGTTGACGACCATGAAGGCACCGTAGGAGTGCCCGATGACGCCGACCCGCTTCGGGTCGACGACGCCCCTGTCGTCGACGGCCTTGATCGCCGCGCGCGCGTCCATGACGAGCTGCTCGATGTAGGTGTCGTTAGGCTCCTCGGTGCCCTGCCCGACGATCGGGAACTGCGCTCCCTCGAGCACGGCGTAGCCGCGCGCGGCCCAGAAGACCGGCGAGCCCCAGTAGAGGTAGGTGAACTGATGCGGAGAGCTGTCGACCATCCCCGCCGCCGCCTTGTCCTTGAACTCCGTCGGGTAGGCCTCGATCAGCACGGGCAGACGGCCGTCGCGGGCCTTGTCGTAGCCTTTCGGCAGGTAGAGATCGGCCGACAGGCTGACGCCGTCCTCGCGCTTGTAGTGGATCTTCTCCTTCGATACCCCTTCGAACGGCTTGAAGGGGTTGGCGAAGGAGGTGATCTGTCGCGGCGCTTTGCGCGATCGCGTCTCGCGCACGAAGTAGTTCGGGAACATCGTCGGCGACTGCGTTCGCGTCAGCAGCGTGCCGTTCTTCGCGTCGAGCACCCGCACGATCGACTCGTACGTCGCCTTTCCGTCGGCGCGCCACAGGCGAACCGTCTTCCCCGTCGCCAGGTCGTACTCGTCGAGGAATGGCTTGTTGCCCTCGGGCGAGTAGCCCTCCCCGGAGAGCAGCAGCTTCGCGCCCCGTCCGGTCGCGACGAGCACGTAACGCCCGAAGGCGTTAGGCGCCGTGACGAAATCTCCGGGGAGATGGTAAAGGTCCTCGGAGGAGTATTCGAAGACGACCTTCGGCCGCGGATTCTCACGTGACGGATCGACGAGGTACGTGCGCACGCTGCGCGTCTTCCACCAGTAGTCGTCGATCATCGCGCGCTTGCCGTCGCCCCAGGAGGCGCCGCTGAAACGGTTGAGCAGCGTCGCGAGCATGCGAGGCTCGCCGGTGAAGGGGGCGTCGAGCTGGGCGACTCGATCGCGCTGCGGCACTGCGACCGCCGGGTCGCCACCGTCGAGCGCTTCGGCCCAGACGACCGTGGCGGGCGTGTCGTCACGCCACTGGAAGTCGCGGCGTCCCGCCTCGACGGCGTCGAACGTCATCGGGATCGCGTCCTGCAACGGCTTGTCGGCAAGCTCGGCGACCGTCGCGCCGGTGCCGTCGACGATGAAGGCGCGATAGGGGAAGCGGCTGAAGGGGAACTGGTACGAGAAGGGCGCCTTCACCTGCTCGACGAGGAGGAACGTTCCGTCAGGCGAGAGGTCGAGCGACTTGTAGATGCCGGCCGGCAGCACCGGCCGCGACTGCCCGGCGAGATCGAAGCGCTTCACTTCGGTCGCGGCGTAATACTCGAACTTGCGCTCGTCGGCTTTGCTCTTCAGGAGGTCCTGCCACGTGCGTCCCGGCGTCTTCCGCCCTTCCGCGACCTGCACGGTCGGCCCGGCCGGCAGCTCCTTGCTTTCGAGCAGCGGCTCGAGCGAGGGTCGAACTCGGCAGTAGACTCCGCTCTCGTCCGTCGACCAGAGGCACGGCGGCAGCATCACTGCCGAGAGAACCGGAGGCGTGACGCGCTTCGCCGCGCCGGTCGCGAGCTCGACCACCCAGAGCGAAAGCCCCTCGGGCTGCGCCTCGACGAGCGACATGTAGCGTCCCTTCGGCGAGAAGCGCGGGTACTCGATCCGGATCGAATCGGGCAAGCCGGTGACGTTGATGACGCGGCCGCTGGCGATCTCCTGGATCGACATTCCGATCGTGTAGCTGGCCGGCGAGCGGTCGTGATTGCGCGGGTTGATGCGGAGCCCCGCGAGGCGCAGCTCCGGCTGCGCGAGCTCTTCGAGCGCCTTGAAGCCCGGCCGGTCGAGAAGGACCAGGTAGCGATTCGCCGGATCGACGAAGGTCAGCGGCGGCAGCTTGACGTCGACCAACTCGAGGATTTCTTTCGGAGGCTTCTGGTACGTGACGTCCGACGGCGCCTGTGCCGCGGCCGGCCACGTGGCCGCGAAAAGCACCATCACGAGCGAAACCGCGGCAAGTCTCAAAGCATGTTTCATGAACGATCCCTCCGAAGCGTTACGAACACTCGCGCGATGGTATCCGCTGCGGCCTGAAATGCCGAGAGGCGATGGCAAGGGGCTCGGTCGGTGGGGTATCTGGGGTCAGGATCTGGGGTCAGATCGGAAAAATGAAGAATTCGCGAGGCTGCGAGTCGTACGATCGAGCTCCGGTCCGCGGACAAGCTATTCGGATGACGTCTGCGGCGATCCTGGGGCTTATCCCGAGTTTTTCACTTTTCCGATCTGACCCCACTGACCCCACCACTGCCGCAGTCCTGATACTCGACATCGCGCCAGGACTTCGGCTGACAAAGCCCCGCGAGAAGTCGCTCGATGCGCGCGACCCTCTCGGCGTTCGCGTCGGGATGATGCTCGGGCGAGAAGCGGTTCGGGGCCATCACCATCGCCACGAGCGTCAGAAACCCCCGCCGGTCGAGCGTTTTGACGTCACGACCGAACCAGGCAATCGCCGCACGTGGAAAACCGGTGATGCTTTCTCCGCCGCGCGTCCCCAGATAAACGCAGTTCCAGAAGAGATCGAACTGGAGTCGCTTGGGCGTGGCCGCGTCGAATCCGACCGCGAGCAGCGTTTGCTCGAGCTTTGCCAGCGGCCCTGGTCGGAAGCGCTCGAAGTACAGGACTTTCACGAGCCCCTGCGTGATGCTGGTCCAACCCGCGCCCGGAGACCGCAGGTCGATGCCGCGATGATCGAAGAACTTCGGATCTTCGACGGCGAGGAGTATTCGTGTGAAGTCGGGTGGACGCTCCCGGATCGTGAGCATGGGCGGAGGAGGAAGGTGAGCCGCAACACGCGCTGGCGCCTGCCACGCGCCTCGCGCAATCGTTGCCGCCAGTGCGACCGGCACGAGGATGGGGTCACGAGGATGGGGTCAGCGCTTCGCTCTTCTGTAGCCTGGTACGCCGGAGCTCGAAGGCTCGATTCGTCAACGGCTGCCGCGCAGGTGATGTAGTCCGGACGTTGCTATCGGATTGCCAGTTCCCGATCGGATGTTGCCCCGCCAGATCCCGCAGCGTTGAGTAACGGCGAGGACTGAAGCCACTTCGGGTCGGGGTAGTAGGCGAAGACGGGGCTGCCGTGCTTCAACGTATCGATGAGCTTCTTCGCCACTTTTGGCGACACGGCCGGACATCCCCAGCTACGTCCGAGCCGTCCGAATTTCTTCGCCATCGACGCGTTGACGTACGGCGCGCCGTGCATGACGATGGCGCGCGACATCGCCTGATCGTTGAAACCTCGATCGAGACCGTTCAGACGGAGCGAATAGCCATTGCCTCCCATGTACGTCCCCTCGGTGACAAACAGCCCGAGGCTGGTGGCAAGGCTGCCCTCCGTGTTCGAAAAGCGTGTAGTGAGATTCTCCCCGCTGTTCTTTCCATGGGCAACCAGTTCGCGGAAGAGAAGAACGCGACGCTCGACGTCGAACACGAACAGACGCGGCTCGGTGGAGGGAATCGAATAATCGATCACCGTGAGGAGCGTGCGCCGGGCGACCAGTCCCTCGCTCGCCGCGCTCTCGACAGCGCGAAACGCGAGCTCGAGCGCCTCGGAGTGTAGTCCGGGTGCCTGGCGCAGGAGAATCTCCGAAAGCGGCGCGGGTGCAGGAAGAGATTCGGAGGCAGCAGGAAGCGATACGGAGGCAGAAGTGAGGACCGTCCGCACCGCGGCTTGAGGAGTGGCACGCACCTGCTCGCTGGCTGGCGAGTCTAATGCCGTTGCCGCGGCGACAATGGCGACAAGGACGAACGAAAGTCGAATCAGAACAGTGCTGATCGGCATTTGTCTCTCCTTTTGGCTTGTCGGTCGGACTTCTGGGGGGTTTCTACGCAGTAGTCATGCGTAGTTATTACGGGCGTGCATGGGACAGAAGCCAAGCTCTCCGGGCATTATTCCTCGTTGGGCGCTGCTTCGGAGTTCTGTTCCTCTCAGGGATCGAAGCTGTACTCCTGCTGATTCAAGGAGTTGCGAGGCCAAGCCTTTCGGGTCGTCCGTTGTCCTCCGACGCGAGCGAGGCTAAAGGCGGCGCCTGCTTGGTGCTTTCTCTGTTGCGGATTCCGCGCTCGCGATGAGGAAAGGACTGAAGGTCTGGACGGTAGAAGCCTGTGGGGCCCTTCGCTTCGCTCAGGGCGACGAGTCTTCCGCGCCACGCGAGAATCGGGATTGGCGGGGCAGCGCTCTCACCGATCTCAGGCGATTTCCTCACTCCACCGCCGGCCCGCGCGGTGGCCGATTCCATTGTCGAAGGGAGAGCTCCGCACGACCGTACAGGCTCGGGTGCCGCAGGTCACAGCGGGTAGGGTCAGATCGGAAAAATGAAAAATTCGCGGGCTCGTTCCGTGGAATCGCGTCCCGGCCTGAGTGGCGGGTGCGTTGTGCGGATGAAATGTCCCCGGGGCCTGGGATGCACGCCGAGTTTTTCATATTTCCGCTCTGACCCCACCGGTGACCGACCCCACCGGTGACCCCACCGGCGGACCCCACCAAGCCCCTGGGCCGGGTAGGCGGCGTGGGTTCGTGTCAGAATCAGTGCGGGAGAATCGGTGATGAGCTTTCGTGACGCGATCGAGTCGGTCGCTCAGCTCGTCGACGCCGGCGTCGTGACGGACTAGGCCCTGGGCGGCGCGATGGCAATGGTCTTCTGGTCGGAGCCGGTCGCCACGTACGACCTGGACGTCTTCGTCATCCTTCCTGCCGGAGGCGGACCACTCGTCTCGCTCGCTCCGGTTTACGAGTGGGCGAAGGCTCGCGACTACGCGGTCCGGCAGGAGCACATCGTAATCGGAGGCGTGCCGGTGCAGGTGATCCCGGCGCACAACGCACTGGCTGAGGAGGCGGTGCGGGAGGCGGACAGTGTCGACTACGAGGGAGCGAGCGTTAGGGTCATCCGTCCGGAGCATCTCATCGCGCTCTACCTCGAGCCTTCGGCCCGGACGCGGAAGCGACTCGAGCGCGTTGCCACGCTTCTCGAAAGCGGTAACGTCGATCGCGCACGACTCGACGCGATCCTCAGCCGCCATGGCCTGTCACTGCCGGGAGAGCTGCGATGAGCGAAACTACGCTACAACGACCGTCTGCCGCGCTGATCGCGCGACTTCGCGAAGGCAAGCAGGCGCTTCACGCCGCGCACCGAAGGCTCTCCGCACAGGAGAAGGTGCGAATGGTCATCGAGCTCCAGCGCTTCACCCTTCCGATCATCGCGAAGCGCCGTGCGCTCACCGAGATCGAGCGACCCTGGCCGATGGATGAGGACTAATTCGTGTGTCGTTCCCGCGAAGCGGGAGACGCCAACAGATCAGGTCGGATTCGATGCATCGAGCGACGCCGGGTTTCCACCTCCGGCGTCCCTCTGCTTCGAGCGCTGGTAAACGGAAGCCGCGGGACTGACGTCGAACGATTGGAATGAGCAGACTTCGTAGTGCCGCATTTCTTGTCGTGTTCGCGGGTGCCGCTCTTGCGCAGAACGTCCCGCTGTCCGATCTGGGGACGGGTGCATATCTTGGGTTCAGCGGTGGCCTTTATCCCGACGGCAGCAACGTGCCACCCGCGGATCACGCCGCGGCGGGCGTCGCGCACGCGCGCTCGATCCAGCCACTCGACACGAGCGGGCTTCCCCATAGCGATGGCCGGATCGCGATGCTTTCCATCGGCATGTCGAATACGACCCAGGAGTTCTGCTCGCAGTCGGGAAACCAGCCGTGCGACGCCTGGACGTTCGTAGGGCAGGCACTCACCGATCCGGAGGTAAACCGAAGCACACTGGTTTTCGTCAACGGCGCGCGCGGAGGGCAGACCGCGGCGGCATGGGACTCGCCGGACGATCCCAACTACGCTCGGGTACGTGACGTGGATCTCGGCCGGCTCGGGCTCACCGAGGCCCAGGTGCAGGTGGCGTGGGTGAAAGTCGCGAATGCGCAGCCGACGCGGTCTCTGCCGTCCGAAGACGCCGACGCGTACGCGTTGGTCGGCCAGACCGGGAACATCGTGCGCGCACTGAAGAGTCGGTATCCCAACCTTCGCATGGTGTTCCTGTCGAGCCGCATCTACGCCGGCTACGCGACGACGGCGCTCAATCCGGAGCCGTACGCATACGAGTCGGGGTTCGCAATCAAGTGGCTGGTCGAGGCCCAGATTCGTCAGATGAGGAATGGCGGGACTCTCGTCGACACGCGCGCCGGCGACTTGAACTACGACGCGGTCGCGCCGTGGGTCGGCTGGGGCGCCTACCTGTGGGCCGACGGTCTGAATGCGCGCTCCGACGGGGTCGTCTGGGAGCGACGTGATCTCGACAGCGATGGCACCCACCCTTCGCGCACGGGAGAGGAGAAGGTCGGCGGCATGTTGTTGCAATTCTTCAAGACCGACCCGCTCACGAAGCCGTGGTTTCTGGCGAACGAAAGCGTGCGACGACGGCCAGTGAGGCGGTAGCGGTGGAAAGAGTACCGGAGTTGGGGGGGGGCAGGCTTCGTGATTGCGTGTGATTCCGGGCCCTGACGCGCCAGTCTACGTTTGAGGCACAATCGTGGCTCGTGATCGACAACAGTGAGGAGATCGTCCGGGAGACGGTGGGGCGGATCTACCACTCGGAATCGCGCCGCATCTTCGCGACGCTGATCCGGCTCGTGGGCGATTTCGATCTCGCCGAGGAGGCGATGCACGAGGCGTTCGCGGTGGCAGTCGAGAGCTGGCCCGCCGACGGCATTCCGGAGAAGCCGTTTGCGTGGCTCGTGTCGACGGGGCGGTTCAAGGCGATCGACTCGATCCGGCGGATGTCGCGCTTCGAGTCGGACCCGGAGCGCATCGCGCTCGCGACGATCCCCGCGAAGGCCGACGAGACGATCGACGAGGAGCAGTTTCGCGACGATCAACTCCGTCTCATCTTCACCTGTTGCCATCCGTCGCTTCCCGCTGCCGCACGCGTCGCGCTGACCCTGCGCGAAATGTGCGGCCTAACCACAGAGGAGGTGGCGCGGGCGTTTCTGACCTCGCCGGCGACGATCGCGCAGCGGATCGTGCGGGGAAAGGCGAAGATTCGAGACGAGCGGATCGCGTACCAGGTGCCGTCGCGCGACGAGCTTCCGGACCGGCTCGACTCGGTCCTCTCGGTGATCTACCTCGTCTTCAACGAGGGGTACTCCGCGCGCTCCGGCGACTCGGTTGTCAGGCACGACCTTTCGTCCGAAGCAATCCGCCTCGGGCGCGTGCTGCTGGAGCTGCTGCCAGATCCGGAGGTGGCCGGCCTGCTCGCGCTGATGCTGCTTCACGATTCGCGGCGGAGCGCGCGCATCGACGCTGCAGGGGACAAGTTCTTCTCGAGGATCAGGATCGTTCGCTATGGGATCGGACGATGATCGACGAGGGGCTGCGGCTCGTCGACCGCACCTTCGCGGCGGGGGAAGTCGGCGCCTACACGATCCAGGCGGCGATCTCGGGGGTTCACGCGACGGCGCGCGACGTTCGCGACACCGACTGGGGCCGGATCGTCGCGCTCTACGACCTGCTCCTTCGCGCGGAGCCGTCGCCGGTCGGGGAGCTGAATCGCGCGGTCGCGATCGCGATGCGCGACACGCCGGAGTCGGGACTGCGCCTGATCGACGAGATCCTCGGCAGGGGCGAGCTCGTCTCCTACCACCTCGTGCATGCGGCGCGGGCCGACCTGCTCAGGCGGCTCGGACGGAGCGCGGACGCGCGGACAGCGTACGAGCTGGCCCTTACGATGTCGACCCTGGAGCCGGAGCGGCGGTATCTCGAGAAGCGACTCAGGGAGCTCCGCTAGGAAATATTCTTGATGGGCTTGTCGAAATGACGATCTGCCGCTCGACTACGAGGCAGAAGCACAGAGTTCGAGATGAACGAAGGAGAAGAGCGATGAGATTCATTTGTCTCGGCTATGCCGACGAGTCGATTTTCAAGGAGATCTCCGAGGAGCAGATGAAGGTTTTCATGGAGGAGTGCTTCGTGTACGACGACGAGCTGCGCCGCGGCGGCCATTTCGTCGGCGGAGAGGCGCTGCAGCCTGCGACTACCGCTGTCACTCTCCGCTCCCGCGAAGGCAAGGTCGAGGTGACCGACGGTCCTTACATCGAGACGAAGGAGTACCTCGGCGGGATTCTGTTCCTCGAGGCGCGCGACCTGAGCCACGCGATCGCGCTGATGTCGAAGCATCCCGGTGTCCGCTTCGGCCCGTTCGAGATCCGCCCCGCCGACGAGCAGATCAACGAGCTCGTCAAGGAGCGTGACGAGCGCATTCGCGCGGAGGACCGGGGCGGGAAGGCGAAGGGCTGAGTGTCGGAGAGTTCGAGAGCAGGCGTGTTGAAGAACGGAGAGGAGAAGGCGCGATGAGAGTCATGGTCATGGTGAAGGCGACGAGGAGCTCCGAGGCGGGAGAGATGCCGGGCGAGCAGCTCATGACGGACATGGGGAAATTCAACGAGGAACTGGTCAACGCGGGAATCATGCTCGCGGGCGAAGGGCTGCACCCGAGCAGCGGGGGCGTGCGCGTCCGCTTCTCGGGGAAGGACCGGGTCGTCACCGACGGGCCGTTCGCCGAGACGAAGGAGCTGGTCGCCGGGTTCTGGCTATGGAAGGTCGACTCGATGGAGCAGGCGATCGAGTGGGTGAGGCGATGCCCGAACCCGATGGTGGAAGACTCGGACATCGAGATTCGTCCGGTCATGGAGATGGAGGACTTCGGCGAGAGCATGACGGAGGAGTTCCGCGAGCAGGAGGACCGGCTTCGAGCGCGAATCGAGGCGAAGTGAAACCGATTGCGGCGCCGGAAGCGGTAAAGGGAATGCGAGCCGCGTTACCGAGGTACGAAGCGGTCACTCCAGACACTAGTAGCTGCCGCGAAAAAATCAGGTGATCGTCTTGCAGATTCCTCCTCGCGCACTTCGTGCGTCGTCGGAATGACCTTCTCGCGCGGCCGCGAGGACTCGGGCTACGCCTTGAAGAGTGGCTTGTAGCTCTCCCGGTGCTGCCAGGCGACGAAGGCGTTCGCGAAGACGAGGAAGATCCCGAACGGCAGACCTTCCGGCGCCAGGAACACGTTGACGAGGAAGATGTTCACGATGATCGGCGCGATGAGGACCGTCGCAAGCGGAATGAATTTTCCGGAGACGAAGAGGGCGCCGCAGAGCAGCTCGACGACTTTCACCACCGGCATCAGGTAAACCGATGCGGCCAGCCCGTCGTTGAAGGTCTTCAGCGCGCCGGTGGCGGGAGGAGGGGTGATGAGCTTGAAAAGGTAGGTGATGGAGGCGAACAGGAAGAGCAGCCCCATCATCCAGCGCACGACTACAGTCGCGATCTTCATCGTTTCCTCTCCTCGGAATCCGCGTTTCGTTTCGGTTGGATGGCGCAGTCTAGCAGGGACCGCTGGCCTCGCTCGTCACGAATCGGGGACTGCGGCGGCTCGCCGATGGGAGCGCGCCCGAGGAGGTATGTATCGGGTCGGACGTCGAGCGTTCGCGTGGGGACGGACGAATCGAGACCTTCGAGGCGTGGCTTCGTCGGCGGGGAGGAGGGCGAGTGGAATCAGGCGTCGAACCGCACCTCACCATCCCCATCGTCTCAAGCCGCCGTCGATCACCTCGACCATCTTCTCCGCAGTGAGATACGAATCAGGCGTCGATCGGCCGGTGATGAACGGATAGTCGACGATGCACGACGTCTCTTTCCCGAAGTTTCCAATGTAGCTTCCGCCCGGCGCAGTCGCATCGCGGAGGATGTACTCGAGCGGATAGGGCGGCGGGCCCATGTTGAAGTCGACGCCGACGAACCCGGTACCGTCCTTGTAGTCGTACTCCTTGCAGTGGCCGGTCACGTGTTTTCCGGAGAGGATGCTCGTGCGCGACTCGAGATCGCGCGCGAACGCGAGGCACGCCACGCCGTAACACTCCGCGCCGACCGGCTTGCCCATCTTCACGAATGCGAGGACGACGTCGTGAACCCGCTGGTTGTTCGCCATGTCGACGATCGGGCCGCTTCCTCCCACGAGCAGGAGCGCATCGAAGTGGCTCAACACCTCGCGCTCCACACGAGCGAGCTCCCTGTGATACGCCTCCAGGTCGCGGAGGAGGTCGTGGGAGCTGTAGTACGGCCGCTCGGGCATGAGTTCGGAAAGATTCAGCGGATGATCGAGTCGCGACGACTGCTCCAACGATCGCACTTTCGCGGCCATCCCCGCGGTAGTGACGGTGCGGCCGAGCGGCGGATCGACGAAGGCGGGATCGGCACTCGGAGGAAGCGCGACGGGACGGCGCCCGGTCGCTGTCGCAAGCGTCACTTCGTACCCGGCGGCGTCGAACGTCTCGAGCGGTCCGACCAGCTCCTCGCCCCAGTACCCGTACTCGGAGAGGATCACGAGGATCTTTCTGGCCATCGACGCACTCCTTCGCCGGGACTCACGGCGCGTTCGGAAGGCGGGCGTCCTTCGCCCGCCCTCCGTTCATCGGTCACTTCGTGACGAGTTGACTTTCCAACTGCGCCGCGGAGACGACCGGATGCCGCTCGATCTTGTCGAGCGTTCCCTTGGCTCCGGTGAGCAGCGTGAGAACGTCGAGGCCGACGATCAGGTTCGTGAATCCTTCCGCGATGCGCTGGTTCGCCGCCTCGGGACCGATGGCGATGATGCCGCACGGAATCCCGGCCTTCTTCGACGCCGCCAGGACCTTCTGAACCGCGGCCTCGACGTCCGGATGGCTCGTCTGACCGAGCAGTCCCATGCTTCCCGACAGGTCGAGCGCGCCGATCATCACCGAGTCGACGCCGCGGACGGCGAGGATCTCGTCGATGTTCTCCACCGCCTTGACGTGCTCGATCATCAGGATCGTCATCACTTCTTCGTCCGCGGTCGCCATGTACTCGCCCATGTGCATTCCGTAGCACTGCGCGCGCGAGAGGCCCGCTCCACGCTCGCCCCACGGCGGATACTTCATCGCTCGCACGGCGTACTCTGCCTCTTCACGGCTGTTCACCAGAGGGACGATGATTCCGTCGGGGCCGGTGTCGAGCAGGCGTTTGATCATCGTTTTGTCGTTCCACGGAACCCGGACGATGGTGCTGACGTCCGAGCCGTTGGTCGCCTGCAGCATCGTCAGCACCGATTCTGCGGACATCGCCGTGTGCTCGGTCTCGAGCCACAGCCAGTCGAGCCCGATGTGGGCCAGGATCTCGGCCACGACGGGATTGCTCATCGTGATCGTCATTCCGACGCAGACCTCGCCCGCGGCGAGCTTTCTCTTCAGTCGGTTCGGTTCTCTTCCGCCGGTCGCGTTCATCGCATCTTCTCCTTGTCGTTCAAGCAACGTGAATGCCGAGCGCGTCGAGCAACAGCCGGCGGCGCTCCGGATCGGCGGTCGCCGCGGCGATGCTCCGCTGCGTGCGCCCCGAAAAGTCCTCGATGTCGCTTCGCGCCCCACTCCCGACGGCCCATCGGATCTGGGAGAGGTAGCCCTCCAGTCGATCGGGTGAAGTCATCGAAGCTCGCAGCACTGAGTCGTGAAGGGCCGTCAACCCATTGACGATCGGAATCTCGTTGAGCGCATCGCGAAGCACCTCGGCGCTCATGTGCCTGCTCATGAGCTCGAGGATCTCCAGGTGATTGAAGACGCATGCCCGGATGATCGGCTGCGCGCCCATCGGATGGACTTCGTGCAGGGTCGGGTCGGCACCCTTTTCGAGCAGAAGCTCTGCGATGCGATAGCGCACTTCCGCGACCGCCGGATTCGCGGGGTTGCCGTTGTTCCCCGTGACCGCGACGATGAGCGGAGGCTGGCGCAGCGGGCCGCCCAGCCGGTTCACTTCGGTCTCGCGCAGCATCTCGCGAACTGTTGCGATCGTCTCCGGAACCGTGGACGCATCGGCCGCGGCCCGCGCGATTCCTGCCTCGATCGCTGCAACGAGCCGATCCGATCTCTCCTGCGTCGCGCGCTCCTCGGGCAGCGTCACCGGCGCCACCCGTTCCAGCAGTCGTTTGTAGTACTCGCTCTTCGCCTCGGCCGGCGCTTCGGCCGCTTGCAACAGCTCGATCATCGGCGCGTTCTGGAACTGGCGAGCGAGGTCGAGCGCCGTTAGGCCGCGCAGCGTCATCGCGGCGGTGTTGGCGCCCCGCTCGACCGCGAACTTCGCCAGATCGACGAAACCGTAGAAGACGGCCTGCAGAAGCAACGTGTGTCCGTTGATGTCCCAGATCTCGTCGAGATGACCGGGGCGAAGCTCCAGCAGCCGTGATGCCACGCCGATGCTCCCGGAGTGACCGGCGAAGTGGATCGGCAGCGCGGCCGACTGCCCCTGTCGCGTGTCGGGCGACGCACCGCGCTCGAGCAGCAACGCCACGGCTTCCTCGTGTCCGCGAGCCGAGGCTGCCAGGAGCGGAGTCCATCCTTCGCCGTCCCGCCCTTCGGGATTGCCCCCCGCGTCGAGCCATTCGCCCAGCGCACGAGCATCTCCCGCTCTCGCCGCTGCCACGCCTGCCTCACTGGTCCTGTCGACAATGGTTTCCAGCATGATTACCTCCCTGGGGAAACTGGCGGGATCGCCTGCTCGATGGCGGCACGGTCTGCCGCGATGCTCCTGAGCAGCTCGCGATAGCCCGCGGGCTCGATCCGCACGCTCCCCGCGAACGGATGGTTGAGTAAGATGACGACGTAGAGCGGAAGCGTCAGCGCGATGGCGAGTGCGCTTACGATCACCGCCTGCATCGAGAATTTCTCCGCGGCGAAAAGCCAACTGAACGCGACCGTCCCGAAGCCGCCGACCAGCAGCGCATACCAGATCGGCGCCGGGACCTCGCCGCGGGCTGACTCCAGCCGCAGCTCGCGCTGCATCGCGAGCTGGCCCAGCAGAGAAAAGAGGTTGGTGAAGCACCCCTGCTCGGTCAGCGACTCCGGACGCAACTCGCCTGCACGTTCCCAGACGAGTTGAAACTCCTGGTCGGTGATCTCTTCCATCTGCAGCTTCGCCATCGCGGGATACTCCACGTCGACCACCGAGCGGACGTACCGTTCGAATTGTGCGAGCAGCGGCCGAGTCTTCTCCACATTCGGATAGTTGCGGATGTGACGGTGAATGCTCTCCGCGATCCCCTCTTCGGCCGCGGACCACTCCTCCGCCCGGCTCCACTGCTCCCAGACCTGCAGCACCGCGAAGCCCAGAAGAACGCCGAAAGCGGCGCCGAGAACGCCGAAGACGAAGCCGGCGATCTCGTGCTGGTGCTTCAGTGTCTCGGCCGGCACGAACCGCCTAACCAGAGAGAGCCCGAGGATGGCGAAGGCGACTCCAGCGGCACAAAGCAGCAAGAGCAACAACAGCGGCGACACGTATGCGAGATGTGCCGACAACGGCATGCGAGATCTCCCTGAAACAGCGCCTGCGGCTCGTTCGCCACGCTGAGCGCGAAGAGGGGTGGAAGGCGCGGAATGCGGGACTGCACATCCCGGGATACTTCGCCTCCGCCCGCCCCTTCCGCCTCGCTCAGAGTGGCAAGCCGGACCTGGTTTTCAACGAAGTGCGGCTCACGCCATGACCACTTCTTCCACGAACTCGTCTTCGCTCAGCAACTCCTTGACCTGGTCGTCCGCCCCGCGAATCGTCATCACCGCGTCGAGAGGCATCTTCTGCTTCTGGAACATCAGCGCGCGCGCCGCCTCGCGTGACATGTACTCGAGCTTCGACATGTCGATCGTCACCTCCCGGGTCGATGCGTTCGCCCGCTGAGCGAGTCTCTGCTGGAAGTAGGGAACCGCGCGGGCGTCGAGCGTCCCGGCCAGAACCATCGTCTGGCCCTCGTCCGAGATCGTGAAGTGCTCGAGCTCGACCGTCGGAACGACGTGCGCCTTGACCGTGACCCGGCTGTCGCTCTGAGGAAGGGTGACCATCAGAGTGACCGGGTCGAAGTCATCGTACGGAACACCGTCGATCGTGACCGACTCGAGCCGGACGCTTCCCTTCGGGAGCATGTCGGGCGCAACGCACAGCTTGCGGTCGCGGAAGCCGTTAGGCAGCGGCTTGAAGTAGAAATCCATTCCCTGGTGGGTCAGCAGGAAGTTCGTGTAGACGGAGGACAGGTACGCCAGCTCGAAGCTGTGGTAGCCGGCCATCGAGTGGCTTCCCTTCTTCCGCTCGGTGCCGAGCAGATAGGGAGTCCCGTTCGCGAGAACGTTGAAGTAGACGCCGCCGGAGTCGTGGTCGAGGAACCACGCGTTGTAGAACGCGGCCGACTCGCGCGCAAACTTCAGATACTCCGGGTCCCTCAGAGTCCCGGCCAGGATCTGGTAGGCGAGGATGCCCTGCTCCTGCTGCCACCAGGCCTTCCGGTCGTGCCACGCGAAGCGGTGCCACTCCTGCTCTTCGCCGAGCGTTCGCGTCACGACGTCGTACCATCCGGTTCGCTGCCGGTCGTATCCATGCTGCGGCATCAACTCGGCGATCTTCCTGGCGAACTCGACGTACTTCTCCTTCGGTCTCCAGCTGTTGATGCGCATCAGGTTCCAGGCGATCTTCAGGTTGTGGCCGATCACGGAGCGGTTCTGCAGCCATCCCCACGAGAGGTCGTGCGACCAGTCGCCGTGAAACTTCTCGTTGATGAAGGGGCTGTAGTCGTACGCCTGGAAATGGTCGGTGATCAGGTCGGCGCAGTACTCGAGCATGTCGCCCCACTCCCGGTTTCCGGTGGCGAGGACCGCGTTGATCAGGTACGCCGGCGCGTGGTCGCCGATGGAGTTCCAGTTCTTTCTGTCGCGATTCGTTCCGAGCGAGACCGACTGTCCGTCGAAGCTCACCGGATCGACGTGCGAGTAGTAGCCGCCGCGCGTCTTGTCCAGAAAGTACTTCTGGAAAAAGTTGATCGTCATCTGGATGTCGTTCTCGATGAGCGGATCGCCGGTGATGCGGTAGGTCTGCGTCGGTCCGGCGAGCGCGTAGATCTGCTCGTACGCCGGGATCGCGTCGAAATCCTCGCCGTTCTCGGAGGCGAAGATCTTGCGCTCCTTCGTCCCGCTCGACACGATCGCGTGGTACCAGTAGCAGCTCTTGTCGCTCGGGTCGTAACAGCGGAAATGCTCGCGCAGGTAGCGCGTGCCCGCCTCGGCTGCTTCCAGGCTGCGCTCGTCACCCGTCATCAGGTACGCCGAGGCGAAGCCGTATACGAGCCGGGAGATCGTGTCGGTCTCCTGCCGCAGGTCGGCGGAGCGGGAGCCGTTGATGTCGATATCGGTCCGGTAGGCGCGGTAGTCGATTGGACCGTCGCCGAACTCCGCGCGGAGGTAGAAATCGGAGAGCTGGCGCACCTGCTCGATCCACCAGTTCTGCTTCTCGAAGACGAACTCGGTCTCGGCGCGGCCGGCGAAGACGATGTGCTTCGCCTCGAACTTCCACTCGGCGTGCTCCGGATAGAAGATCCCGTAGGCGAAGAGGAATCGCCCCGGCGCCAGCATGTTCGTCATCTGGCCGGTGCAGTCGAGCATCCCTTCGCCGAGGTTGCGCATGACCTCCGCGTAGCAGAAGTCGCCGATTTTCACGACGAACTCCCGGTGATCCGAGGTCTCGATGATGAATCGATCGTTCGTCTGCCAGTCAAACTGCCTGACGTAGCCGGCGATCAGGTCCGAGAAAGTGAACTTCATGCTGTCGGCATTCATGGCAACTCCTCCAGTTGGCGGTCCCTGTTCAGTTCAATCAGCGCGACACGAGAACTACGACAGACCTGGGCGAGACGTCGATCGACGATTCGGCGACGACAGGTTCGTAACCCGGGTCGTGAATGTCTTCCGGCGGGGCGAGCGAAGTGTCGATGCTCCGATACCACGAGCGCCCCTGCACGCCCGGCACGTCGAATGCGAGCGTCTCGTCCGACATGTTGAGGACGACGTGGAGATCCTCGTCGTTCCCGGTTCCCGCCATCGTGTACGAGAGCACTCTCGACGAGTTGTCGTTGAATCCCGGAGCGTTAAGCCGGCAGCCGTGCCACGCGATGTCGGCCAGGCCGCGCTCGTTCACTTCCCCCGAGAAGAAGCTGCGCCGCTGGAGCAGCATGTGGCGCTTCCGGAATGCGATCATCCGCTGGAAGAATCGGTGGATGTCCGAATGGCTCCCGAGGAGACTCCAGTCGAACCAGCTCGTCTCGTCATTCTGGCAGTAGGCATTGTTGTTTCCACGCTGGGTGCGACGGATCTCGTCCCCACCGAGGATCATCGGCACACCCTCGGAGAGAAGCAGGATCGCGGCGAAGTTCTTCACCTGGCGGTTTCGCAATGCTTCGATCGCCGGGTCGTCGGAGTCTCCTTCCACCCCGCAGTTCCAGCTGGCGTTGTCGTTGATGCCGTCGCGGTTGTCTTCGCCGTTCGCCTCGTTGTGCTTCGCGTTGTAGCTGACGAGGTCGTTGAGCGTGAATCCGTCGTGGCAGGTGATGAAATTGATGCTGTTGGTCGGCGCGCGGCCGCTGGCCTGATAGAGGTCGGCGCTGCCTGCGATCCGTGTCGACACCTCGCCGACGAGTCCGGGCTGGCCCGCGACGAAGTGCCGGATCGTGTCGCGATAGCGGCCGTTCCACTCTCCCCACCGCATTCC
>JBPPMG010000246.1:0-6455 GCA_051305935.1 Thermoanaerobaculia bacterium
ATCCTCGAGTGTCCCGGCGTGCGCGAGGTGAAGGTGTACGGCGAAGCGGCAGGCGCGCGCGGCGAAGTCGTCGCAGCCGCCGTCGTCGCCGAAGCGGAAGTCTCCGGCGCGACGGTCCGCGCACACTGCGCCGCGCGCCTCTCGTCGTGGAAGGTGCCCCGCATCGTCAAGCTGATCGAGAAGATGCCGCTCGACGAGAGAGGGAAGCTGCGGAAGAGCGAGTTGAAGAAGCTCTAGGTAAATTCGGATTGCGGAATGCGGATTGCGCTTCGCGAGACTGAGACTGTATGGACCAGGGAGAAGCGTTGCCCGTGCTCAGCTGAGAAAGGCAAGGCAATCCGCCTTTGCCTTTCAGCTCCGCATTCCGAAATCCGCAATCCGAATTCCCCTATCGTCGTCGCCACGGCCTCCCGCTTTCCGCCTCGGCCTCGAACGCGCCTTCGAAGCGCTCGAGGCGGAAGCGCCAGCGCGTCTTCACGATCGAGACGATGTCGAAACGAACCTCGGTGTCCTCACGGAGCGGGTGCGCGGCGAGCCAGCCCTCGGCGGCGCGCATGATTCGTCGCCGCTGTCCCTCGCGCACCGACTCCCACGGCTCGCCCGCGTCGCCCTCGCGCCGCGTCTTCACCTCGACGAAGGCGACCACGCGCCCTCGCCTCACGATGAGGTCGATCTCGGCGCCGTAGTCGCGAACGTTTCGCCCCTCGATGCGCCAGCCGCGCAGGAGATAGTGGAACGCCGCGCGGCGCTCGCCGGCGCGCCCGAGGAGATCCTTTTCACGGGGCGCCAAGGCGCGATCACCTCCGATGGAAGTGCTTCTCGATGTCGAAGTGGCGGATGTCGACGATGATCGGGCGCCCGTGCGGGCAGGCGAACGGATTCGCCGCGCCGAGGAGGTCGGCAACGAGATGAGACATCTCGCTCCCCGACATCGGGCGATGCACCTTGATCGCGGCGTGGCAGGCGATCGTCGCGAGCAGCCGGTCGCGCAGCCGCTCCACGTGCGAGCGCTCCCAGGAAGCCGCGTCGAGAAGCTTGCGAAAGAAGGTGTCGAGCCCTTCGCGCCGCAGGATCGCGGGGATCGCGGAGATCGCGAAACTTCCCCGGGAGAACGGCTCGATTTCGAAGCCGGACTCGCGCAGCTCCCCGAGGTACGAGGCGATCGTCCCCGACTCCGCCGCGCCCGGCTCGTAGATGAACGGCTCGAGAAGCCTCTGCGACGCGTCGTGGGACTGCCCCTTCGCGAGCAGCTTCTCGTAGAGCACGCGCTCGTGCGCCGCGTGCTGATCGACGAGCCGGAGTCCCTCGGGCATGTCGACCAGAACGTAGCTGTCGCGGTACTGGCCGATGACCCGGCCGCGCAGGTCGCCTAACGGCGCCTCGCGGGGGGGCTGAACGAGAGGCTTCTGCTGGAAGAGCGGCGTCGCCTCGTACCTGAGCGCCGAGCGCGGCTGAGGCTCCGGGTTCGTGAGCTGCTGTTGCTGCGCCAGGGGGTCGCTCCCTTTTTCGGGCGCCGGCCAGGATGCGTCGACGCGCGTCGCCTCCCCTTCGGACGGTTCCGCGGTCTCGCGCGCGACGAGCAACCTGCTTCCCGACTCGGGGCCGCCGAGCGCGTTGCGCACGCCGACCTCGA
Organism: Thermoanaerobaculia bacterium; assembly: GCA_051305935.1. Classification (GTDB taxonomy): domain Bacteria; phylum Acidobacteriota; class Thermoanaerobaculia; order Gp7-AA8; family Gp7-AA8; genus JACPDH01. The sequence continues at coordinate 1,634 of JBPPMG010000246.1, forward strand.
CCGCGACGTGCACCTGGCCCGAGTCGCGGAAGCGGACTTCGGTCTTCGCCGGGTGGACGTTCACGTCGACGAGTTGCGGATCGATCTCCACGAAGAGGACGATCCCCGGATGGCCGTCGGCGTCGAACGCCTCGGTCGCGCGATTCGTCGCGTGCGTGAGAACGCGGTCCTTGACCAGCCGGCCGTTGACGAAGAAATACTGGTTGCGCCGGCTGCCGTAGCGAAGGCCGCGCGTGACGAAGCCGCGGGCGTTCACCGGCGCGATCGTCAGGGAGATCTCGGCAAGACTCGACTCGACGTCGCCTCCGAGGATCTGCACCGTCCGCTCGCGCGAGTCGCGCGCCGAAGGCAGGTCGAGCACCGCACGCCCGTTGTGCGTGAGGCGGAAGGCGACCGCCGGATTCGGCAACGCGTAGGAGGAGACGATCGCGACGATCGAGCGGAACTCCGCGTCCGTGCTCTTGAGAAACTTGCGGCGCGCCGGGACGTTGTCGAACAGGTCGGCAACGCGAATCGTCGTGCCCCGCGCGCGGGCCGCCGGACGCGATGCGGAGGGGATGCCGGGAACGCAGTCGATCTCGACGCCGTGCTCTTCACTCCCGTCCCAGCTCAGCAGCGTGAAGCGGGAGACGCTCGCGATCGACGGAAGCGCCTCGCCGCGAAAACCGAGCGTCGAGACGTTGAGAAGATCGTCGAACGAGCGGATCTTCGAGGTCGCATGCCTCTCGAGCGCCGTGACCGCGTCGCGCGCCGACATGCCGCTGCCGTCGTCACTTACCTCGATCAGGCGCTTGCCGCCGTTCTCCAGGGTGATCGCGATCGAACGCGCGTCGGCGTCGAGCGAGTTCTCGACGAGCTCCTTGACCACGGAGGCGGGCCGCTCGACCACCTCGCCCGCCGCGATCTGGTTCACCAGGTCGTCGGCGAGGATCTGGATTCGGGGAGCGGTTTCGGTCGGGGGCATTGGTGGTTATTGTCCCTCGGGATGGGGACGCAAGCAGCATCGATTACGTTTGAATTCCCGCGCGGGAGTCAGGGTCGCGGGGTACACAAGGTCGCCGCACGTCAGCGAGCCCCCTTCTACATTCTTCATTCCGCATTCGACATTCTTCATTTCGGTTTCCGCACGATCGGCGAGACTCCATGGAAACCGAAATGAAGAATGTCGAATGTGGAATGAAGAACTGAGAAATGACGGCCCGCTACCCCACCGCCAGCACTACCTTCCCCACCGCCTCCCTCGCCTCCAGCACCCGGTGCGCTCCGCGGATCTCGTCGAGCGGGAGCACGCGGTCGACGACCGGGCGGAGCCGCCCCGCCTCGACGTGCTGCACGACCTCTTTCATCTCGGCAAGGCTTCCCATCGTCGAACCGAGGATCGAGATCGCCTTCGCGAAGAGGACGCGGAGGTTGAGCGTTACTTCGTGGCCCGTCGTCGCGCCACAGCTGACGAGCCTTCCGCCGCGCGCCAGCGAGCGGACCGACCCGTCCCAGGTGTCGCGCCCGACATGCTCGATGACGACTTCGACGCCGCGCTTGCCCGTGATCTCGCGAATCTCTTTCGCGAAGTCGGTTTCGCGATAGAGGATCGTCCGGTCGGCGCCGAGGGAGTGCGCCTTCTCCGCCTTCGCCTCGCTTCCAGCCGTAGCGATCACGTTCGCGCCCCAGAGCTTCGCGATCTGGATCGCCGCGCTGCCGACCCCGGAAGCACCCGCGTGGACGAGGACAGTTTCGCCGGGGCGAAGCTGCGCCCGTGCCACGAGCATGTGCCACGCGGTCAGAAAGTCGAGCGGCATCGAAGCCGCCTCGGCGAACGAGAGCTTCGCGGGCTTGCGCATGAGATTCCGGAGCGGTACCGCCGCAAGCTCCGCCGCCCCGCCGTTGCGCGTCTCGCCGAGGATGCCGTACTCGCGACAGTGCGGATCCCAGCCGGAAAGGCACTGGATGCAGAGACCGCAACTCGTTCCGGGAGCGACGAGCACTTCATCACCCGCCTTCCAGCCGGTCGCTCCCGCGGGAAGCGACTCGATCGTGCCGGCGATCTCGGAGCCGAGGATGATCGGAAGAGGGAACTTCACTCCCGGCACGCCGCGCCTGACCCAGACATCGAGATGGTTCAGCGCGACGGCCCGGACTCGCACGACCGCATCGTGCGGCCCCGGTTGCGGGTCGGCTACTTCAGCGAGGTCGATTGCTTCCGGGCCGCCGTGGGCGCGAACGATGGCTGCCTTCATGATGGGGTCTCCCGAGGGGCGAGAGTTCGATCCAGCCCGCCCCCGTGGTGCTATAGTTTGGCCTGCGACTGACAAACTGGTCGCCGGTCATGAAACGCCGGCAATTGACGAGGTTCCGACCCTGCGAAGCGCGTTGCTGGCGCCACGCAATCCTGCGGCCGCTCCAGCCAGGCTCGTCGAGCAGACCCGCCCGTTGCGGTGTCCCTCGAACGAACAAAGGATAACAGCCCTCTTGCCGATGAACCGAAGAGTCGCCGCACTGCTAGGTATCGCCGCCATCATCACCGTCCTTGCGTCCCTCGCCTTGACGGTCCATCAGCACAAACTCCACACGGAATTCGACCCCGCGGCGGGCGGGGATTTGTCCGACGATGTCCCGGTTCGAGAAAGGGATGAGAGCCTATGATCAACGACCAGATTCGCCAGCTCGCAACGCGTCCCGACAGCAAGGGTCCCTTCGTATCGCTCTACATCGACACCGCGCGCAGTGACGAAGCGCAAAAAGACAAGATCCGGCTCTTCCTGAAGAACGAGACCGGCCGGCTTCGCGAGACCATCGGGGAGAACGGCAACGGCCTCGAAGACGCGATCCGGCAGATCGAGCGCTACGTCGAGAATTCGCTCGAGCCCGACACGCGCGGGCTCGCGATCTTCGCGGCGCCGAAGGAACAGTTCTTCTCTCCCCTGCAGCTTCCGATCGCGGTGCGTCCCGAGCTCGCGATCGGAAGTCGTCCGCATATCCGGCAGCTCGCCGAATTGCGGCAGGCGCACCCGGCGGCGGCGCTCGCGATGGTCGATGCAAAATCGGCCCGGCTCTTTCTCGTGAACTTCGGCAGGATCGAATTCGAGGTGGACCTCGAGAATCCCGATACGCCGAAACGGCACGATCAGGGAGGCTGGTCGCAGTCGAACATCCAGCGGCACCTGCAAGAGAACATCGACCGCCACCACCAGAAAGTCGGCGAGGCGCTCACCCGGATCATCGACCAGGGCCGTGTCCGAGGCGGCGTGATTCTCAGCGGTCAGGAGCGAAACGTCGCAAACTTCCGCGGGTTCCTCTCGAAGCGGGTCGACGAGAAAGTGATCGGCGTGTTGCACCTCGACATGCATTCGAGCGTCGAAGACGTGACGGCCGCGTGCAGCGCGCTGATTCGCGGGAAGGCGCGGGGCGAGGCGATGGCTCGCGTCGCGACACTCGAAGGCGCTCGCGGCGCCGTCGGCTTCAACCGCGTGGTTGCCGCCCTGAACGAGCGACGAGTCGACAGCCTGTTCTTCACGACCCGGGCGTCAGCGCGCGGGTGGCGATGCACCAGCTGTCGCGTCCTTGGACTCGAAGTTCCGCTGGGCTGCCCCGTCTGCGGTCAGCAGGTGAGGTCGTGCGACCTCGTCGAAGCGCTGATCCTGACGGCAGAAGCTGATGGCGCGACAGTCAACTGCATCGAAGATGCGTCGACTCTCGACCGGTTCGAAGGGGTCGGCGCAGGGCTCCGATTCTGAATGGATTTTATCCGTGGAAACTACGCAAGCCGCTGAGCGTGGAAACTACGCAAGCCATTTAAAGCCAGTATGATAGACTCCGTCGCAATCCACCCGGAGTCAGTGAGTCGGGGCACGAAAATTTCAAGAACGGAGGTTCAGAGCAACATGAGACACGCACCAATTTTCTGTTTGATGGCACTGATGCTGGTTTCCGCGTCGGCGCTCGGAGCGCAGGACATCTCGAAAGAGGAACAGCTGACGCTCAAGGCACCGACCTTCACGGGCCCCACGGGCCTGTTCAAGACCATCACCGGCGAGACGATGAAGAAGGGCGACTGGTCGTTCGGCGTCTACTTCAATGAGTACCAGTATCTCGCGGCAACTGCGATCGAGCTCCAGCCGCCGACGCAGCGCACCGACATCGACATGGACTACGTGAAGGATGAGTTCACTGCCTCGATCGGCTACGGACTCACCGATCGCTGGGAGATGACCCTTGGTATGCCCTACGTGACGCTCGACCAGAACGCTGGCGACCTGGCGGGCTACATCAACGGCTTTCCGTACTCCGGCAGGTTCACGGAAAACGACATCGGCAATCTCCGCGTTGGCACGAAGTTCGGCCTGCTCGGCGACGACAGCAGCAACAAGCTCGCCCTGTCGGCCTTCTGGGACGTCAACACGGGGCACGAGGACAGCGGCATCGCAACTGGCCGCCCCGAGTATGGCGCTGGTCTCCATTGGACGAGCGGCATCGTCACGGCCGGCGTTGGCTACATGCTGCGCCCGGACCGCCGCGCGATCACCAGCCCTGAGACCACCGACTTCGAAATGTCGGACGAGATCCGTCTCGACGTCGGCATCAACTACCCGCTCTCGCGCTTTTCGCCCACGAACTGGATCACCGAGCTCAACTCGTTGGTCTATACAGGGGGCGAGCGCGCGCCCGAAGACATCGTCGAGCTCGCCACCGGCATCCGCCACTTCTTTGGGGACAGCGGCTGGGGCATGAGCGCACTGGTCCGCTCCAACCTCGCGATGGTGTTCAGCGACAGCACATTCTCCACCAGGGCCATCGGCTATGGCTTCGGCGTTCACTACCTCCCGTC
>JBPPMG010000418.1:0-6498 GCA_051305935.1 Thermoanaerobaculia bacterium
GCAGATCCGCAACGAACTCTTACCGAATCATCCGCCCAGAAAAAAACCCCTCTCCGTCCGCGGGTCGAAGAGGGGTTTTCGGCGCGCTAGAGCGTGCCGGCCAAGCCGGTGAGAATCTCGCATACACCGACACCTTCAATATGCGTCTGTGAGTCTCTGCTGTCCACCGACTCCTGGAAATTGTTTACTTGACCTTCGTGCCGTTTGGTACGTTCGAATCGACCGCGACGAGGCTTGGCTCGCCGTCGATCGATGCCGCGAGAACCATCCCGTTCGACTCGACGCCCATCAGTTTCGCCGGCTGAAGATTTGCGACGATCACCACCTTGCGCCCGATCAACTCCTCGGGCGTGTACTTCGTCGCGATCCCCGCGACGATCTGACGGTCCGAGTCCCCGGTGGTTACCTTCATGCGAATCAGCTTCTTCGACTTCGGCACGTTCTCCGCTTCGAGAATCTGCGCGACGCGAAGGTCGGCGCGGAAGAACTCGTCGATCGTGATCTTCGGCGACTCGGTCGAAGCTTCGGCCGCCGGCGCCGGCGCTGCGGTAGTCGCAGGTGTTGCCGCGGCGGTTGCCGCTGGCTGTGATGCTTCCTTCGTTTCCTCGATTGGTTCAGACACTGCTGCTCCTTCGTTCTTCGTTTCCGTCACGTAGTCTTTGAAGTCGATTCGCGGGAAGAGTGCGTCACCGGAGACGAGCGGCGCGCCGGTGGGAAGCAGTCCCCACTTCAGCGCGGACACGCGCGGCGCGTCACCGCCGGCGCCGATTCGGCGAAGCGCCTCGGCGGAGAGCGACGGCATGAATGGCGCGACCATCGTCCACGCGAGGCGCAGCGACTCGAGCACGTTCCAAAGCACGCGCGAGAGTGCGTCGTCGGCCCCGTTCTCCTTGAACATTCGCCACGGCTCGCGCGTCACGATGTACCCGTTCACCGCGTCGAGGAACTTCCAGACCGCCTCGAGCGCGCGCTGGAAGGCGAACTGGTCCATCTCGCGCGTCCAGATCGGAATCGTCTCCTCCGCCGCACGCTGGAGCTCGTTGTCATCGCAGAGGATCGGGGGCGTCTTCCCGTCGAAGTAGGTCTCGCACATCTTGAGCGCGCGCGAGATCGTGTTCCCGATCCCGTTCGCGAGCTCCGCGTTGTAGCGCGTGAAGAACGACTCGTCCGAGTAGTTCGAGTCCTGCCCGAACACCATCTCGCGCGAGAGGTAGTAGCGGAACGCCTCGGCGCCGTACCGGTCGATCACCTCGTCGGGGCGCACGACGTTGCCGAGCGACTTCGAGATCTTCACGTTGTCGCGAAGCCAGAAGCCGTGCGACACGATCGACTTCGGCAGCGGAAGCCCCGCGGCCATCAGGAACGCCGGCCAGTAGACCGCGTGGAAGCGGACGATGTCCTTGCCGATGAGGTGGATGTCGGCGGGCCAGTACTTCTCGAAGCGCGCGAGATCGTTGCTGCCGAAGCCGAGCGCGGAGATGTAGTTCGTCAGCGCGTCGAGCCAGACGTAGATGATGTGATCCTCGTCGCCCGGGAACGGGATGCCCCACTTGATCGCCGTCCTCGACACGGAGAGATCGCGGAGGCCGGCCTCGACGAACGAGATCACCTCGTTGAAGCGTCCCTTCGGCTTCACGAACTCGGGATTCGCGCGATAGAAGTCGAGCAGCGGCTTCTCGTACTTCGAGAGGCGGAAGAAGTAGTTCCGCTCGGTCGTCATCTCGACCGGATGCCCGTCGAGGCACTTGCCGTCGGTCACCTGCGACTCGGGAACGAAGGTCTCTTCGCTCTGGCAATACCAGCCCGAATGCTCGCCGTGGAAGATGTCGTCGGGGTTCCGCTCGCGGATGCGGCGGATGATCTCGTAGACGCCGTCGCGATGGCGCGGCTGCGTCGTGCGGATGAAGTCGTCGTTCGAGATGCCGAGGCGCGCGTTGTTCGCGTGATGGGCGGCAACGACCTGGTCGGCGAGCTCGATCGGCCGGATTCCCTTCTTCGCGGCAGTCCGCTCGATCTTCTGGCCGTGCTCGTCGGTTCCGGTGAGGAAGTAGACGTCGTCGCCGTGCATGCGCCGGTATCGCGCGATGACGTCGGCCGTCACGTTCTCGTAGATGTGCCCGATGTGGGGGACGTCGTTGACGTAGTGGATGGCCGTGGTGATGTAGAAGCTCTTGCTCATGATCGTGGTCCGGGCCCTTGCCGGAGAACGCGGATTCTACAGCAATGTGGCGCAGACACTCCTGTCTGCGCGGCGCAATGTGGCGCAGACACTCTTGTCTGCGCACCGCAATGTGGCGCAGACACTCTTGTCTGCGCCACATTGGGACGAGATAGCCACTCCGACCCTCTGCTATCATGCGCGCCGCATGAAATTCGTCGAAACGGCGCTGCCTGGCGTGCTCATCGTCGAGCCGAAAGTCTGGGGAGACGATCGCGGCTTCTTCATGGAGGTCTACCACGCGGCGCGCTTCGCCGAGGGCGGAATCACCGAGGCGTTCGTGCAGGACAACCACTCGCGCTCGTCACGCGGCGTGCTTCGCGGGCTGCACTACCAGGAGCCGAATCCGCAAGGGAAGCTCGTCCGCGCGGTGAACGGGACGATCTTCGACGTCGCGGTCGACATCCGTCGCGGCTCGCCCTCGTTCGGCAGGTGGGTGGGAGTCGATCTATCGGCCGAGAACAAGCGCCAGCTCTGGGTTCCGCCCGGCTTCGCGCACGGCTTTTGCGTGACGAGCGAATCGGCGGACGTGGTCTACAAGTGCACGGCGCTCTACGAGCCGTCGAACGATCGCGGAATCCGATGGGATGACCCTGGGATCGGGATCGAGTGGCCCCCCGTCGAGCCGCTCCTCTCGCCGAAGGATGCGGCCGCGCCGCTGCTCGGGGAAGCGCCGGTTCTCCCCGTTTATCGGGGCTGATCGCGCTGCCCTTGACTCGCTTCCCGTCACTGTTTACCATCTCGCTCGCCTCGGGAATTCGAGGTACGGCCGAGTCGTTAGCAGCCGTTGCCAAGCGGGGTCGTAGTTCAGTTGGTTAGAATGCCGGCCTGTCACGCCGGAGGTCGCGGGTTCGAGCCCCGTCGGCCCCGCCAATACGACAATACGTAACGCCAGCCGAAAGGCTGGCGTTTTGTTTTGCCCGTCATCCCGAGCGGCAGCGAGGGATCTGCTAAAGAGACTCCTGACCGCTTCCTTTCGCTGCCCTAGGTTTGTGCGCGAACGGGATTTTGCGCTGAGGAAGCGGTCAGGGGATTTGTTTAGCAGATCCCTCGCTTCGCTTCGGGATGACGGGGATGTCATCCCGAGCGGCAGCGAGGGATCTGCTAAAGAGACTTCTGACCGCTTCCTTTCGCTGCCCTAGGTTTGTGCGCGAACGGGATTTTGCGTTATGGAGGCAGTCACGGGATTGTTTAGCAGATCCCTCGCTTCGCTTCGGGATGACAAGCCCTTACCCTTCGGTCGCGACGCGGCCGGGGCTCAGGGCGTAACGGTTCTTTCCCGCGCGCTTGGCGCTGTACATCGCGCGGTCCGCGGCGGCGATGAAGGAGTCGGGATCGTCGCCGTCGGCCGGGAAGATCGCGACACCGATAGTCGCCGTGATCCGCATCGATTTGCCGTCGTTCTCGAACGGCTCGACCACGGCCTCGAGCGTTTTCTCGGCAACGAGCGACGCGTCGCTGTCGTGCTTGAGCGAATCGAGCAGCACGATGAACTCGTCGCCGCCCATGCGTCCCACTACGTCGGTGCGCCGCACGCTCGCGCGAAGGCGATCGGCGACTTCGCGGAGCAGCGCGTCTCCCGCCGCATGGCCGAGGGAGTCGTTGACCGGTTTGAACTCGTCGAGGTCGATGTAGAGCAGCCCGAGGCTCGAGCTCGTTCGGAGCGCCATCGCCATGGCCCGCTCGAGCTGCTCGATGAAATAGGCGCGATTGCAGAGCCCGGTGAGAGGGTCGTGATGCGCCTGGTGCGCGATCTTCGCCTCGGCGACTTTCCGCTCCGTGATGTCGAGCACCGTCCCTTCCACGAACGGGGACGCGTCGTCATTGCTGGGGGAGCCAAGGTTCAGAAGAAGCCACGCGGTCGTGCCGTCCAGCCTCCGTATCCTGGCCTCGGTGTTCGACACGAAGCGGTCGCGCTCGAGCGCTTTACGATACGTGGCGCGCGCCTCCTCGTCGTCGATCATCTCGGAGAGCGAGAGGCCGGTGACCTCGGTTGGGTTCGCGGCGCCGACGATGCCCGCGAAGGCGCCGTTGCACTCGACGATCGTGCCGTCGAGCTTCATCCGGACGACGCCGGCGAGGTTGCGCTCGAAGAGCAGGCGATAGCGCCGCTCCGAAGCACCGAGGGCGAGTTGCGCGCGCTTGCGCTCGATCACGCGGCCGAGCTGCGCGCCTACGTTCTGCATCACGTCGAGCCAGCGATCGTCGGGCTCGATCTGGTGCTCGGAGAAGAACTCGAGCGCGCCCACGACCTCGCTGCCGATCAGGATCGGAAGCGCGAACGACGAGCGGATGCCTAACGACACCGCGACGTTGGTGCGGATGAAGCGAGGATCGCTCCTGAGGTCCTGGATCCAGGCCGAGCGTCCCTCATCGAAAACCTTGCCGACGAGGCCGAACCCTTTCTTCCAGCCGACCGCGTCGGTCATCCGCATCAGGGCGTTGAAGCGCATCGGGTTCGTGACGTGCCAGACGTTGGTCGACACGATGTTTTCGGGGGACTCCTCGGAGACGAGGTAGAGGTGGCCCACCTGCCATCCGCCGTGCTCGGAGATCCGCTGCAGCGCGACGCGAATCACCGTCTCGAGCGTCTGCGCCTGGTTGGCGGCGCTGGCGACTTCCTGCAGGAGCTGCACGTTGCGGTTCTGCCGGTCGAGCGAGGCGATCAGCAGTACCGTCCGCTCGGCGATCCTCGCCTCGCGAGCCTCGAAATCGACCTCGCGTGCGACGGCAGCTGCGGCGCCGGCGACGAGAATCTGGAGCGCGGCGGCATCGGACGCTCCGAGCGAGGAGGCGGCCGCGGAGATCACGTCGAGGATGCCAAGGGTACGGTCGCCGAAGCGAAGCGGGACCGCGATGATCGAGCGAACGCCGGCGGTGCGGCAGGCGGCCAGGTCGAACGCGTCGAGGTGGCCCGACTCGTGGCGATGGCTCACGCTCGCGAAGATCGCCTCGTGGAGCGGAAAGCGGTTGACGAAAAAGCCGCGGGTTGGCGGCGAGGCGATGCGCTGCAGTTCGGAGAGCGTGCCGGTTGCGCTGCGCACGACCAACTCGTCGCGGCCGGCGATCTCGACCATCGCGCCGTCCGCGCCGGTGAGCGCGAACGACTCCTCCGCCAGCACGCGCAGGACCGCGCCAACGTCGTCGCCGCACTGGGAGAGCCGGCGCTGCGACAGCACGAGTTGCCGGAGACGCTCGTTTTCGTTCATCGACGGATACCGGGTGACATCGGTGAGAAGACTCTACCATTCTGAGCCGTGGGGCTGCGCGAGCGCTAGACTGTACGGCGGCGATGACAGAACACGGCGCTTGTTGCGATGAGGTGGTTCTCGTTTGCAGGGACTGCGGGATGCGGTTCGAGCCCGGCGTCTCCGACCGCGCGCGCGGTGGCGGCGAGCGGTGCCCGCAGTGCGGGCTCGAAGATGTCGCTCCCGTGCACGAGCCCGAAGAGGAAGCGTTCGTCGTCCGGCGGGGAACGAAGTTCCGCTGAGGAATCGACGGCTGAGCCCCGGTCCGGGCGCTCGCGGAATCGAGACGACGGTAGCAATTCCGGCGCGATCGGTATATAACTACGTAAGCATAAAGTGCTACGGAGACCGAACGCATGGCCGATCACTTTCAGATGACGACGGAGTCGCTCGGACTCGTGGCGGGACGCTTCAAGGTCCTGGCCGAACCGCTGCGGCTTCGCCTGCTCCAGTCACTGGAGCGTGGAGAGCTGAGCGTCGGCAAGCTCGCCGAATCGCTGGGGACGACCCAGCCGAACGTCAGCAAGCATCTGAGGATCCTCCAGGACGCCGGTCTCGTCGCGCGTCGCCAGGAAGGGAACACCGTCTGGTACTCGATCTCCGATCCCTCCGTCTACCAACTCTGCGATCTCGTCTGCAACAGCCTCCGCGACCGCCTCGAGGCGCAGGCCGGGATGTTCAAGGAATCGCCCGCGACGCCGCGCAAGCGGCGGTGACGTAGGGGGGTGAGGCGGAGGGCGGGCCACTCTGCGTCGCTCGAACGCCCTGTCGTCCTGAGCGAAGCGAAGGACCTCTCCGGGTTCTACCCACTCGCAACAGGGCAGAAACCCAAGGGCTGAAGTCTCACTACCCACTCGCATCAGGCCAGAAATTCAAGGGCTGAAGTCTTCACTTGTAGAACCCTGAGAGGTCCTTCGCTTCGCTCAGATGGGATGAGAAGGCCACCCCCCTTCGAACGCAGTACCGTAAGGTCTGCAAAACGAGCGATGAACTCGAGAAAGGGAGCGGCCATGAAAAAGTCTACACGGGAAC